>NZ_JCAFUM010000005.1:0-306681 GCF_059371335.1 Stenotrophomonas sp. YJH_SMC_6 | reverse complement strand
TGTGGAACCACCCGATCCCATCCCGAACTCGGAAGTGAAACGCAGCTGCGCCGATGGTAGTGTGGCTCAAGCCATGCGAGAGTAGGTCATCGCCAGGGTTTACACCCAAAACCCCGCTGCTCACGCAGCGGGGTTTTTCTTTGTGCGCAGTAAATGCGGGTCGTGCCGGCCGCTGGCCGGCAACCCGATGGCATTACATGGCCCGGTAGATCCACGCCATGCGTGGAGGCCCACTGCGAGGAAGCATGGCGCCAACCAAGGTTGGCCGCTACCAATCGATTGCCGGCCAGCGGCCGGCACTACCGGCAGATCCACACCAATCGTGGATCTGCCGCCGACGGTACGCAAAAGAAAAGCGGCGCCCCGTGGGGCGCCGCTCTGCTCTCAACGATGTTCAGTCGAGCATGGCCCGTCTTTACTTTGCCGGTGCCTTGTCCTTCATCATCGCGTCGCGGGCTGCCTTGAACGGGTTGCCTTCGTACCAGTTCGGCCAACGATCGGCACCGGCCAGTTCCTTGCCGACGCCGTACATCAGCTGCAGGTCCTCGACAGTCCCGTCCAGCTTCCAGGTGGACGCGTCGAACTCGTCCTTCGGACCGTGGTAGCGGTTGGCGCCGTAGTCCGCTGCGGCCTTGCGGCCGGCGTCCACGCCACCCTCGCGCAGATCCTCGCCACCATCGGCGTACAGGGCCGGCACGCCGGCCTTGGCGAAGTTGAAGTGATCCGAGCGGAAGTAGAAGCCGCTCTGCACCGAGGTCTCACCATGCAGCGTGCGGTCCTGGGCTGCAGCCAGCGGCTTGAGGATGTCCTCCAGTTCCGAGCTGCCGAAGCCGGTGACGGTCACGTCCTTGGCACGGCCGGCCACCGACATCGCGTCGATGTTGATCACACCGGCGATCTTGTCCAGCGGGAAGGTCGGGTGGGAGACGTAGTACTTCGAACCCAGCAGGCCGGACTCTTCCAGGGTCACCGCCAGGAACACCACCGAGCGCTCCGGCTTCGGATCCTGGTGGGCCATGGCTTCGGCCACCTCAAGGATGCCGGCCACGCCGGTCGCGTTGTCGACCGCACCGTTGTAGATGTTGTCGCCGGTTTCACCCTCGTGCTTGCCCAGATGGTCCCAGTGCGCCATGTACAGCACGGCCTCGTCGGCACGCTTGCTGCCCGGCAGCACGCCCACCACGTTGCGCGACTGCTTCTGCGCGATCTGGCTCTTCAGGTCGACCGCGGCGGTGGCTTTCAGCGGCACCGGCTTGAAGCCGCGCTTGCTCGCATCCTTGTAAGCCTGCGCGAGGTCCAGGCCGGCACCGGCAAACAGCGCCTTGGCGGCGTCGGCGCTCAGCCAGCCCTGCACCGGAATGCGGGCTTCCGGGTCATCCTTGGCCGGCAGGTCGTACTGCGGGCCGGCCCAGGAGTTCTTCACTACGTCCCAGCCATAGGAGGCACCGGCGGTGTCGTGCACGATCAGCGCCGCGGCGGCGCCCTTGCGCGCGGCCTCTTCGAACTTGTAGGTCCAGCGGCCGTAGTAGGTCATGCGCTTGCCGTCGAACAGCTTCGCGTCGTCAACATGGAAGCCCGGATCGTTGACGAACATCACGACCGTCTTGCCCTTCCAGTCCTGGCCGGCATAGTCGTTCCACTTCTGCTCCGGCGCATCAACGCCGTAGCCGACGAACACTAGGTCGCTGGCATCGACTTTCACCTCAGCCTGGCCGGTACGGGTGCCGACCACCATGTCGGTACCGAACTTCAGCTCGGTGGTCTTGCCACCCTGGGTGATCTTCAGCACGGTCGATGCGTCGGCCGTGGTCTCGGTCATCGGCACGTCCTGGAACCAGCTGTCACCGTTGCCCGGCTGCAGGCCGATGCGCTGCATCTGGTCGCGGATGTAGTTGACCGTCAGTTCCTCGCCCTTGCTGCCCGGCGCGCGGCCTTCGAATTCATCCGAGGCCAGGGTCTTGACCATCTCGGCGAAGTCGCCGGCGTTGATCTCGGGGGAGAACTGATGAGCCGCCGGCTTCGCGGCAGCGGTGTCGGTGGCTGACGCCGGTGCGGTGGCCGGCGTGTCTTCGCCTTTGCAGGCACTGAGCGCGGCCGCGGCGGCCAGGCACAGGAGGAGTTTGCGGGGCATCGTCGATTCCTGGAAAACAAAGGGCGGCCGCACGTCGTGCACGGCCGGTATCAGCGAGTATCACCGAACCAAGCGGTCCGGTGCGCTCAGTCCGCCGGGGCGGTTTCGGTGTCGAACGGGATCGGTTCGGCGCCGGTGACCGGACCGATGCGCGCGGTGCGATGCACGTAAAGCACCACCTCGCGTTCGAACTGCAGGGGGCCGTTGACTACGGCATTCGGGCCGACGATCACGCGCGGCTTGCGGCTGGCGGTGAGCGAGACGCTGAAGTTCGGCTTGCGCACGTGCACACCGCCGTTGACCTGGGAACCGATGCCGACGGTGATATCGCCGTTGACGGTCTCCACGTCCTTGCCGACGCGGCTTTCGACCAGGCCGATGCCACCGTTCACGGTTTCGACGCCGCCTTCGATCTGGCTGCCGCGATCGGTGAAGATGCTGCCGTTGACGGTGCTGACGCTGCCGTGTGCAATCACCTCGCGGCCCAGGCGTACGCCGCCGTTGACCGTTTCAATCTTGCCGGTACGTGCACGGTCGGCCACCTTGACCCCGCCGTTGACGGTGTCGATGCTGCCGGTCTCGACGCCTTCACCAACCCGGATACCGCCGTTGACGGTATCCAGCTTGCCGTAGCGCTGGCCAGGCTCGGCGCTGATGCTGCCGTTGACCTTGCTGATGTTGTCCTGGGCACCGGCGGGGCCGGCAACGAGCAGGACGCCCAACAACAGCGGAATGGAAAGAGTTTTCATGGGACCTCGATGGATGTGCGGCTGGCAGGCCGCGTGCGGAGATGTCACCATTCCCCGGTACCCCCTGCAACTGCCTGAAGTCACTGGAAAGCCCTTGCGCGACAACGCCTTCCCATCACGCCGACATCACATCGCCGCCATCCGCGGCGGGCGCTGCCTGCTGTTGGGGCTGGCCATCGCCTTGGCGCTGCCGTTGCCGGGCGCCGCTCAGACCACCCGCGAGACCGAGCGCAAGCTGCAGAAGCTGCGTAGCGAGTTGAAGGGCGTGGCGCAGGAGCGCAGGCAGATCGAGGGCCAGCGGGGCCAGGCCTCGCAGCAGCTGCGTGAGGCGGACGAGAAGGTGGCCCGCACCGGCCGTGCGCTTGCGCAGACTGAAACTGCGCTGCGCGAGCAGGGGAGGGCCCTGGCCGAGGCCGAACAACGCCGCAGCACGCTGCAGGCCAACCTCGCCCAGCAGCATCGCGAGCTGGCCGGCCTGCTGCGTGCGGCCTACCAGCTGCGCAACCATGCACCTCTGAAGCTGCTGCTGTCGCAGGACACGGTGGCCGATGCCAATCGTGCCCTGGCCTACCACCGCTACCTGCAACGCGAGCGGGCACAGCGCATCACCACGCTGACAGCCGACCTGAAAGAGCTGGAAGTGCTGCAGGCGCAGATCGCCGAGCGCAAGCAGAAGCTGCAGGGTGCGCAGCAGGACCAGAAGCAGCAGGCTGCGGCGCTGGAAGCCGACCGTCGCGATCGCGCCAGGACCGTCGCCTCGCTGGATGAGCGTTTCAAGGACCAGCGCGAGAAGGAACAGGCGCTGGGCCAGGACGCCAAGGCACTGGAAACGCTGCTGGCCAACCTGCGTGCCGCTGCGGCACGGGCCGAAGCCGAGCGCCGCGCCGCGGCGCGGCGGGCGGCCGCTGAAAAGGCCGCCGCCGAGCGTGCCGCACGCCAGGCTGCCGCGCAGGGCCGGCCGCCACCGCCGCCCACCAAGGTCCCGCCTGCCGTGGCCTCTGCGCCGGCGCCGAAGGTGGGTGGCCTGGGCTGGCCGTTGTCGGGCAACCTGTTGGCCCGCTACGGCGGAAAGCTGCCCGACGGCCGCACCAGCAGTGGTGTGTTGATCGGCGCGCCCGCCGGCAGCACCGTCACCGCCGTGGCCGACGGCACCGTGGTGTTCTCCGACTGGATGACCGGCTACGGCATGATCCTGATCGTCGATCACGGCAACGGCTACATGAGCCTGTACGCGCACAACGACACCCTGCTGAAGGATGCGGGTGCCCGGGTCAGCCGCGGCGATGCGGTGGCGAAGGTCGGCAATTCCGGTGGCCAGGGCGTGACCGCGCTGTACTTCGAATTGCGCCGGGGCGGGCAGCCGGTCAACCCGGACAGCTGGCTGCAGCGGCGCTGAATCCGGCGCTGTCGCGTGGCGGACGGATTCAACGGGAATTTAGCTGTGCTTCGCGCATAATCGACGCATGTGCCTTGGGCACGATGCCAACGTCGACAGGAGTGATCCATGCGCGCAGCCCGTACCGCCACCCTCTTGCTGGCCCTGTTGCCGGCGCTGTCCTGGGCGCAGCAGACCGCGCCCGCCCCGAGCAAGGAAACCAGCGGGCAGGCAGCGAACAGCGAGGAGGCGGTGACCTCGAAGGTGCCGCTGGAGGACATCCGCCGCTTCGTCGCCGTGTACAACGCGGTGCGCGCGGCCTATGTCGACCCGGTCGATGACAAGAAGCTGATGCAGTCGGCGGTGCGCGGCCTGCTGCTCGACCTCGACCCGCACAGCACGTACTTCAACAAGGAAGACGCGCAGGCCTTCGACGAGCAGGCCAACGGCGCCTACGAGGGCATCGGCGTGGAGTTGCAGCAGCAGCCCGACAACGCCAGCATGAAGGTCATCTCGCCGATCGACGACACGCCGGCGGCCAAGGCCGGCATCCTCGCCGGTGACCTGATCATCGCCATCGACGGCAAGCCGATCAGCGCCATTGATGCGAGCGAACCGTTGCGTGGCCCGGCCGGCAGCAAGGTGGTGCTGACCATCGTGCGCGCGGGCAAGCCGAAGCCGTTCGACGTCAGCCTCACCCGCCAGACCATCCGCGTGACCAGCGTGCGCAGCCGCCTGCTGGAGCCGGGCTATGGCTACATCCGCCTTAGCACCTTCCAGGCCGACACCGGGTCGGACTTCCAGAAGCACCTGCAGCAGCTGCAGAAGCAGTCCGGTGGCCAGCTCAAGGGCCTGGTGCTGGATCTGCGCAGCAACCCGGGTGGGCTGCTGACTGCCGCGGTGCAGGTGGCCGACGACCTGCTCGACAAGGGCAACATCGTCAGCACCCGCGGCCGCATCAGCATCAGTGATGCACGGTTCGATGCGACGCCGGGCGATCTGTTGAAGGGCGAACCGGTGGTGGTGCTGGTCGATGCGGGTTCGGCCAGTGCCTCGGAAGTGCTGGCCGGCGCACTGCGCGACAACAAGCGCGCCCGCGTGGTCGGCAGCCGCACCTTCGGCAAGGGTTCGGTGCAGACCGTGCTGCCGCTGGACAACGGTGATTCGGTGAAGCTGACCACCGCGCGTTATTACACGCCCAGCGGAAAGTCGATCCAGGCCACGGGCATCGTGCCGGAGGTCGAACTGAAGCCTGCGGCGCGCCCGGAAGACGAGGCACTGCCGGCCAGCCTGAGCGATTACAGCGAAGCGACCCTGCCGGGCCATCTGCGTGGCGATGACGAAGGCACCGAGGGCTACCACGCCGGTGCGGTGCTGCCGGGCGATGGCCCGATCAACGACGCGCTGGCCGAGCTGAAGAACCCGGGTTCGGTGGCTGCACGCTTGAAGGCCGAAGCGGCGAAGGCGGATGCGGCCAAGGCCGCGAAGGCCGCTGCGGCGAAGCCGGAAGCGAAGGTCGAACCTAAGCCGGAAGCAAAGCCGGAAGCAAAGCCCGCACCGGCCCCAGCGAAGCCGTGAGGTAGCGCCGGGCCATGCCCGGCGTCGGCTCAAAGGCGGAAGAAGAAACCAAATGCCGGCCAGCGGCCGGCACTACCCGGGCGGTCAGAAGCCGTGGCGCTTGCGCAGGCGGCGCGCGATGGCCGCGCGCACGTAGACCCCGTACACCAGGCCGAACACGAAGCCGCCGATGTGGGCCCACCAGGCCACCATGCCGAAGCTCGGGCCGATATGGGCGAACACCACCTGCAGCGCTGCCCACACGCCGATCAGCAGGTAGGCCGGGGCACGCACGAATTCCAGGAACAGGCCAAGCGGGATCACCACGCCCAGCCGCGCCCCCGGGAACAGGGCCAGGTAGGCACCGATCAGTGCCGAGACCGCGCCACTGGCACCGATGATGATCTGGTCCGGGCTGCCCATGGTGTAGATGGCCACCAGATTCGATACCGCGCCGCCGACCAGGAACAGCAGCAGCAGGCGCCAGGGCCCCAGCACCCGCTCGGCGGGCAGGCCGAAGATCAACAGGAACACCAGGTTGCCCAGCAGATGCGACCAGTCCGCGTGCAGGAACAGGGCGGTGAACAGGCGCAGCACGCTGCCGTCCTGCAGCGTCGCCCACCAGTCGAGCGGGTGGGTCAGGCCGGTGGACAGGGCGCCCCAGTCCAGCCAGAGGCTGCCGCGGGCATCGTCCGGGCGCGAGATCGACCACAGGAACGCCAGCCACAGTGCCGCAAACAGCACGGGCGTGGCCCAGCGCAGGGCCGCCTTCTTGCGGGACGGGAGGGAGACGAACATGGCACTAGCCTAGCGTGCGGGCGCTTGCGACGGGGATTGTCCTGTTCAGCTTTTGAGACGGGAAAAACCGCCTGCGTCGTTATTGTTTCATTAACGGCTCTGGGTAATACTCGCATACGGCGTCGTATGTCGGGAGGGGAATCCGGCGCGCTTCGACGGGCCTCTGGGCCTGCCGGGCGCAGGCGCACTCAGAGCACCATCACCGCTTACCGGAGAGAGAGAACTACGATGCAAACCGCTTCCACCATTGCCCGACTGACCCTGCTGGCCGTCGGCGTTGCCGGTGCGCTGGCCGCCGCCGATGCCAATGCTGCCGCCTTCCAGCTGAAGGAAAACAGCGCCAAGGGCCTGGGCCGCGCGTTCGCCGGCTCCACCTCGACCGAAGGTGACGCCTCGGTCATCGCCACCAACCCGGCCTCCATGCGCCTGCTCGACGGCACCCTGATCCAGGGCGACGTCAGCGCCATCAGCTTCGGCGCCAAGTTCCGTGGCCAGGGCAAGTACGCCAACGGCGCTCCGATTTCCGGTGGCAACGGCGGCGATGCCGGCATGATCGCCCCGGTTCCGGCCGCCTACTTCCACCTGCCGTTCGGCGAGAAGGAGAACATGCACTTCGGCGCATCGCTGACCGTGCCGTTCGGCTTCAAGACCGAATACGACCGTGACTGGGTCGGCCGCTACAACGGCGTCAAGACCGAGCTGCAGGCGATCGACCTAGGCGTGGCGTTCTCCTACGACGTCAACCCGTACCTGTCGTTCGGTGCCTCGGTGTTCGCCGAGCGCCTGAACGTCGACCTGACCAGCGCCGTTGACGGTGGCAGCGCGATCAATGCCAGCGCCCAGCAGCGTGCTGCTGCCGCTGCGCTGGCCGCTGGCCGCACCCCGGCCCAGGCCGCCGCTGCCGCCCAGGCCGCCGGCCGTCAGGCGGCCCAGCTCGGCTTCTCGCCGGGTACCGCCGATGGCTACCTGCGCATCAAGGGCGATGAAGTGTCCGTGGGCTACACCTTGGGCATGACCGTCACCCCGGTGGAAGGCACCAACATCGCCTTCAGCTACCGCTCGAAGGTCGAGCACAAGATCACCGACGGCAAGGCCGAATTCACCATGACGCCGGCCGCCAGGCAGTTCCTGCTGACTGCGGCCCCGGGTACCTTCATCGACAGCAACGGTCGTGCGACCATCACCCTGCCGGCCAGCGCCACCGTGGGCTTCACCCACCGCGTGAACGACCAGTGGCAGATCATGGCCGAAGTCACGCGCACCGCGTGGAGCAAGTTCGACCAGGTCACCGTCGACTATGACTCCAACCAGCCGGACAGCGTGCTGCCGTTCCACTACCGCGACACCACCTTCGCGTCGATCGGTACCGATTTCCGCGTGAACGACAAGCTGACCCTGCGTGGCGGCCTGGCGTACGACCAGACCCCGACCACCGACGCCCACCGTGAAGTGAGCGTGCCGGACACCACCCGCAAGTGGCTGTCGCTGGGCCTGACCTACGCCGCTTCGGACAAGATGGAATACAGCGTGGGTTACACCCACCTGTTCACCAAGGATCCGAACATCACCTCGACCTCGGCCACTGCCAACACCGTGACCGGCAAGTACAAGGTGAGCGGCGACGTGCTGGCGGCGTCGATGCAGTACAAGTTCTGATTCGGGCGATTGCCTGAAGCAGGACACGGAGGGCCCCGCGCAGGCGGGGCCTTTTTTTATGCATGGATGACGCTTCCGGCTCGTGACTTTATTGGCAGTGCCTGCCACCTTGCCGGGATTTACGCAGTGCAGGCGAATACAAAATGGTTGATCGTCGCTACCAGAAGCGGATGATCCGATACTGGGCTCGGGAAGAGGCCAAGGCGAACGCGACTCTGGATCGCGTGCTGGAGTCGGAATGGTTCGACTACTGGCACACGCATCTTGACTGGATGGGGCGCGGCAATCGCCATATCAGTGATCGCTTCGCCGTTGCCGCAGGGCTCCTGCGGCTGCTTGAACGGGTTGCGTCGAGCGAGCGGGAGCATGTGCAGTGTTGGGTGACGCTGGCGCCGGATACCGGTCAGAGTGCGTTGTTCCTGCATTCGCCGAATCCTCAGGGAACGCCATGGCCGCATCCGTTCGATGGCGTGATCTGGGACATCGTTCCGCCTGACTGGCTTGCGCCGTTGCTCTCTTCAACCGGCCTGCAGCCAGGACGTTGGGGAAGCGGAGAGAGACAGCGGTTGTTGGTGCGCGCGCGGCCTTGATTCCATCCACGCATGGCATGGATCTGCTGGTCCGACGACGCAGGGCGTGGATCTACGCGACAATGGTGCGATGAACCTGTCCGACCCGAACTTCCAGCTGGAGCTGGCCGCCAACATCGCCGTCGCCGGCTCGATCCTGCTGGCTGGTCGCAACAACGTGCACACCTGGTGGCTGGGCATCGTCGGCTGCGCATTGTTTGCGGCCGTGTTCGAGCGCTCGCACCTGTATGCGGACATGGTGCTGCAGTTCTTCTTCATCGCCATCAGCGTGCTGGGCTGGTGGCAGTGGCTGCGCGGCGACCATGGCGCGCCGCTGCCGATCACTTCATTGCGGCCGCGCGCCTGGGCCTGGCTGGCACCGCTGGCAGTGGTGGCCACCTTCGGCTACGGCTGGATGCTGACCCGACTGACCAACGCCTACGCGCCGTACATCGATTCGGCAGTGCTGGTGTTGAGTGTGATCGCGCAGATCCTGATGATGCGACGCAAGCTGGAATCGTGGTGGGTGTGGCTGCTGGTGAACACCGTGGCGGTGCCGCTGTACTACAGCCGTGGCCTGCACCTGACCTCGATCCTCTACATCGGTTTCTGGATAAACGCGCTGGTCGCCCTGCGCCATTGGCGCCATCTGATGCGGACCGAGGCCAAGGCAGCCGATGCCGCCGCCTGAGCGCGTTGCGCGGGGGTTGGTGGTGGGCAAGTTCTGCCCGCTGCACCTCGGCCACGAACGCCTGATCGACTTCGCCGCCACGCGTTGCCGGCAGCTGCTGGTGATCGGCTGGTCGCAGCCGGGTTTCCCAGGCTACAGCGCCGAGCGTCGCGAGCGCTGGCTGCGAGCGCGCTTCCCGCAGGCGACGGTGGCGGTGCTTGATGACGCGCGCCTGGCGGCATTGTGCACGCAGCACGGTTTGCCCGTGCGCACGCTGCCGCAGGACAGCGACAACGAGCACGTGCAGCGCGAGTTCACCGCCTGGCTGTGCCTGAGCCTGTTCGGCGGGCCGGTGCAGGCGGTGTACACCGGCGAGGACTACGGTGACGGCTTCGCGCAGGCGTTGGCCACGCACTTCGGTGCGCCGGTACGCCATGAGCGGTTCGATCGCGCACTGGACGTCGGGCAGGCGTGTGGCACCCAGCTGCGCGCCGATCCACATGCGCACCGTCATGGCCTCGCACCGCAGGTCTATGCCGGCTATGTGCAGCGCGTGGCGTTCATTGGTGGCGAGTCCAGCGGAAAGACCACGCTGGCGCGCGTGATGGCCGAGCGCCTGCAGACCGCTTGGGTGCCGGAGTATGGCCGCACGCTATGGGAGCAGCAGGGCGGAGAGCTGACGCCAGATGATCTGCTTCGCATCGCAATGGCACAGCCGCAGCACGAAGACGAGACCGCACGGCATGCGCATCGCTGGTTGTTCTGCGATACCACGCCGCTGGTGACGCTGGGCTACAGCGGCTGGATGTCTGGTACGGCGCCGGAGGCACTGCGGCAGGCTGCATTGCGACCGTATGACCTGCTGTTCCTGTGTGCGCCGGATATCCCGTTCGACCAGGACGGCACGCGGGTGGGCGAAGCCTTCCGGGCGCAGCAGCATGCGTGGTACGTGCGCGAGCTGGAGGCGCGGGGAGTCGACTACGTGCTGCTGGAGGGGGGGCTGGAAGCGCGCATCGCGCGCGTGCAGAGCGAGCTGGCGAAGCGGGCGGACAATCGGTTCAGTGTGGCCCAGCCTCTGTAGAGCGAGCCCACGCTCGGCTGTGCGAGGAAAACCGAGCGTGGGCCCGGCTCTACAGGAAGCAAGGCATAAAAAACCCCGCTTTCGCGGGGTTTTTCGTTCACTGCATCAACCGGGCGATCAGTCGCCCAGGGTCAGCAGCGAGGCGTTGCCGCCGGCGGCGGTGGTGTTCACCGTCACCGTCTTTTCGGTGGCGAAGCGCAGCAGGTAGTGCGGGCCGCCGGCCTTCGGGCCGGTGCCGGACAGGCCCTGGCCGCCGAACGGCTGCACGCCGACCACCGCACCGATCTGGTTGCGGTTGACGTAGACGTTGCCGACATGGACGCCGTTGCTGATGCGGTCGACGGTCTCGTCGATGCGCGAATGCACGCCCAGGGTCAGGCCGTAGCCGGTGGCGTTGATCTGGTCGATCACCGCGTCGAGCTGGTCGCCCTTCCAGCGGATCACGTGCAGCACCGGGCCGAACACTTCCTTCTGCAGCTGGCCCAGGTCCTTCAGTTCGTACGCGCGCGGTGCGAAGAAGGTGCCGTTGGCGGCCTCGGCCGACAGCTCGGCGGCGGCGATCAGGCGCGCTTCGCGGTCCATGCGCTCAGCGTGGTCCTGCAGGATCTTCAGCGCATCTGCATCGATCACCGGGCCGACGTCGGTGGACAGCAGGCCGGGGTTGCCGACCTTCAGTTCCTTCATCGCACCGGCCAGCATGGTCATCACCTTGTCGGCGATGTCGTCCTGCACGAACAGCACGCGCGCGGCCGAGCAGCGCTGGCCGGCGGAGGTGAAGGCCGAACCGATCGCGTCCTTGACCAGCTGTTCCGGCAGCGCCGACGAATCGGCGATGAAGGCGTTCTGGCCGCCGGTCTCGGCAATCAGCACACCGATGGCGGCGTCACGCGCCGCCATCGCGCGGTTGATCGCACGGGCGGTGTCGGTGGAGCCGGTGAAGGCCACGCCGGCCACACGCGGGTCGGCGGTCAGCGCGGCACCGACGGTAGCACCGTCGCCCGGCAGGAACTGCACCACCTCGGCCGGCACGCCGGCGTCGTGCAGCAGCTTCACCGCGTAGTAGCCGATCAGGTTGGTCTGCTCGGCCGGCTTGGCGATGACGCTGTTGCCGGCGGCCAGGGCGGCAGCGACCTGGCCCAGGAAGATCGCCAGCGGGAAGTTCCACGGGCTGATGCAGACGAACACGCCGCGGCCGTGCAGCTGCAGCTCGTTGGACTCACCGGTCGGGCTCGGCAGCTTCTCGGCGTGGCTGAACTGCTCGCGCGCCTGCTTGGCGTAGTAGCGCAGGAAGTCCACCGCTTCGCGCACTTCGGCGATGCTGTCGGGCAGGCTCTTGCCGGCTTCCTTCACGCACAGCGCCAGGAATTCCGGCATGCGTGCTTCCAGCTGGTCGGCGGCGTGCTCGAGGATGGCGGCGCGGCTGGCGGCCGGGGTGCGGTTCCAGGCCGGCTGCGCGGCTACGGCATTCGCCAGGGCCTTCTGCACGGTGGCGGCGTCTGCGGCCAGCCACTGGCCAACCACTTCACGGGTGTCGGCCGGGTTGGTCACCGGCAGCGCGGCGCCGGCCGGGTTGGCACCCGGCACCAGCGGCGCGGCCTGCCAGGGCTTCACAGCCGCGTTGATCTGCTCGGCCAGGGCGCGCAGTTCGTTGTCGTTGGCGAGGTTGGCGCCCATGGAGTTCTTCCTGTCGTGGTTCTGGCTGCGCAGCAGGTCAACCGGCAGCGGGATCTTGGGATGCGGAATCGAAGCGAACGAGGCGACCATCTCGACCGGATCGCGGATCAGGTCGGCGATCGGCACGCGCTCGTCGGTGATGCGGTTGACGAAACTGGAGTTGGCGCCGTTTTCCAGCAGGCGACGCACCAGGTACGGCAGCAGGTCTTCATGCGAACCGACCGGTGCATACACGCGGCAGGGCAGGCCCAGGCGGTCAGCCGGCACCACTTCGGCGTACAGGTCGTCGCCCATGCCGTGCAGCTTCTGGTGCTCGTACACGCCGCCGTTGGCGATGCTGCGCACGGCCGCGATGGTATGCGCGTTGTGCGTGGCGAACATCGGGTAGATCGCGTCGGCATGGGTGAACAGCCGCTTGGCGCAGGCCAGGTAGGACACGTCGGTGTTCTGCTTGCGGGTGAACACCGGGTAGCCCGGGTAGCCTTCGATCTGCGCGCGCTTGATCTCGGCGTCCCAGTACGCGCCCTTGACCAGGCGCACCTGCAGGCGGCGACCGGCGCGGCGCGCCATGTCGGCCAGGTGGTCGATCGTGTACGGGGTGCGCTTCTGGTAGGCCTGCACGACCACGCCGAAGCCATCCCAGCCGGACAGCGACGCGTCGGAGAACACCTGCTCGATGATGTCCAGCGACAGTTCCAGGCGGTCGGACTCTTCGGCGTCGACGGTGCAGCCGATGCCATAGCTCTTGGCCAGCTGCGCCAGTTCCAGCACGCCCGGCACCAGGTCCTTCAGCACGCGCTCGCGCTTGGCGTGCTCATAGCGCGGGTACAGCGCCGACAGCTTGATCGAGATGCCCGGGGCATTGTTGACGTCGCCATCCGGACGGCCGCCGCGTGCCTTGTGATCGCCGCCGATGGCGTGAATCGCACGACGGTAGTCTTCCAGGTAGCGCAGCGCGTCCTTCATGGTCAGCGCACCTTCGCCGAGCATGTCGAAGGAGTATCGGTAGCTGGCGTTGTCGCCCTTGTGCGAGCGCGCGAGCGCTTCGCTGATGGTGCGGCCCATGACGAACTGGTGGCCCATGATCTTCATCGCCTGGCGCACGGCCAGGCGCACCACCGGCTCACCGACGCGGCCGACCAGGCGCTTGAACGCGCTGGGCGCATCGGCGCGGGTGGCGTCGTTCATCTGCACCAGCTTGCCGGTCAGCATCAGGCCCCAGGTGGAGGCATTGACCAGCACCGAGTCGCTGCCGCCCAGGTGCTTTTCCCAGTCGGCATCGGCCAGCTTGTCGCGGATCAGCTTGTCGGCGGTGTCCTGGTCCGGAATACGCAGCAGTGCCTCGGCCACGCACATCAGCAGCACGCCTTCCTCGCTGCCCAGGTCGTACTGGCGCATGAAGGCTTCGATGGCGCCCTGGTCCTTGGCGCGCACGCGCACGCGGCCGACCAGGTCGGCCGCCAGTGCCTGCACCCGGGCCTGCTCGTCGGCGGGCAGGCGGGCCTGCGCCAGCAGCTCGCGCACGTGGGTGGCCTCGTCCTTCAACCAGGCGTCGGTGATGGCCTGGCGGAACGGGTTGGGGGGCGCCGGCAGTTCCGGCGACAGCAACGCGCCGGGACGCGGGGCGTCGTGGGCTGCAGGGGAGGAGGAAGGTGCGTTCATGCCGGTCCGGCCAGTGGAAAACTTGGCGATTTTAATCATTTTTGCGGGTTGCGGAAGTGCCCAGCAGCCACCTTCTTGAAGCGCTGATAGCCAATAGCTGCGGTGGATTCAGCGTGTTCAGCAAGTGCGGAGGAGTTTGTGCCGAATTCGTCATTCGTGCCGCCGACCTCATGCTGTGTTGCAGCATCGGAAAATGTGTGAATGCACCCTTGCTACCGGCGAGAGGGCGGGGCTACCATCGAGGCGTTTCCCGCGGCAGGAACGCGGTTGCGACATGATCGAGGTGCTTCCAGCTCCGGATGGGTCAGGTACGCAGCTGCGGCTGCGTCCCCCACGGGCGCTCGATGCCCGGCAGTTCATCCTGTTGTTCACCGTGTTGTCGGGTGCGATGTGGCTGGTGTCCGCCCTCGGGTGGTTGGCCGGCAATGCATTCGCCCCCCTGTTCGCGCTGCTGTACAGCCTGGTGCTGGCGGCCGCGCTGCGTGCCTTGTGGCGCAGCGGTGAACGGCAGGAGGAGATCCGGGTAGTGCCGGCGTACGTGGAGGTCATCCCCGTACCCGGTGGATCGCCGGTGTTCCGGGCCCATCCCCACTGGGTGCGCCTGCTCACCGACGATGAGAGGGTCCGGCTGGCATCCAGCGGCCGGCAGGTGGAGGTGGGGAGTTTCCTCGCGCCGGCCGAACGTCAGACGCTCGCAGAGACACTTGAAAGCTTGCTCGCCGCCAGCGATGGCGGCAACCGACGACGCTAAGGGTCTAGGCAATGAAGCAAAGCAGCAGGTGGGGCACGAAGTGCGTGAACGCGGTCGCCGCGATGCTGGCGACCGGGGGACTGATGCCGGCGTTGGCCTGGGCCCAGGCGGCCGATCCGAAGCCGTGGCAGCTGAACATGGGCAAGGGGGTGACCCAGACCTCGCGCCTGGCCTGGGAATCGAACAACCTGTCGTTGATCATCTGCACGGTGATCGGCGTCATCGTGTTCGGGGCGATGGCCTACGCCATCTTCAAGTTCCGCAAATCCAAGGGCGCGGTCGCGGCCACCTTCAGCCACAACACCAAGGCCGAGATCATCTGGACAGTGATCCCGGTGATCATCCTGATCGTGATGGCATGGCCGGCCACGGCCAACCTGATCAAGATGTACGACACCCGCGATGCCGAGATGACGGTGAAGGTCACCGGCTACCAGTGGATGTGGAAGTACGAATACCTGGGCGAGAACGTCACCTTCACCAGCCGCCTGGACCGCGAGTCCGACCGGGTGCGGCAGAGCGGCATCGTGCCGACCCGCGAAAGCCATCCGCACTACCTGCTGGATGTCGACAACCGCCTGGTGCTGCCGGTCGATACGAAGGTGCGTTTCGTCATCACTTCCGACGACGTGATCCACGCCTGGTGGGTGCCGGCGCTGGGCTGGAAGCAGGACGCCATCCCCGGTTTCATCAATGAAGCCTGGACCAGCATCGAGCAGCCCGGTGTGTACCGCGGGCAGTGCGCCGAGCTGTGCGGCAAGGACCATGGCTTCATGCCGATCGTGGTCGAGGCGGTGTCCAAGGAAGACTTCAAGCAGTGGCTGGCGCAGCGCAAGCCTGCACCGCCGGCCGAGCCCGCTTCCCCTGCGGCACCTGCAGAACCGGCTGCACCTGCGAGCGAAGCACCGGCAGCACCGGCGGCCGCCGAAGCCGGCAGCGCACCTGCCACCGCAGCCAGCGGCGCGTGATGTAAAGCCCGCGGCCGCTCGCGGCCGTGGTGACAACCGATTCTGAGAGGTGTTTTGCAATGGCGCACTCGGCAGTTGGGCACGACGATCACCATCACCACCAGAGCTTCTTCGAGCGTTGGTTCTTCTCGACCAACCACAAGGACATCGGCACGCTGTACCTGGGTTTCAGCTTCATCATGTTCATCATCGGTGCGGCGATGAGCGTGGTGATCCGCGCCGAGCTGGCGCAGCCGGGCCTGCAGTTCGTCAAGCCCGAGTTCTTCAACCAGATGACCACCGTGCATGCGCTGGTGATGATCTTCGGCGGTGTGATGCCGGCCTTCGTCGGCCTGGCCAACTGGATGATCCCGCTGCAGATCGGCGCGCCGGACATGGCGCTGCCGCGCATGAACAACTGGTCGTTCTGGCTGCTGCCGGTGGCCTTCAGCCTGCTGCTGCTGACCCTGTTCCTGCCCGGTGGTGCACCGGCCGGTGGCTGGACCCTGTACCCGCCGCTGTCGCTGCAGGGTGGCTACAACGTCGCCTTCAGCGTGTTCGCCATCCATGTGGCCGGCATCAGTTCGATCATGGGCGCGATCAACATCATCGCCACCGTGCTCAACATGCGCGCGCCGGGCATCGACCTGCTGAAGATGCCGATCTTCTGCTGGGCCTGGCTGATCACCGCGTTCCTGCTGATCGCGGTGATGCCGGTGCTGGCCGGCGCTGTGACCATGCTGCTGACCGACAAGTTCTTCGGCACCAGCTTCTTCAACGCCGCCGGTGGCGGTGACCCGGTGATGTACCAGCACATCTTCTGGTTCTTCGGGCATCCCGAGGTCTACATCATGATCCTGCCCGCGTTCGGCGTGGTCAGCGAGATCATCCCGACCTTCAGCCGCAAGCCGCTGTTCGGCTACCAGGCGATGGTGTATGCCACCGCCGCGATCGCGTTCCTGTCGTTCATCGTCTGGGCCCACCACATGTTCACCGTGGGCATGCCGCTGGGTGGCGAGATCTACTTCATGTTCGCCACCATGCTGATCTCGATCCCGACCGGCGTGAAGGTGTTCAACTGGGTCAGCACGATGTGGCGCGGTTCGCTCACGTTCGAGGCGCCGATGCTGTGGTCGGTGGCCTTCGTCATCCTGTTCACCATCGGCGGCTTCTCCGGCCTGATGCTGGCGATCGTGGCGGCGGACTTCCAGTACCACGACACCTATTTCGTGGTGGCCCACTTCCACTACGTGCTGGTGACCGGCGCGGTGTTCGCGCTGATCGCCGCGGTGTACTACTGGTGGCCGAAGTGGACCGGGCGCATGTACAGCGAGAAGTGGGCCAAGGTGCACTTCTGGTGGTCGATCGTGTTCGTGAACCTGCTGTTCTTCCCGCAGCACTTCCTCGGCCTGGCCGGCATGCCGCGCCGCATTCCCGATTACAGCGTGGCGTTTGCCGACTGGAACCTGATCAGCTCGATCGGTGCGTTCGGCATGTTCGTCACGCCGTTCATGATGGCCGCGATCCTGCTGTCCTCGCTGCGCAATGGCGAAAAGGCCGAAGCGCGCAGCTGGGAAGGCGCGCGTGGCCTGGAATGGACGCTGCCGTCGCCGGCACCGGCGCACACCTTCACCACGCCGCCGACCATCCGTCCGGGAGATCTGGCGCATGACGACATCACGCATTGAGGTGGGGCATGCATAACGAGAGCCCGCTGCCGATCGGTAGAGTCGACTGTCAGTCGACTCGCGAAGTGCAGCCGACTAACAGTCGGCTCTACCAAAGCCAAAGCCAAAGCCAAAGCCAGACCGAAGCCCAACGCCACGGCATCGAACAGCAACGCCAGCGCGCCAGGCGCACGGCGATGTGGGTCGGCGCCATCGCCGTGCTGGTCTACGTCGGCTTCATCCTCAGCGGGGTGATCGGCCGATGAGCGAGGCGCCAGCCAGCACACCGTCACGCAGTGCGGGGCTGCCGCGCCTGATCGGTGTGGCGGTGGCGGTGTTCCTGCTCACGTTCTCGCTGGTGCCGCTGTACCGCATCGCCTGCGAGAAGGTGTTCGGTGTGCGCCTGGAACGCGGCCCCGGTGGCGAAGCCAGTGCAGGCGCCGCCACCGGCAAGCGCACCGTGCGCGTGGAATTCGATGGCGGCGTCAATTCGCGCCTGCCCTGGTCGTTCCATCCCGAGCAGTTGACCATGGACGTGGTGCCCGGCGAACTCAACGAAGCGCTGTACTTCGCCCGCAACGACAGCCAGCAGGCGGTGGTCGGCAGTGCGGTGCCTTCGGTGGCGCCGGCGCGTGCGTCTGGCTTCTTCAGCAAGACCGAATGTTTCTGTTTCACCGCGCAGACGCTGCAGGCTGGCGAGAAGCGCGACATGCCGGTGCGTTTCATCGTCGATCCGGACCTGCCGCCGGAGATCAAGACGATCACCTTGTCCTACACCTTCTATCGCAACGACGCGCTGTCCGATCGGCTGGCCCCGGCCGCCACCTCGGAAGGCGCGCACGCCGCACCCTGACCCGGATACCGACATGGCCCATACACCGACCGACGCCAACGTGTACTTCGTCCCGGCCCAGAGCAAATGGCCGTTCGTGGGTTCCATCGCGATGATGGTGACCATGGTGGGCGTGGCCAGCTGGCTCAACGATGCCAGCTGGGGACGCTGGACCTTCTACATTGGCATCGCGATGCTGGTGCTGACGTTGTTCTGGTGGTTCAGCGACGTGGTGCGCGAGTCGCAGGCGGGCAACTACAACCACCAGGTCGATGGCTCGTTCCGGATGGGGATGATCTGGTTCATCTTCTCCGAAGTGATGTTCTTCGGCGCCTTCTTTGGCGCGCTGTTCTACACCCGCAACCTGGGCCTGTCGTGGCTGAGCGGCGAAGGCCGCGGGGTGATGACCAACGAGCTGCTCTGGCAGGGCTATTCGGCAGGTTGGCCGACCAACGGGCCGGCGGCGATCGGTGGCGCGTTCCAGACCATCCCGGCCTGGGGCCTGCCGCTGATCAATACGCTGATCCTGCTGACCTCCGGCGTGACCTTGACCATTGCCCACCACGCGCTGAAGGCCGGCAACCGCCGCCAGCTGCTGATCTGGCTGGGCCTGACCGTGGTGCTTGGCCTGGGCTTCCTCACCCTGCAGGCGGAGGAGTACATCCACGCCTACAAGGAACTGAACCTGACGCTCGGCTCGGGCATCTACGGTTCAATGTTCTTCATGCTGACCGGCTTCCACGGCGCGCACGTGCTGCTGGGCACGATCATGCTGATCGTGATGTGGCTGCGTTCGGCCAAGGGACACTTCACCCGCGACAACCATTTCGGTTTTGAAGCGGCCGCGTGGTACTGGCACTTCGTCGACGTGGTGTGGCTGATGCTCTTCATGTTCGTCTACGTGCTTTGACCGCGCACGCATCGGTGGCCTCAGCCGCCGATGCCGTGCGGTTTGATCCAGCCCATGTAGATGCTCACGATCACCAGCAGGATCAACGCAACCGACACCGCGATGCGGCGCGTCAGTGCGTTGACCGTGCGCTTGGTCTGGCCGCGGTCGACCAGCAGGTAATACAGGCCGGCGCCCAGATTCCAGACGATGACGATCAGAAACGCGATTACCAGCAGGGTCTTCAGCGAATCACTCATGCGCGGCTCGAGGGCAGGGTGGATGCGCCTATCTGACCGCGTTTGCGCGGACTTGTCATGATGCGCCAGCACACGCGCGTGATCGGATGGCTGCTGGCGGTGCTGGCAATGGTTGGTTTCACCGCATTGGGGCTGTGGCAGCTGCAGCGCATGCATGCCAAACAGGCAATGTTGGATGCACAAGGTCCAGCTGTGGCACAGGCGCTGCCACTGGCGCAGGCCCTGGTTGCACCTGGCGCCTTGCACGGCGTGGCCGACCACGGCCGTTTCCTGCCCGGCGTGGTGCTGCTGGACAACCAGACCCGGCACGGCCGCGCGGGCGTGAAGATCTATCGCCCGTTCCACAGTGACGAGGGCAGCGTGCTGCTGGTCGATCTGGGCTGGCGCGCGCTGCCGCCCGATCGCACCCTGCCGGAGCTGCCGGCACCGCCTTCGCCGGTGGCGGTGCGTGGCCTGCTGGCGCCGCCGCCGTCGGCGGGGCTGGCCCTGGGCCCGGCGTTCTCCGCTACCGATGAGGCCGGGCGTTGGCTGGCCAGCCGCTTGCCCGCCGAGGGCCTGGCGGCGGCGCTTGGCCTGCCGGCATTGCCCGATCGCGTCCTGCGGCTGGACCCGGCGCTGCCATTTGGCGACGAACGCGACCTGGACCTGCTGCCGAACACGCTGCCGCCGCAACGCCACCTGGGCTACGCCGTGCAGTGGTTCGGCCTGGCCCTGACCGTGCTGGTGGTCGCGCTGGTACTGGAGTGGCGCAGGCGACGTGCTGCCCGGTAGTGCAGGCCGCTGGCCGGCAACCCCCGCATTCCTGGATGCCGGCCAGCGGCCGGCACTACCGCGGCGTCACACCCGCATCCCTCACCCAACCATGAGAAAATGCCCCGCATGAACACTGCTACGTCCCCGCAGGCGCGCGGCTCCGGCCGCCGGACCCTGGTGCTGCTGTTTGCCGTGTTCTTCGGGGCGATGGCGCTGGCCGCCGTGCTGCGCTTCTCTGGCTGGCAGCCCACCGGGCACCGCAATGCCGGCCAGCTGCTGAAGCCGCCGGTGGACCTGCGCCAGCAGGCGCCGACCCTGGCCAACGGCCAGCCGTACCCGTGGAACCCCGAAGCCCGTACCTGGCGCCTGCTGGTGGCACCACCGGCCGGTGCCTGCGACGCGCAGTGCGTCACTTTGTCGCAGGGACTGGGCAAGGTGTGGCAGCTGTTCGGCCATAACGCCGATAATGTCGAAATCCTGTGGCTGGGAACGCCACCGGCGTCGATCGCCTCGCTGCCCGCGCTGCGGCCGCTGGCTCCGTCGCCAGCACTGCGCGCGGCCCTGCCCGGCGTCGACGATCCGGCTGGCCTGCCGGTCTACGTGATCGATCCGAACGGCTTCGTGATCATGCGTCATGCCCCGGGCACCGACCTCGGTGGCCTGCGCAAGGACATGGCCACGTTGCTGAAACTGAAGTGAGTCCCGTTTGATGAGCCTTTCCGCGCGTCCGGCGCTGCACCGCAATTTCCACCGCCTGGCGTGGTTCGCCATGATCATGACCGCGAGCACGATCATGTTCGGCGCGTTCGTGCGCCTGTCCGATGCCGGCCTGAGCTGCCCGGACTGGCCGACCTGCTATGGCCAGGCCACCTGGCCGCAGCACGTGGAAGAGACCATCGGCCACCCGGCGGCGGAGATCCGCCCGCTGGAGACCCACAAGGCCTGGCGTGAACAGGTGCACCGCTTCCTGGCCGGCGCACTGGGCATCGAGATCCTGACCCTGGCGCTGCTGGCCACGCGCAAGCGGCGATTCGGAAGCACGGCGGTGGTGACCGCCTGCGTGCTGGTGGCCGCGGGCATACCGCTGTACATGATGGGCTGGCATGGCACCGCCAGTACCTTGGCTCTGATCGGCGAGGCGATCCTGCTGATCGCGGCGCTGCGCTGGAGCAACATCGACCTGGCGCGCGCTGCACTGCTGACCCTGGCCGTGGTGATCTTCCAGGCCCTGCTGGGCATGTGGACGGTGACCCTGCTGCTCAAGCCCATCGTGGTGATGGGGCACCTGCTGGGCGGCATGCTGATGTTCGCGCTGCTGGTCTGGATGGCCTGGCGCGCCACGCACATGCCGATCACCCTGGCCGAAGCACCGAAGCTGAAGTGGGTGCTGCGCATCGGCGTGGCGGTGCTGGTCACCCAGATCGCATTGGGCGGCTGGGTCAGTGCCAACTACGCGGCGCTGGCCTGCGGCGGCGGCAGCGCCTCGCTGGACAACTTCCCGCGCTGTGCCAACCAGTGGTGGCCGCAGCACAACTTCGTCGAAGGCTTCACCCTGTGGCGCGGCATCGGCGTGGATTACGAAGGCGGCGTGCTGGATGGCGCCTCGCGTATCGCCATCCAGATGGCGCACCGGCTGTTCGCGGTGGT
Organism: Stenotrophomonas sp. YJH_SMC_6; assembly: GCF_059371335.1. Lineage (NCBI taxonomy): Bacteria > Pseudomonadati > Pseudomonadota > Gammaproteobacteria > Lysobacterales > Lysobacteraceae > Stenotrophomonas > Stenotrophomonas sp. YJH_SMC_6. The sequence continues at coordinate 285,013 of NZ_JCAFUM010000005.1, read as the reverse complement.
GGTGGCCGTCTACCTGCTGTGGCTGGGCGTGCGCCTGTTCCGCTTGCCGAGCATGCGTGGCTGGGCCAGCGCGCTGATCGCGCTGCTGGTGCTGCAGGTCACCCTCGGCATCCTCAACGTGAAGCTGGCGCTGCCGCTGGAAGTGGCGGTGGCCCACAACGGCGTGGCCGTTGCCCTGTTGTTCGTGCTGGTCAGCCTGCTGGCCCGCCTGCGCGCCCCGGACTGACTCCATGTTTTCCAATTACCGCCAGTACTGGGACCTGACCAAGCCCAAGGTCGTTGCCCTGATCGTCTTCACCGCCCTGGTCGGCATGGTCCTGGCCATTCCGGGCGTGCCGAGCTGGGAGCAGGTGCGCGCCGGCGTGCTCGGTTTCCTCGGCATCTGGCTGGCTGCTTCGGCTGCCGCCGCCATCAACCAGTTGCTGGATGCGCACATCGATGCGCAGATGGCGCGCACCTCGTGGCGTCCGCTGGTGGTGGGCAAGGTCAAACCATGGCAGGTGCTGGTGTTTGCCGGCGTGCTGATCGTGCTGTCGATGACCATCCTGGTGCTGTGGGTGAACCTGATCACCGCCGTGCTGACCTTCGCCTCGCTGATCGGCTACGCGGTGATCTACACCGTGTACCTCAAGCGTGCGACCTCGCAGAACATCGTCATCGGCGGCCTGGCCGGCGCGATGCCGCCGATGCTGGGCTGGGCCGCAGTGACCGGCATGCAGGGCTCGTCGGACTGGGCGTACTCGTCGCTGCTGGTGCTGATCATCTTCATCTGGACCCCGCCGCACTTTTGGGCGCTGGCGATCTTCCGCCGCGAGGACTACGCCAAGGCGGAGATCCCGATGCTGCCGGTGACCCACGGCGTGGTGCATACCCGCAAGCAGATCATGGCGTATTCGGTGGTGCTGGCGCTGGTCTGCCTGCTGCCGTACCTGGTGGGCATGAGCGGTGCGTTCTACCTGGGCGGCGCGATCGTGCTCAACGCGGTGTTCCTCTGGTATGCCTGGCGCATGCTCAACCCGCCGGACGAATTGTTCTCGATGAAGATGTTCTATTACTCCATCGTGTACCTGATGGCGCTGTTCGCCTTCCTGCTGGTGGACCACTGGATCCTGCCCTGGTTGTGAGGGGCTGGTGCATCCACGCATGGCGTGGATCTACGTCGGATCACAGGCATCAGCCAAGCATGGGCTCGGCTCCACAGTAGATCCACGCCATGCGTGGATCATTCCCCGGATGGTCAGGGCTTGCGCCGCGCATACCGCTGCGCGATCACACCGCAGACGATCAGCTGGATCTGGTGGTAGATCATCACCGGCAGCACGATCGCGCCGAGGCTGCCGCCGGCGAACAGCACCTTGGCGATCGGCACGCCGGTGGCCAGGCTCTTCTTCGAGCCGCAGAACACGATGGCGATCTCGTCCTCGCGGTTGAAGCGCAGCCGGCGGGCGATGAAGGTGATCAGCGGCATGGCGATGCCGAGCAGCACGGCAGCCACCACGGCCACGGCCAGCAACGAGAGCAGCGGTGTCTTGCTCCACAACCCTTCGGTCACCGCTTCGCCGAACGCCGAATACACCACCAGCAGGATCGTGCCCTGGTCGGTGTAGCGCAGCAGCGCGCGCTGCTTCTCAACCCAGCCGGCAATCCACGGCCGCAGCAGGTGGCCGGCCACGAACGGCACCAGCAGCTGCAGCATGATGCCGCCGATCGCGTGCAGTGGGTCATGCACGCCGCCGGAGGTGCCGGCCAGCGCGGTCAGCAGCAGTGGGGTCAGGAACACGCCGAGGATGCTCGACAGCGAGGCGCTGCACACCGCTGCCGGCACGTTGCCGCGGGCCATCGAGGTGAACGCGATGGACGACTGCACGGTGGACGGCAGGGTGCACAGGAACAGCACGCCCAGGTACAGCTCCGGAGTCAGCAGCCAGCCCGACAGTGGCTTGAACATCAGCCCCAGCAGCGGGAACAGGAGGAAGGTGCAGGCCAGGATGGTCAGGTGCAGCCGCCAGTGCAGCATGCCGCCGATGATCGACTCGCGCGGCAGGCGCGCGCCATGCAGGAAGAACAGCGCGGCGATGGCGACGGTGGTGACATCGTCGAGCACGATGGCGGCGGCGCCCTTCATCGGCAGCAGCGAGGCCAGGCCGACGGTGCACAGCAGGGCGAGGGTGAAGTTGTCCGGTCGCAGGCGCGACCACCAGCGGGTCATGGTGGGCAGAGTCCTTGGTGCGGAGGGTGGTTCAGGGCGAGGTGACCGGTGTGGCCAGGCGCTGGCGGGTGGCGGCTTCCAGCGACTTCAGGCCGGCGCGCTGGCCGAGCTGAAGCGCCTGCTCCGGGCTGGCATGCTCATAGCGGGCATTGACCAGGCCGAGCACGGCACCGGCGCGGTTGCCGGAGGCGCAGTGCAGCAGCACCGGCCCCTGGCTCTGCTGCAGGGCCTGGTGCACGGCGCGGATGTTGGCGGCATCGAGCCCCTCGGCGCCGGCCACCGGAATGCGCACATAGCGCAGGCCCAGCGATTCGGCGACGCGGGTTTCATCGAAACTACGGTCCTCGCCTGGCTGGCGCAGGTCGATCACCGTGCGTACGCCCTGCGCGGCCAGGGCCTGCAGCTGTGCGGCGCTGGGCTGGCCACCGGCATACAGGCCGGGGCGGACTTCGTTGAGGGGCGTGTCTTCGGCCAGGGCCGCCAGCGGCAGGCAGAGCGACAACAACAGCAGGCAGGTCAGGCGCAGCAGCATGGTCCTCTCCGTGAAACGTTCTGCTGCTACAGGCGCAGCCCGGCGCGGGCCTTGAGCAGCTCGCGCAGTTCGTATTTGTCAGTATCGTCCAGGCCCTGCTGGCGCTGCTTTGCCAACAACTCCTCCAGACGTTGCACCAGCAGCTGTTTCTCCAGCTGTGCCACGGCGTCGTGCAGTTCCTGGGTCCAGCTGGCTTCGGTGCCGGGCAGCGTCTGTGCGGCCAATGTATGCAGCGAGGCCTGTTCCTCGCGGCCGTCGAAGTGTTCCAGCAGGGCGCCGGTGCTGATGTCCGGGCGCTGTTCGACCAGCCCCAGCAGCTCCAACAGCAGTTCCACACCGGGCAGGCGAAGGCCCTGGAAGTGATGCTTGCCGCCCAGGGTCAGCGCCAGCGACGGCTGCTGCAGCAGCACGGCGATCGCGCCGCGCACCAGGCTGCGCCTGGCCACTGGCTGGATCGTGCGCGAAGGCTGGCGTTGCGGCATCGGCGTGCGTGCAGCCTGGGCGTTGCCGCCGAGCCCGGTCAGCTGCGCCAGCTGCTGCTTCATCAGGTCGCCGAAGGCACCGTCGGGAATCTGCGCCAGCATCGGCTTTGCGCGTTCGGCCAGGCGCGCCTTGCCGTCCAGCGTGCCCAGGTTGATCTCGCGGGTCAGTTCATCGAAGAAGAACTGCGACAGCGGCGTGGCCTGCTTCAGGCGCTCGTTGAAGGCCTCGGCGCCTTCCTTGCGCACGATGGTGTCCGGGTCTTCGCCATCGGGCAGGAACAGGAAGAAGGCCTGGCGGCCGTCCTTCATGCGCGGCAGCACCGACTCCAGCGCCTTCCAGCCGGCGCGGCGGCCGGCGGCGTCGCCGTCGAAGCAGAAGAACACGTCCGGCGCGTTGCGGAACAGCAGCTCGGCATGGTCCGGCGTGGTTGCGGTACCCAGTGTTGCCACCGCCTGGGTGACACCGAACTGGAACAGCGAGACCACGTCCATGTAGCCCTCGACCACGATCAACCGCTCGATCTTCTGGTTGGCCTGGCGCACCTGCCACAGGCCGTACAGCTCCCGGCCCTTGTGGAACAGCGCGGTCTCGGGCGAGTTGAGGTACTTGGGGCCGTCGTCCTTCTCGAACACGCGGCCGCCGAAGGCGATCACCCGGCCGCGACGATCGAAGATCGGGAACATCACCCGGTCGCGGAACTTGTCGTAGACATGGCCGCGATCGTTCTTGGAGAACAGGCCGGCACGGTCGAGCAGCTTCATGCGCCGCTCGTCCTTGCCCAGCGCATCGCGCAGGCCGCTGTACCCGTCCGGGGCGTAGCCGATCTGGAAGCGCGCGCGGTTCTCTTCGTCCACGCCACGCCCATCGAGGTAACTGCGTGCCTTGTCGCTGCTTTCCAGGTTCTTCTGGAAGAACCGGGCGGCGGCATCCAGTGCCGAATACAGCTCGCGGCTGTCGTCCTGCTGCTGGGGGCTGCGCGGGTTCTCGTTGCGCGGTACTTCCATGCCCGCGCGCTTGGCCAGCTCATCCACCGCGTCGAGGAACTCGAGGCGGTCGTAGTTCATCAGGAAGCTGATCGCGGTGCCGTGCGCGCCGCAGCCGAAACAGTGATAGAACTGCTTGGTGGGCGAGACCGTGAACGACGCCGAGCGCTCGTCATGGAACGGGCAGCGGGCGGCGTACTCCTTGCCCTGGCGCTTCAACGGCACGCGGCTGCCCACCACCTCGACGATGTCGGTGCGGGCGAGCAGGTCGTCGATGAAAGCGTCGGGGATACGGGCCATGGGCAACAGGGCAGGGCGCGGTGCAGGACCACGCGACGGAACCGGGGGCGGTCGGCCTAGTTTACCCCCTGTCGGGCACCTGGCTGGCGGTTGCCGGATCAATGCCGGCTGCGGCCAGGTGATGACGCGCGCGCAGGCGCTCATCGATCACCGCCGTCATCAGGGCGCCAACGAAGAACACGACGGTGGCGTAGTAGATCCAGACCAGCGAGATCACCAGCGCGCCCATCGAGCCGTAGGCACTGCCGGGGGCCACGGTGGCGATGTAGACGCCGATGCCGTAGCGGCCCAGTGCGAACAGTGCCGAGGTGATGACGCCGCCGATGAAGGCCTGGCGCCACGCCACGCGACGGTCGGGCAGGTAGTGGTACATGAAGGCGAAGCCGACTGCGTACAGCAGCAGGCTCGTGACGTACCCCAGCGCGGGCAGGATCGAGGGCAGTTGCGCGAAGGCCACCTGCAGCACCGTGGTGGCGGTCATCGACAGGATCAGCAGGAAGCCCAGCGCCAGCACCACGCCGAACGAGAACACGCGCTTGCGCAGCCAGGCCTTGAGGCCTTCCAGGCGCTCGCCGCTGGTGCGGAAGATCAGGTTCAGTGCGTTCTGCAGCTGGGCGAACACGGCGGTGGCGCCGACGAACAGCAGCAGCGTGCTCCACACGCCCGCCAGCGAGCCGACATCCGGCTGGTTGTCGGCGTTCTTCAGAACGGTTTCGGCCACGGTGGCCGCGCTGCTGCCGGCCACCGAGCTGATCTGGTCGATCAGTGCCTGCTGGGCCGGTGGGTACAGTGAGGCGGTCAGCCACAGCAGCAGCACCAGCAACGGTGCCATCGACAGCAGGGCGTAGAAGGAGACGGAAGCTGCCTGGGTCAGCACGTCGACGTCGACGAAGCGCTTGGCCACCGCCATCGGGAAGCTGTCCTGCAGGCGCTTGATGTACTTGCGCAGTGACACGGGAACGTTGGGCTCGGGTTCAACCATGTGTGCGGTTGTAGCAGGCGACCGACGAAGGTGCGGTGAAGCGGGTGCATCAATGGGGTCAGAGCCCTTCCGTGTCGCGGAAGGGATCCGACCGCAAGTGCTGGATTACGCCAGCAGCTGCTTGACCAGCTTGGAAACCAGGCCCATGTCGGCCTGGCCGGCGAGCTTGGGCTTCAGTGCGCCCATCAGCTTGCCCATGTCGGCCGGGCCGGAGGCGCCGGTTTCGGCGATGGCGGCCTGGATGGCGGCCACGATCTCGGCTTCGCCCATCTTGGCCGGCAGGTAGGCTTCGATGACCACGATCTCGGCGCGCTCGATCTCGGCCAGGTCTTCGCGGTTGGCGGCTTCGTACTGGCTGACCGAGTCCTTGCGCTGCTTGACCATCTTGTCGAGCACGGCGATCACGGCGGTGTCGTCCAGTTCGATGCGCTCGTCCACTTCGCGCTGCTTGATGGCGGCATTGATCAGGCGGATCACGCCCAGCTTGTGCTTCTCGCCCGCCTTCATGGCGGCCTTCATGTCTTCGGTGAGCTGCTGCTTCATGCTCATGAGGAACCTCGTGGTGGTAGGTGGGGCGGGGCGGATGCCCGAACCCGGAAACGCAAAAAGCCGGCGACGCTCGCGCGTGCCGGCTTCGGCTCCATCGCGACAGGCAGGCCCGCCGCAATGAAGATGCGTCCGATCAGTACAGGCGCTGACGCTTGGTGACGTCGCGCGACGAGCGGCGCAGCTGACGCTTCACAGCAGCGGCGGCCTTGCGCTTGCGCTCCTGGGTCGGCTTTTCGTAGAACTCGCGCTTGCGGGTTTCGGCCAGCACACCGGCCTTTTCGCAAGTGCGCTTGAAGCGGCGAAGAGCAAACTCGAAGGGCTCGTTCTCGCGGACTTTGACGCTGGGCATGGAATCTCCGGGACACAGTAGAACCGGGTCACGCCCGGCGAGCCGCACATTATAGCGGCGAATAGACAAACTGCAAGCGGCCAACCCTGAATACGGGCCGGAAGTTCGAAAGCAGTGAGATCTGCACATCCCCCGAGGGGGCGGCAGGGGCGTCATAATAGCAGGCATGCGAGTCCTTGGCATCGAATCTTCCTGTGATGAGACCGGCGTGGCGGTGTATGACACCGGCCTGTCCGGCAGCGCGGCCCTGCGCGCCCATGCGGTCTACAGCCAGATCGCCCTGCACGCCGAATACGGGGGTGTGGTGCCAGAGCTGGCCAGCCGCGACCACGTCCGCAAGCTGCTGCCGCTGGTGCGCCAGACCCTGGCCGAAGCCGGTCTGGGGGTAGGCGATATCGATGGCGTGGCTTATACGGCCGGTCCCGGCCTGGTCGGCGCGCTGCTGGTGGGCGCGGGCGTGGCGCGTTCGCTGGCCTGGGCGCTGGAGGTACCAGCCGTGGGCGTACACCATATGGAAGGCCACCTGCTGGCCCCGCTGATGGAAGACGACCCGCCGGAAGCGCCGTTCGTGGCACTGCTGGTGTCCGGTGGCCATACCCAGCTGGTGGCGGTGGATGCGATCGGCCAGTACCGCCTGCTGGGCGAAACCCTGGATGATGCGGCCGGCGAGGCCTTCGACAAGACCGCCAAGCTGATGGGGCTGCCGTACCCGGGCGGCCCGCAGCTGGCCAGGCTGGCCGAGCAGGGCACGCCGGGCGCGTACCGCTTCGCGCGGCCGATGACCGACCGCCCGGGGCTGGATTTCAGCTTCTCCGGCCTGAAGACCCAGGTCCTGATGGCCTGGCGCGACAGCGACCAGAGCGAGCAGACCCGTGCCGACATCGCCCGGGGCTTTGAAGATGCGGTGGTCGAGACCCTGTCGATCAAGTGCGAGCGCGCGCTGGAAGCGGCGGGGACCAACGTGATCGTGGTGGCCGGCGGCGTCGGCGCCAACAAGCGCCTGCGCGCCCGCCTGCAGCAGATGGCCGAGCGCCTCGGCGGCCGCGCCTGCTTCCCGCGGCCGGCACTGTGCACCGACAACGGCGCGATGATCGCCTTCGCCGGCGCGCTGCGCCTGCAGGCTGGCCAGCACAGCCCGCCGAAAGTGGATGTGACCCCGCGCTGGGACATGGCGACCCTGCCGGCGGTGTGAACCGGTAGCGTCGGGCCACGGCCGGCGGACGCATTACCGATGCACTGCCAACGGCGACGCCGCCAGCACGGTTGTCGCCCGCTCATGGCGCTGCAGCCAGCCCAGCGTGTGCGGGCAGCGGGCATGGATCAGCCGCCCGATCGCGGCCAGGTCGGCGCCGATGTCGCGCTCGAGGATGGGCTCGTGATGGGCGATGCGGTTGCGCAGGTGGCGGATGCGTCCGATATCCGCATGGATGGCTTTCCTGACGGCACTGGGATGTGCAGAGGGAGCATGCTGCAGAACCCTGCTGAGTGCGGGTATCCAAAGCGTGGAGTCGAAGCGACAGGTAAAGAGTTGCTGCCAGAACACCATCGGCAGGTTGGCGACGATCCCAGGTGTATCGGTTACGCGGCTGGCAAGTTGTTCCAGTACCGTGCGCGGAGAAGTACTGGATGAGGTTGGCAGCCTCCGTCGGAAGGCATTATTCCAGGCCAACGCGGGCCATGCTGCCTGGCGAGCACAGCTGCAGCGGCGTTGCGGGTGACCACTTCGCACAGATGGACCGGCATCATCAGTGCACTGCACATCCGCATGTTCCACAGGTACAGGGATTCGGCTGTGACGTCGGGGCTGCAGCTCGATGCGATTCTCTCGTAAGTAGACAGACGCTCCGCTGACAACGCGCGCCGCAGTACATCGTATGGAGCCATCGTCATGTGCGGTGGTGAAGGAGGAATCGATGTTCGCGAGAGTGGGCGGCGGCGACCATCAGGGAACGTCCTTGTCCGCGCGGCTGATTTTCTGCGTTTTGCCTCGGACGAATACCTGACCTGTCCTGTCGGATTTGGCCTTGACCGGCGATCTGGTCCTTGCCTAATCTGCGTGCCTGCGCCACCGGGACTCGCGGCTGGATTTCAGCTCCCCCCGGGGACAAACGGTAGTACCAAAGGGCCCCGCTAGCAGGGCCCTTTGTTTTTTCCGGGCCGCCCCACGCCGGTGGCCCGCCGCCCGTTCCGGGCAGGCTCACCGCCGTGCCGGTACCATGGCCGTCTGTATTCGGCTGGTAACCGCAATGGACAAGGTTTTCATCGAGGGGCTGACGATCGACGCCCTGATCGGCATCTACGATTGGGAACGACGGATCCGCCAGGACCTGGTGTTCGACCTGGAAATGGGCTTCGACAACCGTCGCCCCGCAGCCACCGATGACATCGCCCACACCCTGAACTACAAGGCGGTGAGCAAGCGCCTGGAACAGTTCGTGCGCGAGTCGGAGTTCGGCCTGGTCGAGACCCTGGCCGAACGTTGCGCGCAGATCGTGCTGGACGAATTCGATGTGAAGTGGCTGCGCCTGAAGCTGAGCAAGCCGGGCGCGGTGCGCGGCGCGCGCGCGGTGGGCGTGATCATCGAACGCACGCGGGACTGACCCGGTCGCGCCGGCCATTGGCCAGCAACCCCGGTAGTGCCGGCCGCTGGCCGGCAACCTTGGCAACAACGAAACAGACAGGAGACAACCGATGGTGGACGCGGTGGTGGCGGTACAGTGGCTGGAACGGCTGCAGAACACACTGGAACCCTATCCTGGCGCCTACCTGGCGTTGATGATCTCGGCGCTGCTGATCGCCGCTGGCCTGGCCAACTGGGTGACCAAGCGCATCCTGCTGCGCGGGCTGCGACGCCTGCTCAGCCGCCTGCCGGGCGCTGATACCGGCCGCGGCAGCCACCTGATGCGGGTGATCTCGCGTCTGTCCAATGTGGTGCCCAGCCAGGTGATCGCCTCGGGCATCCGCATCGTGCCGGACCTGCCGCCGGGGCTGGTGAGTTTCATCATCGGCGCCTGCCAGGCGTGGGCGATCCTGACCGTGGTGCTGGCCATCTCGCATGCGCTGGATGCGGCCAATGATCTCTACGAGCGCCGCCCCGAGGCACGCAACAAGCCGATCAAGGGGTACCTGCAGGTCGCCAAGATCGTTATCTTCGTGATCGCCGGCCTGTCGATCGTTGCCACCCTGGCCGGCGTCGACCTCCGCTATCTGGTCACCGGTCTCGGCGCCGCCACCGCAGTGCTGATGCTGATCTTCCAGGACACCATCCTGTCGCTGGTGGCCAGCGTACAGATCAGTGGCGATGGTCGCGTGCGCATCGGTGACTGGATCGAGATGCCCAGCCAGAACGCCGACGGTGATGTGATCGACATCGCCCTGCATACCATCACCGTGCAGAACTTCGACAAGACCATCACCACCATCCCCACCAAGAAGCTGGTGACCGAGTCGTTCAAGAACTGGCGCGGCATGCAGGAGGCGGGTGGGCGCCGGATCAAGCGCGCGCTGTACCTGGACCAGCACAGCGTCGGCTTCCTGGATGAGGGCGACCTGGCCTTCCTCGGTGAATTCGCGCTGCTGCGCGACTACCTGCGCGACAAGGAACAGGAACTGGGGCAGTGGAACGGGCGCCTGCGCGAGCAGGGCGTGGCCGAGGTCAACAGCCGCCGGGTGACCAACCTGGGTACCTTCCGGGCCTATGTGGAGCGCTACCTGCGCAGCCACCCGGGCATCCATACCGACATGACCCTGCTGGTACGCCAGCTGCAGCCGACCACCGAAGGCCTGCCGCTGGAGCTGTACTGCTTCACCCGCAGCACCGCCTGGGGTGAGTACGAGGCGGTGCAGTCGGACATTTTCGACCACCTGCTGGCGATCCTGCCGGCCTTCGGCCTGCGGGTGTTCCAGGCCTCCAGCGACGCCATGTTGATGGCCGGGCAGCGCCAGTTGGCCGGCTCGGAGTAAGCTGCGGTGCCCCCGGCGGGGCCATACGGACCCCGCTGGTGGCTGAAACTGAATGAACAAACCCCTCGCCAAATCGTCCGGGATCGCTAGAATGCCGGGCTTGTAAACGTTTTCATCAAGGACTGCCGGTGGCCTCCGATCGCATCGAATCCCTCATTGCCCAGATGACCGTCGAGGAAAAGGTCGGCCAGCTGGGTGTCTTCGCGGACATGGTCCGCCCGTTCGCCCCGGACGTGAACCCGGAAGCCAACGTGCGCAATGCCGACCAGGTGCTGCAGCAGGTGCGCGAGGGCAAGGTCGGCTCGCTGTTCAATGGTGTGGGCGCCGAACTGGGCCGCCGGATCCAGCAGGTCGCCACCGAAGAGAGCCGTCTGGGCATCCCGGTGATCCTGGCGGCCGACGTCATCCACGGCATGCGCACCGTGTTCCCGATTCCGCTGGGCGAGGCCGCCAGCTTCGAGCCGGCGCTGGCCGAGCGCACCGCGCGCGCCACCGCCATCGAGGCCACCGCTGCCGGCCTGCACTGGACCTATGCCCCGGCCGTGGACATCGCCCGCGACCAGCGCTGGGGCCGTGGCGCCGAAGGTGCCGGTGAGGACGTGGTGCTGGGCTGTGCCTTTGCCGCCGCCCGCGTGCGCGGCTTCCAGGGCAGCGACCTGCGCGCCGCCGATTCGCTGCTGGCCACGCCGAAGCACTTCGCCGCCTATGGCGCGGTGATGGCCGGCATGGAATACAACATGGTGGACATCTCGCCGCAGACCCTGCGCGACGTGCACCTGCCACCGTTCAAGGCCGCCTTCGACGCCGGCGCGATCACCGTGATGTCCTCGTTCAACGACATCAATGGCGTGCCGGCCAGTGCCAACGCCGAACTGCTGACCGACATCCTGCGCGGTGAATGGAAGTTCCCGGGCGTGGTGATCTCCGACTACACCGCCGATATGGAACTGGTCGCGCACGGCTATGCCGCCGACGACCGCGATGCCACCGCCAAGGCGTTCACCGCCGGCCTGGACCTGAGCATGCAGAGCGGCTTCTACGCCGAGCACCTGCCGGGCCTGGTCGAGAGCGGCGAGGTGCCGATGGCGGTGCTGGATGAGGGCGTGCGCCGCATCCTGTGGCTGAAGGAAACCATCGGCCTGTTCGACGACCCGTACCGTTCGCTGGACCCGGCGCGCGAAGCCGATACCTCGTACCTCGCCGCGCATGACGAACTGTCGCGCGATGCCGCGCGCCGTTCGATCGTGCTGCTGAACAACCGTGACAACGTGCTGCCGCTGCAGAAGACCGGGCAGAAGATCGCGCTGATCGGCCCGTTCGTGCAGGACCGCGAGAACATTGAAGGCTGCTGGACCCTGTTCGGCGACAAGCAGCGTTACGTGGACCTGGAAACCGGCGTGCGCGCCGCCATCGGCGATGAAGCGCTGCTGGAGATCGTGCCGGGCTGCGAACTGGAAACTGCCATTCCGGGCGGCACCGAAGCAGCGGTGGCTGCCGCGCTGCGCGCCGACGTGGTGGTGCTGGCGCTGGGCGAACCGCAGCGCTACAGCGGTGAAGCGCAGTCGCGCGTGGAGATCACCCTGCCGCCGGCACAGCAGGCACTGGCCGAGGCGGTGGCGATGACCGGCAAGCCGCTGGTGGTGCTGCTGCGCAACGGCCGTGCGCTGGCATTGCAGGGCGCGGTGCGCAACGCGCACGCGGTGGCGGTCACCTGGTACCTGGGCACGCAGACCGGCCATGCCGTGGCTGATGTGCTGTTCGGCGACTACAGCCCGTCCGGCCGCCTGCCGGTCAGCTTCCCGCAGGTGTCCGGCCAGCAGCCGTACTTCTACAACCACCCGCGCACCGGCCGCCCGGAACTGCCGACCATGTCGGAGTTCAAGGCTCGCTGGCGCGAGATCCCGAACGAGCCGCTGTACCCGTTCGGCCACGGCATCGGCTACACCACCTTCGCCTACGGCGTGCCGCAGCTGAGTGCGGCGCAGCTCGGCTGGGACGACACCCTGACCATCACCACCACGCTGACCAACAGCGGCGACGTGGCCGGCGAGGAAGTGGTGCAGCTGTACATCCACGACCGCGTGGCCAGCCGCGTGCGTCCGGTGCGTGAACTGAAGGACTTCCGCAAGGTGGCACTGCAGCCAGGCGAGTCGACCGACGTGGTGTTCACCCTCACCCGCGAGCAACTGGCCTTCACCGGCCGCGACGGCGTGCTGCGTGCCGAACCGGGCCACTTCGACCTGTGGGTCTGCGCGTCCTCGGCGGCCGGCGAAGCCGTGCAGTTCGAGCTGCTGAAGGCCTGATCGAAGAAAAAGGGGACGGAGGGGATTAAGTCGTTTGTGCCTCTGACGACTTAATCCCCTCCGTCCCCTTTTTGTTGTCCTCACCGCGGCGGCGCTACCATCGGGCTCCCCCTGTTTCGATGGAGTGCGCGCATGCGCCGGATGGCTTGTCTGATTCCCGCCCTGATGCTGGCCGCCTGCTCGCAGCCGGCGGCACCCCCGGCCGAGCCTGCGGCGGATGCACCGCCGCCGATGGAGGCCAGCGCCCCGGCAACGCCTGCGGCGTCTGCCACTGAACCCGCTGCTTCGGCACCGGCCGCGCCCGCAGCGGAAGCGCCCGCCGAAGACGCACGCGCGCGCATCGAAACGCTGCTTGGCGATGCGGCGCAGTTCGAGAAGGTCTTCAATGCGTTCAAGGCCGCCGTGGTTGGCGGCGATCGCGCTGCGGTGGTCGAGGAAGTGCGCTTTCCATTGAACGTCGGTGGCGGAAAGAAGATCACCGGCCCCGGTGAGTTCCAGCGCAACTACGAGAAGATCATCACCCCGGCGGTGGTCAAGGCGGTGTCCGAGCAGGATTTCGGCAAGGTGTTCGTCAACCAGCAGGGCGTGATGATCGGCAGCGGCCAGGTGTGGTTGAACGGGCAGTGCCTGGACCAGGCCTGCACGAAGACCGAGGTGAAGGTCATCACCATCCAATGAACGCAGACGGCCCCGCGTGCGGGGCCGTTGTGGACAAACGTGCCGGCCAGCGGCCGGCACTACCTCAGGTCTTCGGCGTGAGCTTCAACAGGCGCGCCTTGCTGCCGTCTTCCAGCAGCCACAGGGCGCCATCCGGGCCCTGTTCCACTTCGCGGATGCGCTCGCCCATGTTGAAGCGTTCGGCTTCGCGCGCGCTGTCGCCGTCGAAGGCCACGCGCACCAGCGAGGTGGAGGACAGGCCGCCGATGAAGCCGCTGCCCTTCCACTGCGGGAACAGGTTGCCGCTGTAGATCACGAAGCCGGCCGGCGAGATCACCGGCGTCCAGGTCACCTTCGGCGCGGCGAATTCCGGGCGGGTGCTGTGGTCGGGAATCGGCCGGCCGTCGTAATGGTCACCATTGGAAACGATCGGGTAGCCGTAGTTGGCGCCGCGCACGATCAGGTTCAGTTCGTCACCGCCGGCCGGGCCCATCTCGTGTGCCCACAGCTTGCCGTTGGCATCGAAGGCCATGCCGAGGATGTTGCGGTGGCCCAGTGACCACACCTGCGCGGCCACGCCGCCCTGCGAGGCGAACGGGTTGTCGGCGGGCAGGCTGCCATCATCGTTGAGGCGGATGATCTTGCCGAGGTTGCCGCCCATGTCCTGCGCCGGATCGAACTTCTGGCGCTCGCTGGAGCTGATCCACAGCTTGCCGTCCGGGCCGAAAGCAAGGCGATGGCCGTAGTGGCCTTCACCACTCACCTTCGGGCTCTGTCGCCAGATCACCTTCAGGTCCTTCAGCTGGCCGGCACCGTTGGCATCCAGCGCCAGCGTGGCACGGGCCACGGCAGCGCCGCGGGTGTCCAGCGTGCCTTCCTCGGCATAGCTGAGGTAGATCACGTGGTTGCTCGCGAATTGCGGGTGCAGGATCACGTCACCGAAGCCGCCCTGGCCGCCGTAAGCGACCTTCGGAACGCCGGTGATCTCATGCTTCTGGCCGCTGGCCAGGTCCAGGTGCTGCAGCTTGCCGCGCTTTTCGGTGACCAGCAGGCTGCCGTCCGGCAGGAAGGTCATCGCCCACGGCTGGTCGAACCGGCTGATTTCGGTGGCGGTGAATGGGCGCTGGTCGGCAGTGGTGGAGGCTGCGGGCGCTGCGGTCTTGGCGCCGTTGGCGGCCGGGTCGGCGGCATTGCAGGCGGAGGTGGCAAGGATCGGCACCAGGCCGAGGGCGAGCAGCAGGGGCGTGCGGGTCATGGGTATCTCCAGTGCGGGGATGCGGATGGCCGGGCTGTCCCTTGTATACCACTGGCGCCGTGAGCGTCGTGGCCCGAAGGTCCTGCGACCCCTGTGCGAGCGCGGCGGGATCGTCTAGGGTGGGCACGCCCGGGCAAAGCGTGCCCGTCTGCCTGCCAAGGATCTGCAATGAACACTGCCATGCCCCACAAGCCCTCCACCGCCTTCATCGCCGCCTCATGGGTGGCCCTGCTGCTGGGTGCGGCGGCCTACCTGATCGGTCTGTTCAACGCCACGATGGCGCTCAACGAAAAGGGCTACTACCTGACCCTGCTGCTGTTCGGCCTGTTCGCGGCGGTGTCGCTGCAGAAGAGCGTGCGTGACCGCGTCGAGGGCATTCCGGTGAGTGGCCTGTACTACGCGCTGTGCTGGTTCGCACTGCTGTCGGCGTTGATGCTGCTGCTGGTTGGCCTGTGGAATGCCACGCTGGCACCGAGCGAGAAGGGCTTCTACGGCATGGCGTATGCACTGTCGCTGTTCGGCGCGGTGGCGGTGCAGAAGAACACCCGCGACCTGATCGCCGCCGGTGGCGGTGAGAGCAAGCGCAGCGCGGTCGCGCCGCCGCTGCCGGAACAGGAGTGAATGTGTAGAGCCGGGCCCATGCTCGGCTGTCCTGCGGCGTTTGTTGAGTCGAGCCGAGCGTAGGCTCGGCCCGACAAAAGCATGGCGCTATCGCTTCAACAACGGATCCGCTTGCTGCGCGTCCTCCCAGCCACGGCGCACGGCATTGCGTGCCTGCGCCCATTCCAGCCGGCTGCGGCCACGCTCGCTGGCCCAGCGCGACTCCAGTTCAGCTTCGACCTGTTCGTAGGCACGGATCATGTCCTGCGCACGCGCGGCATGGCCGATGCGGTAGGCCGGTTCATAGTCCTCGAAGAACAGCTGGTCGTCGTAGTACGGTTCGGCGGTGTAGCGTTCGCGCCAGTAGTTGCTGACCGCATCGCGCGGCGTGCTGTCGTCCGGTACGCGGCCGGGGATCTGGTACTCGGTCATGGAAGGCTCCGTTGTGGACGAAGCCTGATCCTGCCTGCGTGGCGGTTAACGGCCCGGTCCGGCAGCGTGATCACCAGATCAATCCGCCGGGCATGGCCCGGCGCTATCGGTCATCCGGCGTCGGCATCTTTTCGCGGCAGCTTGTAGATCACCGCGCCGATGGCGAACGCCACCAGCGCAGCAGCGATGTTCTGCCAGCTGGCACTGGCGAACAGCGCCAGGCACAGCAGCAGCGCGAGTACCGGAATCAGCGGGCCACACGGCAGTTTCAGTGCGCCCGGCCGGTCCGCATAGCGCTTGGCCAGCACCAGTACCGCAGCGGCCGTTCCGATGTAGGCGAACAGGCGCGTGGTCATCGACAGCAGGGCCAGCTGCACGAACGAACCGGACAGGGCCAGGCCCAGCGCGATCAGGCCTTGGCACAGGATCGACGCGGCCGGCGTGTGGAAGCGCGGATGCACCTGCGCCAGGATCTTCGGCCCATAGCCATCGCGGGCCAGTGCGAACAGGAAGCGTGGGCCCATCATCATCGTGTTGCTGTTGGTGCCGAGGATGGAGATGGTCGCGCCTACGGTGAGGATCAGCGCCAGTGCTTCGCCGCCGAAGCCGGCGGCGGCATCGGCCAGCGGCGTGGCCGAGCTGGCCAGGCCGGCCAGCGTGCCCTGTGCCACCACCTGCACCGCGCCGTAGATGACGGTGACGGTGATGATCATGGTGATCAGCGCGAACGGAATATCGCGACGCGGATTACGGTACTCGCCGGCGGCGGCCGGGATGTTCTCGAAGCCGGCGTAGGCGTACAGCAGCAGCAACGCGGCCTCGCCCATGCGCTGCAGGTCGTGCGGGTCGGGGCGCTGGCCGGAGAAGGCCAGCTGCGGGTCGATGTAGAACGCACCGATGGCCACAAACAGCAGCAGCGGCAACATCTTGCCGATCACCAGCACCACGCCGGTGCGCGCGGCCGAGCGCACGCCGATGATGTTGACGCCGGTCAGGAAGCCCAGCGACACCACGATCACCGCGATGCGCCCCATGCCGGCACCGGCCCACGGCCAGAAACGCGCGACGGCATCGGCCAGCGCGTTGCTGAGTGCGGCCGCCGAGCTGATGCGGGTCAGCCAGATCATCCAGCCGATCTCGAACCCGGCGAAGCGCCCGAACGCCTCGCGTGCATACAGGTAGCTGCCACCGGGCTCGTCGAAGTAGCTGGCGGCCTGCGCGTAGCACAGCACCAGCAGCGCCACGACGATACCGGCGGCGACCACGCCCCACAGGCTGAAGGGGCCGAGCAGGGCGACGGTGGCGGCCGGCAGCAGGTAGATGCCGCTGCCGATCACATCGTTGATCGACAGGCCGACGATCTGCCAGCGGCTGACCGCGCGCTGCAGCTGCGGTTCGTCCTGCGCGCTCAACGGGCGTCTCCACGCAGTGCGGGCAGTTGCCACTGGGCCTGCAGGCGCGTGTACTCGGCGCGCGGCAGCAGCACGAAGCGCGGCGCATCCTGCGGCCGCAACCAGTCCAGCAGGGCCTGCATGCGGGCCTGCGGCATGGCGGTGCAGCCGGCCGTGGCCTCACCGGGTTGGCGCCATAGATGGGCGAAGATGCAGCTGCCCTTGCCGGGCTGGTTGTCCGGGTTGTGGGCGATCACGAAGCCCTCCTGGTAACGCACGTCGCCCTTGTTGTGCAGATCCAGCCGCATCGGCTCGGTGGAGCCTTCCACAGCTGCCTTGCCGACCTTCTTCGCGTCGACGATGCGGTTATAGAACGGCGACGCCGGCACATCCATGCAGTAGCTGCTGTCGAGCATCGGCTGGTACGGCATGGCGGTGCCGGGGCGGGTGACGGCATAGCCGAACGCGCTGCCGAGCGCGAACACGCCTGCCGGGCTGCGGCCATCGCCTTCCTGCTTCTGCGGGCCATCGGCCTGCGCCGGGTGCAGGCCCAGGCCCCAGGCGCTGCCGGTGCGGCCCAGTGCCACCGGGAACGCCTCTCCATGTGCATGCCAGCCCTTGCCATCACGCACATAGGCCTGCAGCTGGCCCTGTGTGCTGTCCCAGCTTTCGCTGGTGACCACGATCAGCTGGCGCGCACCCTGCAGCGGCGCAGCGTGGACGGATACCGCCGCGGCAAGCAGCAGTGCAGCGGTAGCGAGACGGACCAGCGATTTCATCAACAGGTGCTCCGGTCAGGAATCCAGCAGGTGGTCGATCCGCTCCAGGTTCACCGCCAGCTGCTGCTGGCGGTCCGGATTGGTGTGGCAGAGCAGCACGAACAGGAAATCGAGCAGGGCGTGCATGGCGCTACGGTACAGCAGCTGCGCGACCTGCGGCGTGCGTTCGTGCGCACACACCACCAGCGCTGCGTCAGCATGCGCGCGCAGCGGGTTGGCGGTATGGCGGGTGATGGAAATCACCTTGCCACCCATGTCCTGGAACTGGCGCGACAGCTGCGAAAGCTGAGGCAGGTTGCCGAATTCGGAGAACACCAGCAGCGCATCACCGGGGCGCGCGGCCGACAGGTTGGCCAGCATCAGGATCGGGTCGGTATGCGGCACCACCAGCAGGCCGAGCAGCGACAGCCGCATGGCGAACTCGCGCGCGAACAGGCCGTCGTCGCCCAGGCCGTACACGAACAGCTTCGGCGCGCCGTCGAGCAGCTGCACGATGCGCTCGATCTCCTCGCGCGGGTTGGCCTGGCGGGTTTCCTCTTCGGCCTGTGCCTTGCTGCGGCGCAGGGTGTCGCCCAGGCGCAGGTAGTCGTCGCCGCTGTCGGGTTCGCTGGGGGCCTGCTGCGGATCGGCGCCAGCACGGGCGACATCCTGGCCGATGGAGTACTTCAGGTCCGGGTAGCCCTTGAAGCCGAGCTTCTGGCTGAACTTCACCACGCTGGACTGGCTGATGCCCAGCGCGCTGGCCAGCTGCTGGGACGAGTAGTCGCGCAGCAGGTGGGCGTTGTCGAGGATGAAGTCGGCGATGCGGCGCTCGATGGCCGACATCTGCCCGCGCTCGGAACGGATCTTCAGCAGGGGCGGCATGCGGGGTGTCCGGGCATGTGTAGGCGCGTTGCGGTTGGCAGCATAGAGCAGATTATGTGGTGGCTCGGGCGGGCGGGGTTTGCGGGGGACGCCGCAAGTACGTCCGTGTAGGCTTGGCCGCCGCATCCATGCGGCGGACACCCCCGCAAGCCCCGCCCGCCCGACCCCGGACAGATCGCGCGCGTGCCAGCCGCGAAGAGGATACGAGGTAGAGCAGAAGCAGGAGCATCCACGCGTGGCGTGGATCTACCCGGAGCTGTCGTTGAGTCCGCCTTCAAGCGAGCCGAGCACCGCAGGTCCGGCGAGGGCGAAGAGGCGCGGGTGTTTGAGCGCAGCGAGTTCCGCGCCGTCCCTCGACGGACCGAGGAGCGCAGGGTACCGGCGTGCGCAGCACGTCGGCTCGCGGCCGGCGGAGCGTTTCTTTTGGTTACTTTTCTTTCCGCGGAAAGAAAAGTAACGCGCGACCCAGGATCAGTTGAGGACCAAGCCAGCCGCAAGGCGCAAATCACCCCAGCATCTCCAGCCCACGCACCTCAGTAATGCCCAGCCCCGGTACGTCGCTGATGCTGATCTCCGATTCGTTGAAATGCACGCCGCCGCTGACCGGGTCGAACTGGCCCAGCGAGGGACCGTCGAGGTCAACCTTGGTGATCACATCACTCTTGGCCACGGCCAGGTGCACGGCGGCAGCCACGCTGATGCTCGACTCGATCATGCAGCCGATCATGCACGGCACGCCGTAGATGCCGGCGATGTCGGCGATGCGGATCGCGTTGGACAGGCCGCCGGTCTTCATCAGCTTGATGTTGATGATGTCGGCCGCGCGCTGCTGGATCAGGTCCATCACCTGGCTGGGACTGAACACGCTTTCGTCGGCCATCACCGGCGTGTTGACGCGATCGGTGACGTACTTCAGGCCGCTGATGTCAGCCGCCTTCACCGGTTGTTCCAGCAGCTCCAGTACCACGCCGGCCTCTTCCAGCGTACGCATCGCATGCACCGCCTGCTTGGCGGTCCAGCCCTGGTTGGCATCCAGGCGCAGCAGGGCGCGGCCTTCCACGGCGGCATGGATGGCCTTGACCCGTTCGATGTCCAGGCCGATGTCCTTGCCGACCTTGATCTTCAGCGACTCGAAGCCGCGCTCGATGGCCGACAGCGAATCGGCCACCATCTTGTCGATGTAGTCCACGCTGATGGTGATGTCGGTGGTGATCACCGGGTCGCCACCACCGAGCATCTGGTACAGCGGCGCACCGTGCAGCTGCGCCCACAGGTCGTACAGCGCGATCTCCACCGCTGCCTTGGCGCTGGTGTTGCGCTCCATCGCGGTCTGCACCAGCGTGCACAGATGGTTGAGGTTGACCACGTCCTGGCCGATCAGGCGCGGGGCGATGAAGTGGCGGATCGCTTCGATGATCGAGCCGTGCGTATCGCCGGTGATCACCGCGGTGGCCGGGGCTTCACCGTAACCGGTGTTGCCGGTGTCGGTGCGGATCAGTACGACCACGTCTTCCACGGTTTCCACCGTGCGCAGGGCAGTCTTGAACGGCGTCTTCAGCGGCACGCGCAGCATGCCCAGTTCGATGGCAGTGATCTTCATTCAGGGGGTCTTGGCCCGCAGGCGCTGGATGTTGGTGATGCGGTCGATGTAGCGGACGGTATCGCTGGCCATCATCGGCTCCAGCGGCGTGACCGAAACACCATTGAGATGGGCCTGCACACGTCTGCCGTCGGCACCGAACCAGCTGCCGCCCGCCGTATCGTGGATCACCCAGGTGCGGCCGTCGACGTGGCCAATGGCCATCATCACGTGGCCGGGGATGTAGACCAGGTCGCCGACCTGTAGTTCGGTGACCGCACGGTCGCGCGCGGCCTTGCCGACCTTGTCGGTGAACGGCAGGCGATCCAGTGCCGGGCTGACCGCCTGTGCACTGGTATTGCGCGGCAGCAGCACGCCGAAGCTGCGGTAGATCTCGGAGACGAACCCGCTGCAGTCGCGGGTGTCGTAGTCGTGGCCCCAGCCGTAGCGTTCGCCAAGGAACTTGAAGGCCTGCTGCAGCAGCAGGCGCGGGGTCAGCGGCAGGTAGTCGGCGGCGGTGTCCTGCGAGCGCGGCAGCAGCGCCGGTACGAGCTTCAGACGCCCGTCGGCCTCGCGCACCGGCAGCTGCACCACCCACGAGGCATGCGCCTGCTGGCCGTTCACGGGTTCTGAAGCGGGCCAGTCGGCCAGCACCGGCAGGCGTACGCCCATGTCCAGCTGCAGGCGCGATACGCGCGGTTCCTCCGGGGTGTAGGCGGTCTGCGCGGTGGCGCCGGTGACAATGCGGTACGGGCCCTTCGCGCCATAGCCGAGCACCGTGGCCTTGTCGCCGCTGGCGATGGCGTCGGCTTCGATCCACGCGCTGTAGCGCTCGCTGTGCACGAACAGCCAGCGGCCGTCGGCACTGCGGTGAACCACCGCGACCTTGTCGCCGGGGAACAGCGCCGATTCCTGGAAGCGGTCGATGTCGGTGTCACCGGCGGTGCTGAAGACGCGCTCGCGGGTGGGGAAGGTACGCAGTGCCGCGCGCTTCACCACCAGCCCATAGGCCGGTGCCACCTGGGCAGGAATCGCATCGAGGCCGAGGTTGGCTTCGATGCCGCTGCGCAGCGCGGGAGCGATGGCCTGGCCCGTCTCGTTGAACAGTGCACGCGTGGGCCAGCTGGACAGCGCGCTGATGCTGGCACGCACCGTCGCCGCATCAAGCTGGGCGGGCAGTGTGGCGATGTCCTGGATATGGTTGTCCTGCGCCCGCATCCGCGCGTTCTGCGCCTCGATCTGCGCGCGATCCAGAATCGGCGCATCAGCGTTGTCCAGGCGCGCGGCCCAGTACTGCGGGGTGAGGTAGGCCTCGTGCAGGCCGATCACATAGGGCAGCGGCGCACCCGGGTCGGGCGGTGGTGCCGCCTGTGCAAAGGCCGGTGCGGCCAGCAGGCACAGGGCCAGGGTCAACCGGCGCGGCCAACGCCGGTGCGGTTCGCGGGAAGCCAGGCTCATGCGGTGCACACCCTCCTCGAATGCCTGTTGGAATATTTATTCCTTTTGGCATCGAAAGCAAGAATAAATTATTGACCGACATCCCGGCCCGTGTTACACAGCCGTTACCACCCGCGCTGGGGAAGTGTCGCTGTGGATCCTGCCGTTCGCAAACCGCGTCTGCCTGCTGCTGCCGGCCTGTGTGCCGCGCTGCTGCTGTGGGCGTCGGCCACGCAGGCGGCAGACGGGCGCAGCAGCCAGCAGCGTGCGCGCGAAACGCAGGTGATCGACCTGATCGACAGCGGCCGCTTCAGCGACGCCGATGCGCTGCTGGCGGCCGGGAGCGATGCTGCCGAAGGCGCGTTCCAGCGTGAGCGCATGCGCCGCATCCGCCAGGATTTTTCCCTCGACGAAACCGCCGCCAAGGCGGCCGTGCGCCGCTGGATTCCCGATCTGACCGACGAGGAGTTCGCGCGGTGGGATCAACTCGGCCTGATCGAGCATCTCGATATCGATGGTACGCGTTGGTATTTCAAGCGCGCACCGTCGAACCTGTTCCTGCTCAGCGACGAAGCACGCGCACGCCGCCGCGCGGATGCACCGATGCCGGCGCCGGGCCCGAACGAAGTGCTCAACGCGCACCACGCGCGCGTGCTTGCCGCAGCCGAACAGAGTGGCCAGGCGTCCGTACTGCCGCAGCGCATTGAATTCACCCAGTCGCTCACGGTGAAGGCCGACGCTGTGCCAGCCGGCGAAACCGTGCGTGCCTGGATTCCATACCCGCGCGAGATCCCCGGCCAGCAGGAACAGGTGCAGTGGCTGGGCAGCGCCCCGGGCAAGGCACGGGTGGCACCGGCCAGTACCCTGCAGCGCACCGCCTATCTGGAAGCCAAAGCCGTAGCCGGCAAGCCGACCCGGTTCGAGATCCGCTATGCGGTAACGGTCTTCGCGCGACACACCGCGATCGATCCTGCGAAGGTGCAGGCCACCCCGAATGATCCCGCATTGAAGCCCTATCTGGCCGAGCAGCTGCCGCATGTGCGTTTCACCCCGGCGCTGAAGCTGTTCTCCGAGCAGGTGCTGCAGGGCGAGACGCGCCCCTATGAAGTGGTGCGCAAGCTGTTTGCCGCCGTGGACCGCATTCCATGGGCCGGTGCGCGTGAATACTCGACGCTCAGCAACATCAGTGATCATGCGCTGCGCGCCGGCCATGCGGATTGCGGGCAGCAGACCCTGCTGCTGATCGCGCTGCTGCGCATGAACGGCATTCCTGCACGCTGGCAGTCGGGCATGGTGTTCTCCAGCGACGGCAGCGGCTACAACAACCTGCATGACTGGGGACAGGTCTACCTGGCGCCATACGGCTGGCTGCCGATGGACGTGACCACCGGCGCGCTTGCCAGCGATGTGCCGGCACTGCGCGATTTCTATCTGGGTGGCCTCGACGGCTACCGCATTGCTTTCAACGACGATTTCGGCCAGCCCTTCGTGCCGGCCAAGCAGCACTTCCGCTCGGAAACGGTCGACTCGCAGCGCGGCGAGGCCGAGTGGGCAGGCGGCAACCTGTACTTCGACCAATGGAGCTACGACTTCCAGTGGCGGGTACTGCCAGCCAGGCAACGCTAGCGCGACACATCGCATTCCACACCATTCAATTCTTGCAGGAGAGAGCAGGGGATGAAGGCTTACAGCATCAAGCGGGCGGCGTTGTGCGTCGCCCTCGGGGCGTGTCTGGGCGTAGTGCTGCCCGGCATCGCGATGGCACAGAACGTGAGCGGTGCAGTCGCCGGCCGTGCAACCGCCGGTGACCAGGTGACCGTGGTCAGCAGCAGCACCGGCCTGACCCGTACCGTCACCGTAGGCGCCGATGGCAGCTACCGCCTCGGCCAGCTGCCGGTGGGCGACTACCAGCTGCAGCTCAGCCGCGATGGCCAGAAGCTGGGCGACCAGGTATCGGTGAGCGTGGCCGTCGGCGGTACCACCACGGTCAACCTGGGCAGCGGCGGCGGTGTCACCAACCTGGATGCACTGCAGGTGGTCGGCACCCGCGTGGTCAACCGCGTGGATGTGTACTCCACCGAAACCTCGTTCAACATCAACCGCCAGGAGATCTCGCGGCTGCCGGTGGCGCAGGACCTGTCCGCGGTCGCGCTGATGGCGCCGGGCGTGGTCGGCGGCAACTCGTCATTCGGAGGCCTGTCGTTCGCCGGTTCATCGGTGGCCGAGAATGCGGTCTTCATCAACGGCCTGAATGTCACCGACATGTATACCCGTCGTGGCTTCAGCACCGCGCCGTTCGCGTTCTTCAATGAATTCCAGGTCAAGACCGGTGGCTACTCGGTCGAGTTCGGCCGCTCCACCGGTGGCGTGATCAATGCCGTGACCCGTTCGGGCAGCAACGAATTCGAGGGCGGTGTTGAAGTCACCGCCGAGCCCAGTGCGTGGCGCGCCAGTGGCGGCGATCATTTCCACCGTGACGGTACTCCGCATTCCTACGGCAGCCGCGACAACAACTCCTTCCTGAAGACCAACGTCTGGGGCTCGGGGCCGATCATCAAGGACAAGCTGTTCCTGTTCGCGATGTACGAGGACCGCAGCGACAAGGGCCACAACACCTCGTCCGATGGCAGTACCTGGTTCAAGAACGACTCCGGCAACGGCTTCTGGGGCACCAAGCTGGACTGGAACATCAACGACAACCACAGCCTGGCGCTGCTGGCGTTCTCCGACGAGGGCGATGTCACCAACGCGTCGTACGGCTACAACTGGAATGCGGACCGGATCGGTTCCTGGGGTGGCGACTCGGTCACCGAGACCGGCGGCCGCAACTGGTCGGCCACCTACACCGGCCACTTCGGCCAGAATTTCACCGCGCGCGCCATGGTCGGCCAGAACAAGCAGCGTGCCTTCACCAACTCGTCGCTGGACCAGGCCTGCAGCCCGGTGTTCACCGACAGCACCTACGGCCCGCGGCTGGGCAAGCTGCAGGGGCTGCGCGCGGGCTGCCACCCGACCGGCGCGGCGGTGGCCGAGCGCGATGACACCCGCGATGTCGCGCGCCTGGATTTCGAATGGCAGCTCGGTGATCACCTGCTGCGTTTCGGTGTCGACCGCGAACTGATGACCACCAAGCAGTCCACCCGTTATCCAGGGCCGACCGAGCTGAGCTACACCGCCTACGTGGCGCGCCCCGGCGATGAAGTGTGGGATGGCGCCAACGCCTACGTACCGGCTGGCGTCACCGAGATGCTGCGCGCTCGCAACCGCCGCTCCGGCGGCACCTTCGAGACCGAGGCCAATGCCTTCTATCTGGAAGACATCTGGAACATCACCCCGAACCTGATGCTGAACCTCGGCGTGCGCTGGGACCGCTTCGAGAACCGCACCGCTGCCGGCAAAGCGTTCATCAAGATGGACGACCTGATCGCGCCACGCGTCGGCTTCTCGTGGGACATGCGCGGCGATGGCAGCACCAAGCTGTTCGGCAACGCCGGCCGCTATTACCTGCCGGTCACCAACAACATCAATGTGAACTTCGCCGGTGGCCTGACCGACGAATACAGCTATTACGTGCTGAACGGCTGGGAGCAGAAAACCTCGCCGACCGGTTCGCCGTACATGGCACCGATCGTCGGCCAGCAGATCGGGCCGACCGACACCCGCATGAACACCGGCGGTGCCGACCTGCGCCAGAGCGTGGACCGCGACCTGAAGGCGGTCTACCAGGACGAATACATCCTGGGCTTCCAGAACATGATCAACCAGGCCTGGTCGTGGGGCGTCAATGCCACCTACCGGCGCATGACCCGCGCGCTGGATGACATCCGCATCAATTACACCCCGTGCGGCCCGACCCCCAGCACGCTGTGGCCGATCGCCAACCCGGGCGAGAGCCTGACGATCTGGGGCGACAAGAGCATCGGTTGCGCCAACGAAGGCTGGATCACCATCGACACCGCCAACAGCGGCTATCGAAAGGGCGGCAGTGGCGAGGTGATCGGTTACTCCAAGCCCAAGCGCACCTACAAGGCGCTGGAGTTCCAGATCGACCGCGCCTGGGACGAGAAGTGGATGTTCAACGCGTCCTACCTGTGGTCGAAGAGCGAGGGCAACTTCGAAGGCCCGGTGAACTCCGATACCAACTACGGCGACACCGGCATGGTGCAGTTCTGGGACCACCCGGCCACCAATGAACGCTATGGTGTTCTGTTCAACGATTTCCGCCATCAGTTCAAGCTGCGTGCCGCGTATGCGCTGAACAAGCAGTGGTCGTTCGGCACCACGCTGCAGGTGCAGTCCGGTGGCCCGATCACCGCCTACGGCGTGATGTGGCCGAACGACTCCATCGCCGGTGGCAGCACGTCCAGTGAAGGCAGTGGTGGTGGCACCGGTTGGCTGTGCGTGGCCAACTGTTCGGGCCCGTACAACCAGCGCCAGTTCGAGTACAGCCCGCGCGGCGCGTTTGGTCGCCTGCCGTGGACCTGGACCATGGGCGCCAACGTGACCTGGCGCCTGCCGGTGGAGGGCATCGACCTCAGCGCCCGGTTGTCGGTGTACAACCTGTTCAACAACCAGAAGACCATCAACGTGCACCAGCGCTACGAGGCGCAGCCCGGCCAGTATCGCGAGGCGACGTTCGCTACCGGTACGCGCTGGCAGGCACCGCGCTACACCCAGCTGGTGGTGACCTGGAACTTCTGAGGCCACGATCCGCGCCGTCCACCGTGACGGCGCGGGCAATGGAGGGGCTGCCCGCATGCACCACCTGCTGATCCTCGCGGCGGCACTGGCCGCACCGTCCGCTTCGTCGGTCGACAGTGCAGCCATCGAGGCCGACATCGCGACCGTGGTCCGGGCCGAGCATCTGCCTGGGCTGGCGTTGGCGGTGGTCGAGAACGGACAGGTGGTCCATCGCCATGCAGAGGGGGCGCGCGGCGATGGCGGCCGCATCGACGAGGACACGCTGTTCAAGATCGCCTCCAACAGCAAGGCGATGACCGCTGCGCTGCTGGCGAGGTTGGTGCAGCAGGGCACGCTGCGCTGGGATGATCCGGTGCAGCGGCATCTGCCGGGCTTCCGCATGCACGATGCGTGGGTGGGCGAGCAGATGCAGGTGCGCGACCTGCTGATCCACAACAGTGGCCTTGGCCTGGGCGCCGGGGACCTGATGCTGTGGCCGGAGCCGAACGCGTTCACCCGCGCCGACATCATCGCCGGCTTGGCGCATCTCAAGCCGGTCAGCAGCTTCCGCAGCCACTATGCCTACGACAACCTGATGTATGTGGTGGCCGGCGAAGTGGCGGCGGCAGCGGGTGGCAAGCCGTATGACCAGCTGATGCGCGAGCAGGTGTTCGAACCACTGGGCATGACGCGCTGCCAGGTGGGTGCGTGGTCGGTGAAACGCGTGGGCAACGTGGCACAGCCGCATGCCTGGCGTGGTGAACGCAACGAGGTGGTGAACGCCGATGCTGCAATCAGCCCGGACCTGCCCTCGATGGCGGCGGGTGGCATCCGTTGTTCGCTGCGCGACATGACACGCTGGATGCAGGTACTGCTCGATCCCGCGCTGGTGCCGGACTGGCTGGGCAGCGAGCAGCGGCGCACGCTGTGGACCCTGCACATGCCGATGCCGTTGGGTGAACGCCAGCGGCGCTGGGACAACGCGCATTTCTATGGTTATGGATATGGCTGGCGGGTGTCGGACATGGACGGGCAGTGGAAGGTGGCGCATACCGGCACGTTGTCGGGCATGTACTCGTCGCTGGCATTGCTTCCTGACCGCAGGGTCGGCGTGGTGATGCTGATCAACGGCGAAGGCGAGGATGCACGCACGGCGCTGATGCAGGCCATGCTGAAGCGCTTCACCGCACCAGACGATGCGCGCCCTGCGATGGAGTACCTGGCCGAACTGAAGGCTGACCGGGCAGCGCAGGCAGCATCTGGCCATCAACGGCCAGCGACCACCGCCGCACAGCCGGCACGCGGCAATGACCTGCCGCATTGGCAGGGCCGCTACTCCGACCCCTGGCTGGGCACGGCTTCGCTGTGCCCGGGCAAGGATGGCCTGCGCTTCAGCGTGGACAAGTCGCCCAGGCTGCAAGCGGCCGTGCTGCAACTGCAGGGGCGCTGGCTGCTGCGCTGGGATACGCTGGGTGACGAGGCGCAGGCGTGGCTGCAGCCGGGCCAGGGCCCGGCGCCGACACTGGACCTGCGCGCCATCGATCCTGACATCGACTTCAGCTATGACTTCCAGGACCTGCATTTCACTCGTACTGGCGACTGCCCTGGCGGCGACCGCCAACGCCGCTGAGCCACCGCGCGTTTCGCCGGCCACTGATGCGGCCAGCGCCGGATTGGTGGAGATCCGCACGTTGTCGCCAGGCATCGACATGGACATCCGATACGCCAATGCCAACAACTTCACCGGCGCGCGCGTGCCCGGCTATGAGGCGCCATCCTGCTACCTGCTGGCGCCCGTGGCGAAAGCGCTGGCGCAGGTAGAACAGGATCTGCGCGCGCAGGGCTTTGGCCTGCGCCTCTACGACTGCTACCGGCCGGTGCGCTCGGTGCAGGCCTTCATGGCCTGGGTGAACGATCCGCGCGAACTCTCGCGCAAGGCACAGCAGTACCCGGACCTGGACAAGCCACGGCTGCTTGCCGACGGCTACATCGCCGAGCGTTCTGGCCATAGTCGTGGCGCCACGGTTGATCTTGGCCTGCTGGATTGCCGCACTGGCGCCTGCACGCCGCTGGACATGGGCACCGACTTCGATTTCTTTGGCCCGCGCGCGCATACCCGGACGAGCGGGCTGAGCACTGTGCAGCAGGCGAACCGCCAGCAGCTGGTGCAGGCGATGGCGCGCCGTGGCTTCGTCAACTATCCGCAGGAGTGGTGGCACTACACCCTGCAGCCCGAACCGGATCCCGGCACCGCGTACGACGTCCCGGTGCGGTAGGGGTATCGGCAGGGCTGCGCCCTGCACCCGCGGTAGTGCCGGCCGCTGGCCGGCAACATCAGACGCAACAGCAACAGCGTGCGTTCCGTGGGTTGGCTGGGCGGTGCCGGAGTGCGGGGACGCCGTAAATCCGTCCATGGAGGCTTGGCAGCCGCATCCATGCGGCTGACACCCCGCACTCCGGCACCGCCCAGCCTCTGACAGTTTCCCGCGCGGTCCGTTGTAGAGCCGAGTCCATGCTCGGCTGCTCTTTGTTCATCGGCTGCTTTTTGTTCAATCGTCGAGATACTCGATTTCGATGGAGATTCATCCACGCATGGCGTGGATCTACTGTGGCTACCGGATCGGGTCCGGGGCAGATCCCTTACACTGGCCGCCTCTTCATCCCTGCCCACCCGATGAACCTTCCCCTGCACTTCGGCCTGCTCGGTACCCTGGAAGCCGGCGCCATCGCCCTGCTGGTCGGGCTGCTGGTGTACTTCCTGTGGTCGCAGCTGTGCCGGCTCCTGCACTGGACCGCGGGTCACGCGATCGGGTGGTCCTGTGTCATCGCCGTGATCATCTCCGCCGGCATCGATGCATGGAAGCTGTTCTACATGGGCATCGTGCGGCTGGAGTCGCCGCTGTACGCGCGCCTGTTCCTGGCCACCATCCACGATCCGAACGAACTCGGCAGCCGCGTGGTGCTGGAAATCGCCGGTGCGCTCGCCGGTGTTGCGCTCGGCTGGGTGTTGTTCAGTTCGCGGTCATCGGAAAAAACCGTCGACTGACGCAGGTTTTTCGTTGGTTGCCAGTTAAATCCGGCTGCGCTGAATGCGCATCTTATGAGCTGCTCACTTGCTGCTAACCACCGTGCTAATGCATGCGCGGGGGCGAGTGGTTAATGGTGCGTGTTGACGCGGGTCGCGGGGCAAAATCGATTCAGAAACGGAGTGGCAGGGTAGGTGCCGTGCGGAGACAACACGCCGCGCAACACCACCCAATTGGCAGGAGACACCCCTGATGACTATTCGCAACCGCAAGCCCCTGATCGCCCTGATCGTCGCCGCTGGCAGCGTGCTGGCCATTCCGGCGATGGCCCAGTCGGCCAAGCAGCAGGCGGCGCATGCGCAGAACGAGGCCGCACAGGCCCAGCAGGCGGCTGCACAGGCCGGCCAGGCCGCCGACCAGGCGACCAACGCCGCCGCAGCCGCATCGGCGCAGGCCAACGGCGGTGGCCAGACCTGGGCCAGCATCGATACCGATGGCAACGGCACCATCAGCAAGACCGAGGCGCAGGTGAACGCGGGCCTGGCCCAGGTGTTCGACCAGGCTGATACCAACAAGGACGGCGAGCTGAGCGCCGATGAGTACAAGGCCTATGTGGCCGCCCAGCAGGCCGGCGCCGGCGGCGCAGCGCAGGGTGCGCAGGGCAGGTAAGACCTGTATCGGGGCGTATGGGAACCCGGGCGGCTTCGGCCGCCCGGGTTTTTTTCGTCACCACGGCCCCTGTATCCTTGCGCGATGAACTCCTCCACGCCTGCGCCGTCGCGCGCCATCGGCCTGGTCGGTTTTGACGGTGACGATACGCTGTGGAAGAGCGAGGACTACTACCGCAAGGCCGAGCAGGACTACCTTGACCTGCTGTCGCGCTACGTCGACGTGCACGACACCCAGACCGCGCGCCACCTGCTGGAAGTGCAGCAGCGCCACCTGGGCACCTTCGGCTACGGCGTGAAGAGCATGACGCTGTCGATGATCGAAGCGGCCATCGACATCACCGGGCAGCGCATCGAAGCGAAGGACATCCAGCGCATCCTGGATATCGGCCACGACACCCTGCGCCACCCGGTCGAACTGATCGACGGTGTGCGCGAAGCGGTGGCGGCCATCGCCGAGCACTACCCGGTGGTGCTGATCACCAAGGGCGACCTGTTCCACCAGGAAGCGAAGATCAAGGTCGCCAACCTGGGCGAGCTGTTCCCGCGCATCGAGATCGTCTCGGAGAAGGACCCGGAAACCTACGCCCGCGTGCTGGCCGAATTCGATCTGCCCATGCAGCGCTTCGTGATGGTCGGCAACTCGCTGCGTTCGGACATCGAGCCGGTGGTTACCCTGGGTGGCTGGGGCGTGCATACCCCGTACGCGGTGACCTGGGCCCACGAGACCCAGCACGGCGTGGCCGACGACGAACCGCGCATGGTCACCGCCGATACCGCCCACGACTGGCCGGCCGCACTGGCGGCGATCGAAGCCAAGGCCGCTGCGGCGGCCTGACAGGGCCCGGCGGCTGCGGCAGAATCGGGGCATGAATTACCGACTGCGCGTGTTGCTGTTGTCCCTGCTGCTGGCGCCGGCCACCGTGCTGGCCCAGCAGACCGCCGAGCGTTCGGCTGCGTATGAGGTGGCAACCGGTGACAGCTGGGTTGATGCCCAGCTGCAGGACATCAACCATTACGCCGAACGCTACCCGGATGCCTTTCTCGATGAGGTATCGCGCTATGCCGACGTGCCCCGTGGCTACATCAGCGCGCTGTTCACCACCCATGGCTGGCAGGCCGGGGACATCTACTTCGCCTGCTTCTGGGCCAAGGCCAGCGGCCAGACCTGCCGCGACAGCGTGCGCGCCTTCAGCCAGGACCCGGACGGCGGCTGGGAGGCGGTGGTGAAGCGCATGCCCACCAAGCCGGACAACCTGCATTACCGCGCCGTGCGCCACGCCATCGTGGCCAGCTACGGGCACTGGGACCGGCCGATCACCCTGGATGCCACGCTGAAGCGCCAGCTCAACCGGTAGTGCCGGGCGCTGGCCGGCAACTGCACTAATCCTGGCATCGAGAGGTTGCCGGCCAGCGGCCGACACTACCGGTTTCCTTCATGTTGCTCTGCATATCGCCGCCGCCATGCACTCCGGCGACAATACGGGTCCGAGCTGTTCCCCCGTTCCCGTAATCGAGTGACTGATGAGCGCCTCTTTGGTTTCGCCTGATGTGATCCGCCGCCTGTTCGCACAGGCCATGTCCCGCATGTACCGCACCGAAGTGCCGCTGTACGGCACGCTGGTGGAACTGGTGGAGCGGATCAACGCGCAGGTGCTGGAGCAGGACCCCGCTCTGGCCGCGCAGTTGCAGCGCAACGACGAGCGCGCGCGCCTGGATGAAGAACGCCATGGCGCGATCCGCGTGGGCACCGTGCAGGAACTGGCCACGCTGCGCCGCCTGTTCGCGGTGATGGGCATGTATCCGGTCGGCTACTACGACCTGTCGGTCGCGGGCGTGCCGGTGCATTCCACCGCGTTCCGCCCGCTCACCGGCGCGGCGCTGGCGCAGAATCCGTTCCGCGTGTTCACCTCGCTGCTGCGCCTGGAGCTGATCGAAGACGACGCGCTGCGTGCCGAATCGGCGAAGATCCTTGCGCGCCGCCGCATCTTCACCGACGGCGCGCTCGCACTGATCGACCAGGCCGAGCGTGACGGCGGCCTGGCGCAGGCCGATGCCGAACGCTTCGTCGACGAAGCGCTGGAAACCTTCCGCTGGCACGGCGATGCCACCGTCGACCTGCCGACCTACCACGCGCTGCACAACGCGCATCGCCTGGTGGCCGACGTGGTCAGCTTCCGTGGCCCGCACATCAACCACCTGACCCCGCGCACGCTGGACATCGACGCTGCGCAGGCGGCGATGATCGAACACGGCATGGCGGCCAAGGCGGTGATCGAGGGCCCGCCGCGCCGCGCCTGCCCGATCCTGCTGCGCCAGACCAGCTTCAAGGCACTGGAAGAGGCCGTGCATTTCCCGGGCGGCGAAGGCGGCGATGCCGGCACCCATACCGCGCGCTTCGGCGAGATCGAACAGCGCGGCCTTGCGCTGACCCCGAAGGGCCGCGCGCTGTACGACCAGCTGTTGTCGCAGGCCCGCGATGCCGGTGGCGAAGGCAGCACCGGCGGCGACTACGGCCAGCGCCTGCAGGCGGTGTTCGCCAGCTTCCCGGATGACCATGACACGCTGCGCCAGGAAGGACTGGGCTATTACCGCTACCAGCTGACCGACGCCGGCCGTGCCGCGCCCGAGCGCGTGGCGGATCTGCCGGCTGAAGTGCTGGTGGCCGCCGGCCTGGCCACGGCCGATCCGATCGTCTATGAGGATTTCCTGCCGGTCAGTGCCGCGGGCATCTTCCAGTCGAACCTGGGTGGTGAAGAACAGCGCGCTTATGCCGCACATGCCAACCGCGAGGCCTTCGAGCAGGCGCTGGGCGTGGCGGTGCATGACGAGTTCGAGATCTACGAGCGGCTGCAGGCTGAGTCGCTGGCGGCGCTGCGCACCGCGTGAAGGTAGAGCCGGCCGCTGGCCGGCTGTTGGGGAAGCCGGCCAGCGGCCGGCACTACCCGATTCCGTAGCTGGGGTCAGAGCCCTTTCCTGTGGAAAGGGATCCGACCCCAACGTTGCGCATGATCGGGGTCAGATCCCTTTTCGGCAGAAAAGGGCTCTGACCCCCAACGCAATCAGCCCTTCATCGTTCCGGTATCCAGCCAGCGCTGGTGCCACGACAGCGCTTCCGGCAGCAGGTGCGGGGTGTGCTTGCCGTAGCTCTCGCGGCTGGCGCGGTCGAAGTAATCCTGCAGCTGCGGACGGAAATCCGGATGCGCGCAGTTGTCGATCAGCACCTGCGCGCGCTTGCGCGGGGTCAGGCCACGCAGGTCGGCCAGGCCCTGTTCGGTGACGATCACCGACACGTCGTGCTCGGTGTGGTCGACATGGCTGGCCATCGGCACGATCGCCGAAATGGTGCCGTTCTTCGCGGTGGACGGGCTGAGGAACGCCGACAGGAAACCGTTGCGGGCAAAGTCACCCGAACCGCCGATGCCGTTCATGATCCGCGTGCCCATCACGTGCGTCGAATTGACGTTGCCGTAGATGTCCACCTCGATCATGCCGTTCATGCCGATGCAGCCCAGGCGGCGCACCAGTTCCGGATGGTTGGAGATTTCCTGCGTGCGCATGATGATGCGCTCGCGGTAGAAATCGATGTTCTCCTTGAACGTCTCGTTGGCCTGCGGGCTCAGCGCGAAACCCGTGCACGAGGCATAGCTCAGCACGCCGTCGCGCAGCAGGTCGAGCATGCCGTCCTGGATCACTTCGGTGAACGCGGCCAGGTCGCGGAAACCGCTCTTGGCCAGGCCGGCCAGCACCGCGTTGGGAATGTTGCCCACGCCCGACTGCAGCGGCAGCAGGTTCGGCGGCAGGCGGCCCTTCTTCACTTCGTGCTTGAGGAACTCGATCAGGTGCGAAGCGATCTGCTCGCTGGTCGCATCGATCGGGCTGAACGGGCTGTTGCGGTCCGGGCCGTTGGTGCGTACCACGGCCACGATCTTGTCCGGGTCGCAGCGCAGCGCGGTGTCGCCGATGCGGTCGTTGGCGTTCACCAGCGGAATCGGCTTGCGGTGCGGCGGCAGCGCGGTGCCGTAGTAGATGTCATGCATGCCGTCGACGCCGGCCGGCTGCCATTCGTTGACCTCGACGATCACCTTCTTCGCCAGGTCCAGCCAGGTCTTGTTGTTGCCGACCGAGGTGGAGGGCACCAGCGAGCCATCCTCGCGGATGGCCGAGACTTCGATCACGGCGGTATCGATCTCGCCGTAGAAGCCGAACCACACGTGCTGGGCAACGTGGCTGAGGTGGATGTCGATGTAATCCAGCTTGCCCTCGTTGATGCGGTTGCGCGCATCCGGGTCGCTCTGGAACGGCATGCGCATGGCGATGCCATCGGCCTTGGCCAGCGCGCCATCGAGTTCCGGCGCGGTGGAGGCGCCGGTCATCAGCTTGATCTGGAAAGGGTTGCCCTGGGCATGCACCGCTTCAATGCGGCGGGCCAGTTCGACGGGAACGGCCTTGGGATACCCGGAGCCGGTAAAGCCGCTCATGGCCACGGTTTCACCGGGCTGGATCAGCGCGGCTGCGGCCTCTGCGGAGACCACGCGGTCACGGAGACGCGCGTTGGCGATGCGATCAACAGACATGACGACACGTGTTGCTGGGGGGAATTCCGATTATCGGCCATCCTCATCCGTACGGGGGGTTCTACCTTCGTGGAATGGCTTTTCCCCAGGGGCTCACCCAAACCCGTCGGTTTTGTTTTGCAGTGCAGCGTGCAAAGTGCTTTCGCAGCCCGCACGATGGCCCTGCATCCCGACGTGGGGGAGGGAGCAGAGCCCGCTGGCAGTTCGCTGCAAGCGGGCTTTTTTATTGCCTGTTGCCCAGTATGAATACGCGGCCTCCATTGTCGGTAGTGCCGGCCGCTAACCGGCAGATCCGTTGACTTGGTAGTGCCGGCCGCTGGCCGGCAGATCCGATGATGCTGCCGAAGGTTACCGGGGTTGCCGGCCAGCGGCCGGCACTACCGGGTCCGTTGCGTCCCGACCGGGTCGATACAATCAGCCCATGACCCTCGCCCCCGCTGATCTGCCCGTCTCCCTGCAGCCTCTTGTCGACCGCGCCCTGGCGCGCCTGGCCCAGGTCCTGCCCGAGCCCATCCCGGCCGACCTGCTGCCGTTGCTGACCCGGCTGGCGGTGGCCAGCGACTTCGCGCTGGACACCCTGGTACGCCAACCCGCGCTGCTGGCGCAGCTGGCCACGCCCGGCTGCCCGCCGATCCCGGCGCCGGTGCTCGACCCGCTGCAGCCCAGCGACTGGCCGGCGCAGATCCGGCGCTGGCGTGCGGCGATGTCCACACGGCTGATCTGGCGCGACCTTGCCGGGCTGGACGACGTGGCGCAGACCCTGGCCGGTGCCACCACCCTGGCCGAAGACTGCCTGCGGCTGGCACTGGAGGCCCTGCAGCAGGAATTCGCCCAGCGCCACGGCGTGGTTCGCGATGGCGAAGGCGTCCCGCAGCAGCTGGTGGTGTTCGGCCTCGGCAAGCTCGGTGGCGGCGAGCTCAACTTCAGTTCCGATATCGACCTGGTCTACGCGTACCCGCACGGCGGCGAATCCGATGGCCCACGCGCGCTGGCCGCCGAAGAGTATTTCGCCCGTCTCGGCCAGCGCCTGGCCAAGCTGCTGGACGAAACCACCGTCGATGGCTTCAGCCACCGCGTCGACCTGCGTCTGCGCCCGTTCGGCAGCGCTGGCCGCGTCGCACTGTCATTCGCGGCGATGGACCAGTACTTCCAGCGCGAGGGCCGCGATTGGGAACGCTACGCGTGGCTGAAGGCGCGCGCGGTGGCCGGCGACATCGCCGCCGGTGAAGCGTGGCTGCAGACCCTGCGCCCGTTCGTGTACCGCCGCTACCTCGATTTCACCGCGCTCGATGGCCTGCGCGAAATGAAGGCGGCGATCACCGCCGAGGTCGCGCGCCGCGAGTTGCACGAGGACATCAAGCGTGGCGCCGGTGGCATCCGCGAAATCGAATTCCTGTGCCAGGCGTTGCAGCTGATCCGCGGTGGCCGTGAACCGGCACTGCGCGAGCGTCGCCTGCTGGTGGCGCTGGATGCACTGGTCGCCGCCGGTCAGATCGCGCCCGAGGATGGCAGTGCACTGCGCGAGGCTTACCTGTTCCTGCGCCGGCTGGAGAACCGACTGCAGATGCTGCGCGACGCGCAGACCCACGTACTGCCCAGCGACGCGCTGGACCGCGAACGCATCGCCGTCGGCCTCGGCTATGCGGACTGGGACGTGCTGCGCGCGGCGTTGGCCGAACAGCAGCAGCGGGTCAGTACTGAATTCGCCGCGCTGCTGGCGCCGCGCAAGGGCCAGGCCGCGCCCGACGCGCTGGCCAACTACTGGCGCAGCCTGCCCGAAGGCAGCAACGCACCACTGCTGGCCGAAGCCGGCTTCCTCGATGCCAACGGCGCCGACCAGTCACTGCGCGATTTCGCCCAGGGCACCGGCGTGAAGTCCTTGTCCGATGCGGCGCGTGCGCGGCTGGATCGCGTGCTGCCGGCACTGCTGCATGCGGCCACGCGCTCGCCACAACCCGACGCCGCGCTCAAGCGTGTGCTTGGCCTGCTGCAGGCGGTGCTGCGCCGGACCAGCTATCTCGCGCTGCTGGACGAGCAGCCCAGTGCGCTGGCGCGGCTGGTGGATGTGCTGGCGCGCAGCGCGCTGCTGGCCGAGCGCCTGGCGGCGTATCCGCTGCTATTGGACGAACTGCTGGACGTACGCGTGTCCGGGCCGATGCCGGATGCCGCCGGCATGCTGGCCGAGTGCCAGCAGGTGCTGGCGGTGGAGGATCCCGAATCCGCGCTGCGCTGGCTCAACGAGACGCGGCTGGCGCTCAGCTTCCGCATGGCGATGGCTACGCTGGATGGCCGCCAGGGCGCGGTGGACAGCACCCGGCAACTGGCCGAACTGGCGCAGGCGGTGGTGGTCACCGTGCTGGCGATGGCCGAAGCGGACATGCACGCCGCACACGGCGGGATTCCCGGCGGACGTTTCGCGATCATCGGCTACGGCAGCCTGGGTGGGCTTGAACTGGGCTTCGGTTCCGATCTGGACCTGGTATTCCTGCACGACAACCCGGCCGGGGTGGACGCCAGCGATGGTGCGCGTCCGCTGGAGCCGGGCCGCTGGTATGCGCGCCTGGCGCAGAAAGTGATGGCCCTGCTCGGCGCGGTTACCGCCGCCGGCCGCCTGTACGACATCGATGTGCGCCTGCGCCCGGACGGTGGCAAGGGTTCGCTGGTGTCTTCGCTGGCCAGCTACACCGAATACCAGCGCGAACGCGCATGGACCTGGGAACACCAGGCCCTGGTGCGCGCACGCGGCGTGGCCGGTGATGCCAGCCTGCTGGCCGACTTCGAGCAGGTGCGTGCACAGACGCTGGGGCGTGAGCGCGACACGGGTGTGCTGTATGCGGACGTGCTGAAGATGCGCGGCCGCATGCGCACCGAACTGGACCGCAGCGATGCCGCACGACTGGACCTGAAGCAGGGTGCCGGCGGCGTAGTGGACCTGGAGTTCCTGCTGCAGACCGGCGTGCTGGCACGCAGTGCGCAGCATGCGGCGCTGCTGCAGCCGCGCGATACGCCGTCGTTGATCGATGCGCTGGCGGTTGCCGGTTTCCTGCCGGATGCCACCGCGCAGGCACTGCATGGCGCGCACGCCACGCTGCTGGACGTGGGCCTGGCCTGCACGCTGGATCGGCGCCCGCGGTTGGCACCGACCACGCCTGCGATTGAAGAGGCGTGTGCCGCGATTACGGCAGCGTGCAGAGCCGCGGAGCTGCCGTTCGCCTGAGCGGGGGCAAATGCTGCAACAACTTTGGGTAGGTGCGGACCGTTGGTCGGCACCCACCGGATCAATGGCCCTGCGATGCCCGCTCCTGGTAGGTGCCGACCGTTGGTCGGCACAATCTGTCGGCAGCGATGAGTTCTGCAGGGCGTGCCGACCAACGGTCGGCACCCACCGGATCAATGGCCCTGCGATGCCCGCTTCTGGTAGGTGCCGACCGTTGGTCGGCACAATCTGTCGGCAGCGATGAGTTCTGCAGGGCGTGCCGACCAACGGTCGGCACCCACCGGATCAATGGCCCTGCGATGCCCGCTCCTGGTATGTGCCAACCGTTGGTCGGCACAATCTGTCGGCAGCGATGAGTTCTGCAGGGCGTGCCGACCAACGGTCGGCACCGAATCAATGGCCCTGCGATGCCTGCTCCTGGTAGGTGCCGACCGTTGGTCGGCACAATCCGCCAGCGGTAATGAACTCCGATGGAGCGTGCCAACCAAGGTCGGCACCCACCAGAGCATGTGCGGTCAGCTGGTGGCGCGCAGCGGTGCCATCTTCCACAACAACGCGCGGAACGGGGCCAGCAGGCAGACGCCGATCGCCAGCTTCACCGCCAGGTCGCCCGCCGCCCAGCTCACCCACGGCAGGGTGGAACCGGCAAACGCGATCGACCAGAAAATGGTGGTATCCACCGTCGCGCTGCAGGTGGTGGCCACCATCGGTGCGCGCCACCAGCTGCCACGACGCAGGCGGTCGAACACGGTGATGTCCAGCAGCTGCGCCACGATGAAGGCCGAGCACGAGGCAATGGCGATGCGCGGCGTGGCCACCCACACCGACAACACCACCGCCACCAGGAAGCCGATCCACGCCACGCGGCGCGCCGGGCCCGGGCCGAAGCGGCGGTTGATCAGGTTGCTGACCAGGAACGCGACTGGATAGCTGAAGGCACCCCAGGTCAGCCAATCGTTGATCGGGTACTGCACCAGTACGTTGGACAGCAGCACCACCGCGCCCATCGCCAGTACCGCCAGCACCAGGGCGCGCGGGGTCAGCGGGGCAAAAAGAGGGGCAGGACGCACGGACATGGCGAGCCAGGGGGACAAAGGGGATCGCCCATTATCCGCCCGGCCCGCGTCAAAGCCAAAACCGGTCGTTCAGCTTTACAGCGCTTCGCTCATCACATCGCCAGCGGCGTAGGCGGTGGGCACGTAAGCCAGTGCCTGGCCCTGCGCGCTTTTCACGGTCCAGCCGGCACCGGCTTCGGTGGGGTCGAAGTGCACCTGCTGGCCGACCACGAAGCCTGCCGCCTGGTCTTCATGCACGTGCGCCGGCCAGCGCAGGGTGGCGGTCTGGTCGGCTTTGTCCGGCACCTGCAGCTGTACCTGGCGCTCGCCCTCCGGCGTGGTCTCCACCTTCTTCACCTCCATCGGCGGCAGCGGCACTGCCTTGGTGCGCGTGGCCCGGCCGTTGCGTTCGCTGGCCTTGAACGGCGCCTTGGACAGTTCGGACAAGCCCATAGAGGCCGCCAGTGGCAACGACAGCACCACGAACGACGTCACGATCACGCTGGCCTCGCTGCTGTTCAACTGCGGCGCGGCGCCAGCATGGACAGTGGGCACCAGCAGCGCCGAGAGCAGCAGGGCGGACGCGGGAATGCGCAGGCAACGGAACATGGAGACCTCCTGGTCAACGTGGGGGCGGCGGCTCAGCGCCGGGTATCGAAGATGTCGCGCGGGCCGGTGGCCTCGGGCAGATATTCCAGCGGGCGGCCCTGGTTGTCCTTCACCTGCCAGCCCTGGTCGGTGCCGGTCGGCTCGAAGTTCACGGTCTGGCCCACGGTGAACTGCACGGCGGGATCACCGGGGCGCTTCGGCCACTGCATCGACGCGGTGTTCTGCGGGTTGTTGGCATCACGCAGCAGTACTTCGCGGCGGCCGTCGACGGTGGTGGCGATGGCGCTCACCTGCATCTGCGGCAGCTTCACCGATGCGCCGTGGCCGGGCGGCAGCCCGGCATCCCGGGCTTCCTTGGCAGCGGCGGCGCGCGCGGAAGCAACCAGGGGCGCGGACATTTCCAGGCTCGGCCCCTGCGGACCCGGGTCCTGCAGGATGATGATGCGGCGTTCGGCATGGGCGGTGTTCGCGCCGAGCAGGCCGGCAATGATCACCATCGACATCAGGGAAACAGGCAGCGGACGCATGTCGTTCTCCTCGCGGGATTCAGGGCGTGGCGGCAGCAGCACCGGCCACCGGCACATGGGGGATCACCAGTTCCTGTTGCAGCTGGCTGCGCTGGTGCAGGAAGTCGAATACCGATTCCACCGTCACCACCGAATAGTTGCCGGAAATGCGTTCGCCGGCGGGGTGGTCGGTGGTGGTGGCGTTTGCAATGAACAGGCGCGCACCCACGCGCTTGCCCAGGCCGATATGCAGCACGCTGGGCTGGTACTTCTGCTGGCGCAGCCATTGCTGGGCCTGTTCGCGCTTGACGATGGCCGGCGCACCGTCGGCCTGTGCCATCGCTGCCGCCAGCATCTCCAGTACCCACTGGTTGGAGTTCTGGTAGTCGGTGGCGAACGGGTAGGCGACCACGTTGTACCTGGTCTCGTGCAGCGCCTTGGGCTGGATCGACGGCGACACCAGCATCGCCTTCAATGCAGCACGCAGCGGCGCCGACGGCACGCCGATGCGCAGGTCGGTATGCCCGCCGCTCTCGCCGACGAAGTTGCCCAGGCCCTCGTGGTACAGCTGCGAGCTGTCGGTCTTGCAGCGGTTGAGTAGGTGCATCGCGCGCCAGCGGCCGTCGTCCTCGCGCAGCAGGAAGGCCAGGTGGCTGTGGCGCAGGCCGTAGCGGCTCAGGTCCTGGCCACCGCGCGCGGCGACCACCACGTCCACATCGGGCAGCGCGTCCAGGCGTTCGGCGGTGGTCCAGGCCACGTCCAGCATCGCCGCCTGCGACGCCACGCTCGGGTAGCGTTCGCGGCACTCGGAACTGTTGGCCCAAGCGGGCGCGGTCACCAGCAGGCTGGTGATCAGCAGCACGGCGCGGGGCAGGGGGGAAAAACGATCCATGTCGATACCTTCAACGGCGGGCAGGCCCGCGCGCCGATCATACGCCGGTCAGCGCAGCGGGCGGTCCAGGCCCTTGCGCTGGAGTTCCTTGTCGCAGGCGTCGCTGATCGGGGCCACCGGCAGCGGCGGGCGCTGACCAGTCTTCGGATCGCGCAGCGCCGGCTGTTCGCGGTACGCGTCCAGCTGCTGCTGGCATTGATACGAGATCGGATCCAGCTCGGTGGGCGTGGTGGAGCAGGCGGCGAGCAGGGCCAGGGGCAGCAGGAGCAGGGTGCGCATGAAGACGTTCAGCGTGATGGGGGACGCTGGACTCTAACCGCACAGTCGGATCGAAATGTTCAGAAAACGCTGCGCACCCGGTAGTGCCGGCCGCTGGCCGGCAACGTCAGGATCTTCGGTAGCGCGTAGAGCATTGCCGGCCAGCGGCCGGCACTACCCCAATGCCAGACGCTGTTTCACTTCCGCGGCCACCCGCGCGGTCTCGCGCAGTGGTTCGATGCGGTCGTACTGCCAGTCCAGCCAATGCGCCTGCAGCCGCCCGCGCTCGCGCAGCTGCTGCTGGAAGCGCGCGAGCCGGCCCTGCGCGGTATCGGCCAGCGCCACCATCACCGGCATGCGCGTGGCGCAGGCTTCAGACAGCAGGTTCACCGAATCGGGCGAGACCACCACGCGGTTGGCCCAGCCGAGCAGGCCGCCATAAGGATTCGTACCGTCGCCGCCGTCGCCCCAGATCACATGCGGCAGGTCGGCGAACGTCGCGCGCAGGATCTCGGCCAACGCCGGCGGCGTGCGTCGCGAGGTGGTCGCCAGCAGGCTGCCGCCTTCGCTGCGGATCTGCCCGGCCAGCGCCTGGAACACGCCCACCATCGCCGTTTCATCCCACGGCGCCAGCGGCGTCGGTCCACCGACAAGCAACGCGGTGCGCGGGCCGGGCAAGGTACTGAAGCCGGCGAACGCGGCGCGGCCCCAGGCCAGCCAGTCGTCGTCCACCGGGTTGAGGCTGCCGAGCAGGGTCAGCACGTTGCTGCCACGCAGGGCATCGTGTTCGGGCACCACCACCACATCCCAGTGGCGTGCGCCGATGCGAGGGTCGAGGATCTGCACCACCTGGCTGCCACGTGCCCGCAGGACGCGCAGTGCGCCGGCGGCCTGGCGGCCACAGCCGATCGCCAGCGCCGGGGCCTCGGCAGCCAATGACGCGAAAGCCTCGCCATAGCCGTTCACATCACCCGGCAGGCGCCGCGGCGACAGCCAGCGCCAGGGTGCGCGGGGCTGCAGGACCAGCGGTCGGTGGGTGCCCTGGCGCAGCGCCGAGGCCAGCGCGACCGCCTGGCGGACATTGCCCGCACGGCCGTCAGTGACCGTCCATGGCGCGCTCGATCGTTTCACCATTGGCATTAATTCGTTTCAGCCCTGCTGGGTGTTGCAACAGTCGCGACACTCTACACTGCGGCTCGTCGTTTCGCCCCGCGCCGCCCGCGGGCACTGACTTCCCTTAGCCGCCCTGGAGATCCACCGATGTCCCACGCGCTCGACGCTGCTGCCCTCGACCAGCTGTTCCGTACTGCCCGCACCCAGAACGCCTTCCTCGACAAGCCGGTCCCGGCCAGCCTGCTGCAGGAACTGTACGACCTGGTGAAGTGGGGCCCGACCGCCGCCAACACCACGCCGGCCCGCTTCGTGTTCGTCACCTCGAAGGAAGCCAAGGCCAAGCTGGCCCCGGCCCTGTCCGAAGGCAACCACGACAAGACCATGGCCGCTCCGGTCACCGCCATCATCGGCTTCGACCTGGATTTCCACGAGAAGCTGCCGTACCTGTTCCCGCACACCGATGCCAAGGCCTGGTTCGACGGCCCGCAGGAAGGCCGCCACGAAGCCGCCCTCCGCAACGGTAGCCTGCAGGGCGCCTACCTGATCCTGGCCGCACGCGCGCTGGGCCTGGATGCCGGCCCGATGTCCGGCTTCGACCCGGCCAAGGTCGACGAAGCCTTCTTCGCCGGCACTTCGATCAAGTCGAATTTCCTGGTCAACCTGGGTTACGGTGACCCGGCGGGCCTGTTCCCGCGTCTGCCGCGCCTGTCGTTCGACGAAGCGGCGCGCATCGCGTAAGTCGTTGTATCGGTTTCGGGCCCGCCGTCCCGCGGCGGGCTCTTGCTGCACCGTGTACCCACCCTACGATCCGGAGAGTTCCTGAGATGAGCGCCACCCGTAAACTGCTGCTGCCGCTGGCCCTGACCCTGGCCATCGCCGCCTGCTCCAAGCCGGCCGACACCGCTGCCCCGGCCGCCGATGCCGCCGCCCCGGCCACCACCGAGCAGGCCGCCACCCCGGCCGCCGATGCCGCCGCTGCCGCGCCGGCCGCCGAAGCGATCAAGATCGCCTCGGGCACCTACAAGCTGGACCCGACCCACACCGACGTGCTGGCCCAGTGGAGCCACTTCGGCTTCTCCAACCCGAGCGCGCACTTCGGCAACGTCGAGGGCACCCTGGTGTAC
Source organism: Stenotrophomonas sp. YJH_SMC_6 (assembly GCF_059371335.1). Classification (NCBI taxonomy): domain Bacteria; kingdom Pseudomonadati; phylum Pseudomonadota; class Gammaproteobacteria; order Lysobacterales; family Lysobacteraceae; genus Stenotrophomonas; species Stenotrophomonas sp. YJH_SMC_6. Next base: position 241,641 of record NZ_JCAFUM010000005.1, on the reverse strand, counting down.
AACGCCGAAGACGTGACCAAGTCCACCGTGGAAGTGAAGCTGCCGCTGAGCGGCCTGAACAGCTTCACCGCCAAGTTCGACGAGCACCTGAAGAGCGCCGACTTCTTCGACGCCGCCAAGTTCGCCGATGCCACCTTCAAGAGCACCAAGGTGGAAGCGGCCGGCACCAACAAGCTGACCGTCACCGGTGACCTGACCATCAAGGGCATCACCAAGCCGGTCACCCTGGACGTGACCGTCAACGGCGGTGGCGAGCACCCGATGGCCAAGGTTCCGGCGGCTGGCTTCGATGCCACCACCACCCTGAAGCGCAGCGATTTCGGCGTTGGCGCGTATGCCCCGAACGTCAGCGATGAAGTGAAGATCCGCATCACCACCGAAGCCACCGGCGAAAAGCCGGCGGCTTGATGCACCCCGCTCACTCGTCGTGAGAAGGCAGAAGGCCCGCTGAAAAGCGGGCCTTCTTTTTGGGTGCCGGTAGAGCCGGCCGCTGGCCGGCTGCATGCGGGGTGCCCGATGCTGATGGGGTTGCCGGCCAGCGGCCGGCACTACCCGGTAGACGCCAACCTGCATCTGGTGGGTGCGGACCGTTGGTCCGCACGATCCCTCAGCGCAACGCGCCCAACCATGCCACGCACGCTTCGCTCGGGCTCTGCTTGGCTTTCACCGCCAGCCCGCTCACGCGCACGAAGGTCTGCGCGGCCTGCGCCACCACCTGGCGTGCGATCAGCGCCGCCTGCTTGGTCGCGGCCTGCTGCTTGCGCAGCTGCACGATGTGCACCGACGGCCGGCCCACCGGCGCGTACTTCTGGTCGCGGCGCAATACATCGGCCACCTGCGCCACTTCGAATTCGGCCTGCAGGTAACGGTGCTGTGCCTCCACCAGCTCACGCAGCGGTACGCGCAGTGCAGCGGTGTCGGCGAAGGCGGCCAGGGCCGCATCGCAGACGGCGTCATCGGCGAAGCGGGTACGCAGCGCGTCCACGCTGGCCAGGGTCAGTTTGGCCATGTGGGCCTCGTGCTGCAGGAAAGGAGCGCGATTGTCGCATTGCTTGGCGTGTTCCGGAGCGGCGGTCTTCCGTTTGGTAGAGTCGACTGTTAGTCGACTGCTCTTGGCGCGATGCCGGAAACCCCCGCGCTGCGCGCGGTAGTCGACTAACAGTCGACTCTACCTGGCTGGCGTTTCAGGCGCAGCCGCACCCACGGAAGGAAGACCCATGCAGGACGCGCAGTACTGGTTGAACGAATTCTGGTCGGGCCTGAGCGTGCTCGATCTGCTGGGCGGCAGCGTGCTCGGCACGTTGCTTGGCCTGGTGCTGGGCATCTTCGCCTGGCGCGGGCTGCACCGCCGGGGGTGGTTGCAGCGGCGCAAGCGCTGGCATCACTGGCTGCTGGCCAGCTACGTGGTGGTGCTGCCGCTGGCCACCGCCTTCTTCGGGCTGCAGCTGGGCTTCACCGCCGGTGCGCACCGCGCGCTGTTCAAGCAGCTCGATCATTTCCAGCCGCACCTGCAGACCTTGGTGGAAGGCTGGAGCGAAGGCTTCACCGACTCGCTGGACGACCCGCGCATGCGCGAGGCTTTGCGCAGCCAGGGCACGGTGGGTGATGTCGCCGACACCATTGCCTCGGCCTATCTCAGCGAACATCCGTTGCCCGGCCTGGATCGTCTTGGCAACGGCCCGTTGTCACGCGGCACCGGCTGGGTGATCGGCAAGGTGCGCGAAGGCCTGCTGCGCGGCATGGTGGAAGACACGCTGGTGGACAAGGCCGGCACGGTCGGGCTGGAGCCCAAGGTGGTGCGCGAGGCGCTGACCATGCATGTGGATGAGCTGCTGCACACCCGTGGTGTGCTGCGGCTGGTGAAGGCGCAGATCAACGGCATGATGCCCGGCGTGTATTTCGGGCTGTTGCTGCCGCTGCTGGTCATCGCGCTGCTGGTGGCGCTGGAGATCTGGGCCGCGCAGCGGTTCGGGTGGGCGCAGCAGGTGGTAGTGCCGGCCGCTGGCCGGCAATTGCAGGTTCCTGCCGAAGGTTCATGAGGTTGCCGGCCAGCGGCCGGCACTACCTGTTGCAGGGCGTGCGGATGCTGGCGCTGGAGATCTGGGCCGCGCAGCTGTTTGGGTGGATGCGGCAGGCGGTGCCCCGCGTGGTAGTGCCGGCCGCTGGCCGGCAGCTGCAGGTTCCTGCAGAAGGTTCATGAGGTTGCCGGCCAGCGGCCGGCACTACCCATCGGAGGGTGTGCGGACCAACGGTCCGCACCCACCGTCTTTGGATCAATCGCCGTCGGTTTCGTCCGGGTGGGCCTTCCAGTAGCCGGTGGAACGAATCCAGTCGCGCGGCACGCCCAGGTGGCCTTCGATGAACTTGCGCATCATGCGGGCGCGGCGCGATTCGGTGGCGATCCAGTAGAAGACATCACCTTCCGGCGCTTCGAAATCGGTCAGCATGTCTTCCAGCAGGGTGCTGGTCGCCGCCGGGAAGCCGTTGCGCTCCAGCCAGTGGATGCGCACGTTCTCGTACTGCGGCAGGTCCTGGCGTTCGGCTTCATCGCTCACTTCGATGAAGGCCTGCACCTCGGCACCGTCCGGCAGCACGTCCAGCCAGCGGGCGATGGCCGGCAGCGCGGTTTCATCGCCGATCAGCACATAGGCGTCGTAGCTGTCGGCCACCACGAACGAGCCGCGCGGGCCGCCGATTACCAGCACGTCGCCCGGCTGCGCGCGCTCGGCCCACGGCCCGGCAATGCCCTGGTCGTGCAGCACGAAGTCGATGGCCAGCTCGCCGCTCTCGTGGTCCCACCAGCGCGGGGTGTAGTCGCGGGCGGGCGAGGGCTCCTTGCCGTCCGGGTAGCTGCGGCCTTCGGCGGTCAGCACCGGCAGCACCATCTCGCCCGCAGCGTTGGGGAAGAACAGCTTGATGTGGTCGTCGGCGCCCGGCGAATCGAAACCGGCCAGTTCGGCGCCACCCAGCACGATGCGGCGCATGTGCGGGGTGACCTCTTCGGTGCGCAGCACGGTCAGTTCACGGAAGCGCACATCCAGGCGCAGGCGCGAGTTGTTGTGTTCGGTCATGGGAATACCTGTAAAGGTGTCGCGCAGTGCTGCGCGGCATGGGGGAGGACCTGGCTGGAGTCAGTCTGGCTGGGTCGTTGAAAAGGGTTGGCTCTCGCCACCGGTAGTGCCGTTGAGCAGCGCCGACGCCCGGGTCAGCAGCGCCGCCACTTCTTCCGCCTCGCCCTCGGCCCAGCGGCCGTGGTGGTGCACCAGTGCCCGCTTGAACTCGCGCAGGGCGCCGGCCAGCGGTGGCGGCAGCGAGGCCTTGGTGATCTCGCGGGCGCGGTCGAAGGCACGCCGTTGCGCCAGGCGCACCTGGGTGCGCTGCACCTTCAGCTCGAACTCGCCGGCAGCGGTGATGCGGAAGATCCGCTTGCCATCCACTTCCTCGGCCTCGATCCAGCCGGCCTGCTCGAAGCTGGCCAGCAACGGGTACATGGTGCCGGCGCTGGGGGTGTAGGCCTGCATGAACTGGTTGCTGATCAGCTGCATCAGCTCGTAGCCATGGCGCGGCTGTTCGCCGATCAGGGCCAGCACCAGCAGGCGCAGGTCGCCACGGCTGAGCACCCGCGGCTGGCCGTTGCGGCGCGGTACGGCCGAGTCGGTGGAACGGGCTCTGGGAGAAGGGGTACGGCTCATTTCGATATATCGGTAAACGAGTGTGCAAACGATATATCGATATATCGAAGCCGGCAATCATCGATCCGGCCACAAGCAGGTCTGTTTTGGGCCACGGCCAGCCCCGCGCACGGCAAAAGGGGCGCCCCTTGCGAGGCGCCCCGGGCAATGCTGTGGAAGGGAGTGAGGCAGGGCCAGACGGCGGACCGAGGCGGGCGAGGCCAACACTCGAGGTCTACCCTGAGGGCACCGCCGGGGCTGATCCAGAGGCAGGTGCGACACGTTGTCGCCGGTTCAGCGCCAGCACGCGGAGCCGACACAGGTGGCCCCGGCGCTGCCCCACAACCGTCATCGGCCGCGGTAACACTGCGTCCTGCACATGGGCGCAGCAGCCCGCAAGCGACACCCTGCGCAGCCGCCAAGGCCCGCCAATGCGCCCTCGCACGGCCTGGCAAGCCCCTTGCGGACACTGGCCGGTTGCATCCATACGCCTGCGTAGCCAAGTGACGAAAGCCCTTGGTGCGCTACACTTTGCGGTCTAGAAATCTATACAACAGTCGCGCGCGTGCGTGCGGTTATGGGAGCGCTAATGAACTGGTTGAACGAGGTGCTGAACAACGACCCGAATCCTGTGGAAACCCAGGAGTGGATCGAGTCGTTGAAGGCCGTTATTGATGTCGAGGGCTCCGAGCGCGCGCATCAGCTGCTGGAAGGCATGGTGGAACTGACCCGTCGTTCGGGCGCCTACCTGCCGTTCTCTCCCACCACCGAATACGTCAACACCATCGAACCGCAGTTCGAGGCCAAGAGCCCGGGCAATGCCGAGCTGGAATGGCGCATCCGTTCGATCATCCGCTGGAACGCGATGGCCACCGTGGTCCGCGCCAACCGCAAGCCGGGTGACCTGGGCGGCCACATCGCCTCGTTCGCGTCCGGCGCCACCCTGTACGACGTGGGCTTCAACCACTTCTGGCGCGCCCCGAGCGAAAACCACCCGGGCGACCTGCTGTTCATCCAGGGCCACAGCGCCCCGGGCATCTACGCGCGTTCCTTCCTGGAAGGCCGCATCAGCGAAGAGCAGCTGGACAAGTTCCGCATGGAAGTGGACGGCGGTGGCCTGTCCTCGTACCCGCACCCGTGGCTGATGCCGGACTACTGGCAGACCCCGACCGTGTCGATGGGCCTGGGCCCGCTGGCCGCCATCTACCAGGCGCAGTTCATGCGCTACCTGGAAAACCGTGGCCTGATCGAGAAGTCCGACCGCAAGGTGTGGTGCTTCATCGGCGACGGCGAGAGCGACGAGCCGGAAACCCTGGGTGCCATCGCGCTGGCCGGCCGTGAAGGCCTGGACAACCTGATCTTCGTGGTGAACTGCAACCTGCAGCGCCTGGACGGCCCGGTGCGCGGCAACGGCAAGATCATCCAGGAACTGGAAGGCGTGTTCCGTGGCGGCGGCTGGAACGTGATCAAGCTGCTGTGGGGCGGTTACTGGGATGCCCTGCTGGCCAAGGACAGCGACGGCGTCCTGAAGAAGCTGATGATGGAAACCGTCGACGGCGAATACCAGAACTGCAAGGCCTTCGGCGGCGCGTATACCCGCGAGCATTTCTTCGGCAAGTACCCGGAAACCGCTGCGATGGTTGCCGGCCTGAGCGACGACGACATCTGGCGCCTGAACCGTGGTGGCCACGACCCGCACAAGGTGTACGCCGCCTACCACCAGGCCGTGAACACCAAGGGCATGCCGACCGTCATCCTGGCCAAGACCGTGAAGGGTTACGGCATGGGCAGCGCCGGTGAAGCACTGAACCCGACCCACCAGACCAAGAAGCTGGACGACGAAGCGGTGCGCCACTTCCGCGACCGCTTCAACATTCCGGTGACCGACGCGCAGCTGGCCGACGGCCAGGTGCCGTTCTACCACCCGGGCCCGGATTCGCCGGAAGTGCAGTACCTGCAGGAACGCCGTGCCGCGCTGGGCGGTTACCTGCCGCAGCGCCGCCGCAAGGCCGACAAGACCTTCGTGGCGCCGAAGCTGGAAGCCTACGAGCGCCTGCTGAAGAGCAGCGGCGAGCGCAGCTACTCCACCACCATGGCCTTCGTGCAGAGCCTGAACATCACCCTGCGTGACAAGGAACTGGGCCCGCACATCGTGCCGATCGTGGCCGACGAAGCCCGTACCTTCGGCATGGAAGGCCTGTTCCGCCAGATCGGCATCTACGCGCCGTTCGGCCAGAAGTACAAGCCGGTGGACGCGGACCAGCTGATGTTCTACCGCGAAGACCAGAGCGGCCAGGTGCTGCAGCAGGGCATCAGCGAGCCGGGCGCGATCAGCTCGTGGATGGCCGCCGGTACCAGCTATTCGGTCAGCAACGTGCCGATGCTGCCGTTCTACATCTACTACTCGATGTTCGGCTTCCAGCGCGTGGGCGACATCGCCTGGCAGGCCGCCGACATGCGTACCCGCGGCTTCCTGCTGGGTGGCACCGCCGGCCGCACCACGTTGAACGGTGAAGGCCTGCAGCACGAAGATGGCTTCAGCCATCTGGTGGCCGGTGGCATTCCGAACGTGCGCAGCTACGACCCGACCTTCGGCTTCGAAGTGACCGTGGTTCTGCAGCACGGCACCAAGCGCATGATGGAAGACCAGGTGGACGAGTACTACTACGTCACCCTGATGAACGAGAACTACACCCACCCGGAAATGCCGGAAGGCGCGGCCGAAGGCATCGTCAAGGGCATGTACCTGCTGACCGACGCCGGCAAGCCGAAGAAGGGCGAGCTGCGCGTGCAGCTGCTGGGTTCGGGCACCATCCTGCGCGAAGCCATTGCCGCGGCCGAGCTGCTGGACAAGGACTTCGGCGTGACCGCCGACATCTGGAGCTGCCCGAGCTTCAACGAACTGCGTCGCGATGGTTTCGACGTGGAGCGTGCCAACCGCCTGCATCCGGAAGGCGAGCAGCGCAAGGCCTACGTGACCGAGCTGCTGGAAGGCCGCCAGGGCCCGGCGATTGCCGCCACCGACTACGTGCGTGCGTATGCGGACCAGATTCGTGCGTTCGTGCCGATGTCGTACACCGTGCTGGGTACCGATGGTTTCGGCCGTTCGGATACGCGTGCGAACCTGCGTCGGTTCTTCGAGGTTGACCGGTACTACATCGCGCATGCCGCGATTGCGGCGCTGGCGAAGGAAGGGAAGATGACCGCGAAGGATGTGGCCCGGGCGATCAAGCAGTACAAGATTGATCCGGAGAAGGCTAATCCTGTTGGGGTTTGATAGAAGAAAGAAAAGGCGACCGATAAGGTCGCCTTTTTTTTGGTGAAACGTCACGCGGCATATCGGATATTCATAGGCGCTCGATGAATGACGTCTTCTGATTTCAAACGTTCGAAAGTATGCCGACCCAACTTCTGCTCGTGCCGCGCGGTTGATGTAGCGTCTTTTCCGCTTCTTAGATCGCCATCCACTGCGCTCGGTGGTGGGAGTACTGGTGCTAAAAAGGGAAATCTAGTCCTTGGCCATGCAGAGGACGACGGTCGACGCTCAAGCAATACCGGTGCACAAAATGCTACTTGAGGACATGGGGCCCGCGTTCCGGCACTCTTCTCGGCTGCAAATAGCGCGTTATGAACTTCTGCTTCAGCCATAAATGCACAATGGCTGTCTCAAGGTAATGCCAAGGCCGGTGAGGATTCAGTCATCGTTCTGGTGCGTCACTTGTGGCCTTCAGGGGCGCCCATGCGGGAGGCGATCAATGACCGAAGCGTAGTCCAGAATCGTCGATGGTCAGGAAACATTGCGGATATCACGCAGACACGAGTCCAGTAGCGGATTCTGCCGTCGATTCAACGGGACGGGCGTGAAACAGTCATGCTGTTGATCATTGACTCGAACGTGCCGAATAGTCTTATGGCGTTGTCATGGCCAAAGGTACGATCAGCTGCATGGAATTGACGTTCGTGCAAACCAAACGTCGAGAGACAGGTCGCCTAAAGGATCGATTCGCGTCGATCAAGATTTCGATTTCATTGATCACGGCGGAGCCTTGGCTAGCTGATGCAACATATGCTAGCTGCAAGGCTCCACCCAAGGCGGGTATAGAGGGGAGCCATCCCGTTACCGACTAGTGTCCGGTGAGTGCTTGGCTTCCTCGCATCCCGTCCCTACGCGCGGCATCCGGTAGCTTGGTCAGCAGTAGCTTAGTTAGCATTCGTAGGATTAGGGCGATACTTGGATCACGCCCTTCCAAGCAAGCGAGCGAAACTATCGTACGGGCTTCCTAGAGATGGTGGGTCTGGGGTATTGTTTGAAACTCAGTTCAATCTCTCCGGGGGGGGGGGGCGTGGAGCGAAAGAACCTAAGGACTGACATGGAAGTTGCGTGGGTAGGGGATACAGATCAGCGCCGAGTTGCTTGGGCTGATTCTGAAGCGCGAATGATCGTGATGGCAGGTCCCGGAACGGGAAAGACTGAGGTTTCTGCCCAGCGCTTGATTCATCTACTGCGGTCTGGCCTCCAACCTGCACAGATACTTGTGCTTTCATTCTCCAATAGTGCTGTCCGCACGTTGACGCGTCGGCTGGAGAAGCAGGTCGATACCGATGCTAGCGTACTGGAGGATTTGAGATACTTGGCGATCCGAACGTTCGACTCATGGACGTTCCGGATGCTCCGCTTGGCCGGAAGAAGCACGCCGGAGCTAATGGGGCGGGAGTACGATCAGAACATCGAGGCGCTTGTCGATCTGATCAATAGCAATGAAGCAGAGGCTATTCGTGGCCAACTTAAGCAAGTTCGCCACGTCATCGTCGATGAGTTCCAAGACTTGGCCGGTGTCCGTGGAGCCTTGGTAGCTTGTCTTCTTGAGGCCCTTTGCGAGAACCCGTCGATCGGCTTCACCGTTTTGGGCGACGACGCTCAGGCCATTTATGGCTTCTCGGTAAAAAGAGCTGGTGTGGATGCGCGGTACTCTCATGTTTCCACCGCCTGGCTGCTCTCCGAACTGCGGAGGCAGCACCCTAGTGTGGAACAGGTCGTCTTGGACCGAAACTACAGGTCCACCAGCGAGCTGGCCGCGAACGCGCAGAAGCTGCGAACGGTAGTCAGAGGTGCCGGGAGTGGGAGGGACAAGGCAGAAAAGTTAGCAAGGTTTGTCGATGACCTGCCTGAGCTAACGGGTGCGCTGGGCTACGCCTTATTAGATGAGATGGGCGAAGGCACTGTTGCCATCCTCACACGCACTAATGGAGAGGCGTTGCAGATTGCCCAGAAGCTGGGCGGTACTGGCGAGCAGGCTGACGTCAAGGTCCGGTTGGGGTCTGGTGCAAAGCAGCGCTCCGCGCCGGGGTGGATAGGTGCGCTGCTTGGAAGGATAAAAACGGAGTCGGTTGCTCGATCGCACTTGTCGAGGATCTATCGGCATGTGACTGGCAGCGAAGCAGGACAAGCTCGCGCACTGGCTCTCTGTATGCCGACTGAGGACGTGGCATGGAAGCGACTCCTCCATGCTTCTGGTAGCGCAACAGGATCAACCAGCTTTGATTTGAAGGAGCTCCGGAACCGTATGCCTTGGCCGGACGCATTTCCAGACGACGAAGGTGTCTCAGACCCTACGGTTAGGGTGCTGACGGTGCACCAATCGAAAGGAATGGAGTTCGATTCGGTTGGGCTGTTCAATGCCAGCGCACCGATTGATGATGCAGAAGAAGCGGCTCTCGAGGCCGCAAGTCTCTCATTCGTCGCCATTACGCGAGCTGGCCACAAGCTGGTGCGGTTGCCAAAAAAATCGGTCTATCCCCTTTACCAATGGCGAGATGGTCGGGGTAACAGCCGTTGGAACAGTATCCAGAAATCTCGACTCAATGTGGAGATCGGACAGCCAAAAGATCTCGAGGCCCTCAGTTTTGTGGACACCACGCTCCACGGAGGAGAAGATCAGGTGATAGATCTTCAAAATTTCCTTGCGGAAAATTCGGCAGAACTACAAGGAAGGAAAGTCATGCTCTGCAAGCGTCCAATAGTCGCGGGATCAAAGTGCCAAGTGTATGGAATCCATATTCAGGAGGGTGCTGAGGCAGGTCGCCTTCTCGGCACAACCACGAATAGTCTGACGTTTGATCTGCTGCGAATTATAGGGAAAGGCCGTCGATTGCCTAGAGCTCTTTTCAATCTCCGTATAGCGGATGTGGTCACCGTGCTCAGAGATGGGGATCCGAGAGAAGGAATATCTAAGGAGTTCAGCATAAGTGGCATGTGGTTGGGTATCCAGTTACACGGCGTTGCTTTTGGTCCCAATATCTGAGCCTCATAACGGTACATAGCCCATGTCAAAAGTAGCTGCCCGAGATAATCTAACGGAACTCATGGTGTCGGTCCTGCATGGTCCGTACGCTGCTGATGAGTTGCTAAAATCGAATCCTTCAGATACCTATCTGACTGGCGTTCTGTGGCCGAAAGACTCAACACTAGATTCGCTGGAGGATGATGGGGAGGGCGATCCGCTCTCGGATGGATCTTTGGGGGCGGCTGAGTTCACGATCCCAGGTTATCGCGCAATTCGTCCTTGCTCCATCGGAATTACCTGCATTATTGAGAGCGGCGCCTCGATTGAAGTCTCCTTGGCAGGCACTGCGCGCTACAAGGCAGAGGTCGTCCACGGCCGGGAAGAAGAGTTTCGCCCGATCGAGGAAGGTAGTCCGCATCAGAGCTATGAATGGAGGCGAAGCCCACTGGACTACCGCATCAAGATACTTGACAGTGAATCTAGGTCCCATTGGAGGACAAGCAATTTCCTAAGTGACAGTGGTCAAGCTGTCTCCGACCCTGGATTAGCTATCGACATAAAGCGAAGAGTCGGCGATGGAGTGATCGTACTGACCGTAACGCTCATTAATCTGCAAGTGCGACCTGAAGAGTGGGCCCTGTCCGACGTTGGCAACGTCTTCCAAGCAAAGATATCGATTCATGCCCATGTCGATGGAGCCCCCGCCATCATTGCCAGACGGAGCTTGCCAGTCCCTACCGATGAGGATCAGCTTGTCAATGCGCTGCTCTATCGCGACGTTGAAGAGTACGCGGTTGGGCATGGAGTTTCCGCGCACTGGCCCGATGAACTCTCCGGAAAGATGCCTTGGGTGGCGACGTCGTGGTTGCCGGTTGTCTCCGTGAAGGGAATGGATCCCAAGGGACACGCGCGATTGAAACCGCTACAAACGAGCAGCGAGAACCCTTTCTCTGCAGCTACGTTGGCTTCTGGCACGCAATCTGAATGCTGCAGCATGTTGGATAAGTTTGTCGAACTATACGCGGTCTGGATCCATGAAGAGCTTCAGGCTAGGAAAAACACTTTCACTGACTCTCTGCTTCGTGCGGCGGAGCTTAACCTCACGCGATGCGAACTGACGCTGTCTAGGCTTCGCAGAGGAGTGGCAATACTCCGAAAGTCCGATGAGGCATGGCGTGCATTCGCACTCGCAAACAGTGCAATGGACATTCAAGCACGCTTCCCGTCGAAAGGAGATCGGGCTGGGCCTTTGGTCTGGCGTCCGTTCCAGCTCGCCTTTCTACTTCTCGTTGTCCCGTCGCTGGTCAGTCCTGAAGAAGATGCTGAGGCAAGGCGTTGCATGGATCTGCTTTGGTTCCCCACGGGTGGTGGTAAGACAGAGGCTTACCTGGCGCTGACGGCTTTTCAGATCTTCTATCGTCGATTGACAAGCGCACCGCGGAGAGCTGAGGGCGGTGTGGACGTTCTCATGCGATACACGATGCGACTTCTGACAATTCAGCAATTCCAGCGCGCTACAGCTCTCATCGTGGCTTGCGAGCAGTTGCGCTTGACTGATTCAGTATCCTTAGGCAATGCGCGGATCTCGATTGGCCTATATGCCGGTGGAGACGCGACGCCGAACCGGATAGGGGACGCACAAGCGCGACTGGCTGATGAGCAGCTCGGCGCAGAGCCCGCCTCGACGCCGCGGCAGCTACTCGAATGCCCTGTATGTGGTGCGAAGCTGTCATCCCATGCCTATACGGTTAATGCAGAGAAGCTACAGATGGCCATCGTCTGCGCGGCACCGTCATGCCTTCTGGGCGGAAAGGCGCTGCCCGTAATGACGGTCGACGATGTCATCTACGCGGAGCCCCCGTCCCTACTGGTGGGCGTCGTAGATAAGTTTGCGCAGCTCCCGCGACGCGGAGATATCCGGAAGCTATTTGGACTCGATTCCGAGCTGCGTCCTGGCCTGATTGTCCAAGACGAGTTGCACCTAATCTCAGGGCCCTTAGGGTCAATGTCAGGACTTTACGAAGCCGCTATTGATCGATTGTGCACAGTAGATGGCATTCCTCCGAAGATCATTGGTTCGACCGCTACCATTGGCCGTGCGGCTGAACAGGTCAGGGCGCTATTTGATCGGGACGTTCTCCAGTTTCCACCACCTGGCTTTGACTCTAAGGACTCATTCTTTGCGATCAGGGACGATCAGGGGCCTGACCGCAGATATATAGGTTTGGCATCCGCCGGACGCAGTCCAAAATTTGCGCTTCAGGCAGTGTTGGCGGCGGTTAGCCAGATCGCGGCGACGCTGCGGGAAAGTGGGAGCGTGACTGAAGCTGATGTAGATCCACTCTGGACTTGTGTTGCGTACTTCAACAGTTTGAGAGAGCTCGGCGGCGCCCACGTGCTCGTGATGGACGACGTTCCCCGGCAGATGCAGTTCATTGCCACAATGTTGGGCTCTAGTGCTCGCGTATATGAAGACTATGCAAAGGAGCTGAGCGGCCGAGCATCGACTCGTGAGATTCCCCAACGTCTTATAGAACTTGGGCAGTCACTCGGTGGAAGTGATCCGTTCGCTCCAATGCCTGTAGATATGGTTCTCGCTAGCAACATGATATCCGTGGGTGTTGACGTCCCTCGCCTTGGACTAATGGTGGTAAATGGGCAGCCAAAATCAACGGCGGAGTACATTCAGGCTTCGAGTCGCGTGGGGCGAGGTCTGCCTGGCCTCGTAGTCACGCTCTACAATTTTGGCAGACCGCGCGATCTATCCCATTTTGAGCACTTCAGCAGCTATCACGCCGCTCTTTACAGGTCTGTGGAGGCCACGAGTGTCACTCCATGGGCTGCACGGGCTAGAGACAAGGCACTGCATGCCGTATTCATTGCGTTAGTACGTAATCTTGTTACTGGGCTCCTAGGTGATAGGGATGCGGCCAATTTTGACCCCAATCATCCAATCGTGAAAGAGGTTGCCCAATTTCTTCTTAGGCGCGCCGACGCTGCTACGCGAGGCTTAGAGTCCGTTGATGCTAGGCATGACCTGACGGAAATCATCGATGGTTGGCACAGGCGCGGCACAGAAGCGAAGGCTGCGGGTGGGAAGCTTAACTATTGGGAGAAGGCGACGCCGTTCGGTAAGCCCGCGCCGGCGCTAATGTACTCCGCAGAAGGCGGCCTAAGAAGAAGTGGTGCGTCTTGGCCGACGCCCAATTCAATGAGGGAGGTGGAGCCTTCATCCGCGTTCATTTGGAAACAAATTAGCAAGAAGGAGGCACTTGCCGATGAATAGTCGATTCAGCAAAAAGCCCGGTGCGGATAGCGCGCCCGCAATCAAGGCTGTAGGTAAGGTGCGACGATCGCAGGTGATCTCGACATACGGAATCGGGGCGATTGTCGACCTCGAGGCTGGTTCATTCATGGGAATGGGGCTCGACGATTGGAGCGGAGCGGGTCGCGCCGGTTCGCTCATCACCGAGTCAAGGTTGCAGTTGCAGCTTGGTGTCGATCATTTCAGGCTCCCACCTGTTGCAACTGATGTCATGGGCGAAGCTGGAATGGTTGATGCCCGTGCGACCCTGCCTGCCATCAGATTTCCCGAATGGCAAGAATGTCCCCGATGCCACCGCTTGGGTCGACTTCAGCAGCCATTCGAGCAGGCAGCTGATGGCAGTCGAATTATATGTCGTGGATGTGGGCCAAAGGCTTTCGTTAACCCTGTCCGTTTCGTGGTTGCGTGCAGGCGCGGGCATATTGAAGAGTTTCCCTGGGAATGGTGGGTCCACGGCAAGCAGGTCTGTAGCGGCAACCCACGCCTATTCTTGCGTTCGCACGGAAAGTCCTCTTCGCTTGGAGATCTATTTGTTCAGTGCGATACGTGCAAGCAGACGAGGTCAATGGCGGATGCGTATGGGGAGGCTGGCATGCAGGGCCGGAAGTGCAATGGCACCAGGCCTTGGTTGTATGATCGAGTCAAGGGCTGCGAAGCTCCCCCGCGAGTTATTCAGCGTGGTGCTTCCAATGTTTACTTTCCAGTAATCGCGTCCTCTATATCAATTCCGCCAGCATCAGAGGCTGCCTTTCAAGTCATCGAAGAAAATTGGGTGACTCTGAAGGCTATTCCAGAATCAGCCATGGAGGCAGTTTTGGCTGGCGTCTCGGAGGCATATGGCATAGATCTTCCAGGTCTCCTGCGTGCGCTTGAGAGTAAGCGATCCTTCGGTCAGACCAGATCCCAGTACACCGATCTAATGGGTCGATACGAGGAGTATGTCGCGTTATGTGAGACTCGGCACGATGACACCGAGGGCGGTTTCGTCCCCCAATTCAGAAATACAGTCTCCGATGTTCCGGACCGCATCTCCGGATGGTTCGATCTAGTGGGGGCAGTATCGCGGCTGCGGGAGGTCCGTGCACTGGCAGCATTTGCGCGTATAGAACCTCACCCCGTAAGTACAGAGCAGATCGCATCAGCGATCTCAGAAGGTTATGTCTCGCCTCTTTCCAAGCGATCAGTCAATTGGCTTCCCGCTGCGGAAATTCGAGGCGAAGGAATATTTCTACGATTCAGAGCGGAAGCTATTGACAGTTGGATTCAGCAAAATGCAGAGATGCAGCGGCGTGCGGACATCCTTGAAGAACAATCAGCACGGCTCGCCTTTGAACGGGGCTACACACGTGATTACAAGATAACTCCTAGGTTGCTGTTGGTTCACTCCTTCTCTCACGCGTTGATCCGGCAGCTCTCCATGGACTGTGGATACTCGTCATCAGCACTTCGAGAACGCTTGTACGTGTCTGATTCAGTGCCAGGTGGAGGTGTGATGAATGGCGTTCTCATATATACAGGATCACCCGATTCTGAGGGGAGCCTTGGCGGATTGGTGCGCAATGCATCCCCAAAGCTTCTAGAAGGGGCGGTTCTTAGGGTTGTTGAATCAACTGCTTGGTGCGGCAGCGATCCTGTTTGTTTGGAAACAGACCCTCGCCAAGCGGGCGAGCGCATTAGTGGTGCAGCTTGTCACTGCTGTTTGCTCGTGCCGGAGACAGCATGTGAGAAATTCAATAGGGAACTGGACAGAACCTTCCTCGTCGGAGATTCTGAACGGCTCTGGCGCGGCTTCTTCGAAGAGGAGGCGATTTAGTTGGCCACGTTGATACCAGATACTCCTAAGGATTGCACTAATAGTGAGCGCGTCCTTTTCGAACGCTTTGAGCGAGATCTTCGGGATCATCCAAGCTGGGTAGTCTTTCATTCTTTGGGATTGGCGGATCATCAGAAGAAGATCTGGGGCGAGGTCGATTTCGTAGTACTTTCGAATAAGGGAATTTTCGTAATTGAAGTTAAGGGAGGAGCCGTAGTCTGTAAGGACGGAAAATGGACTTATGGAAGTGGAGCACGCGCATACACCAAGACGGAGGGTCCGTGGGCGCAAGCTGGCGGTGGGATGTTCGCTCTGCAAGCTCGCCTAGACAAAGAAGATCCCCGATTAGGGCGCCTGCTCATGGGTTTCGGTGTTGTAATGCCCCGTGAAACATTCATGGCCACGGGTCCGGAAATTGAGCAGGGAACACTGCTTGACCAAAGGCAGTTCAACCTCAACTTAGGGTTCTATATCGGCCGCTTGCAGCGTCACTGGGAAGACCTTTATAAGAAACGGCACGGCAAGATCCCGCCTAGTCCAACGGATGATGACATCCGTAGGATTCGTATTCTCCTAAGGCCAGACGTGGAGAGCTCGATCAGCCTCGGGAGTGATCTCAACGGATTGAATAGCGAGCTGATTCAGTTGACGAATCGCCAGATAAGAGTGGCTAGAAGGATGTCGGCAAATCCGCGATCCATCGTCCGAGGTCGTGCGGGGACTGGCAAGACGATTCTTGCGCTTGATCGAGCTAGGCAATCTGCATCGAAAGGAAAAAGTGTTCTGTATCTCTGCTTCAATAAGCTCTTGGCATCGCACGTAAAATCAAATCTTGCATTGGAGAGAGTGTCTTCGATCTCAGTGAGGCACATACATTCGCTCTATCGGGAGGTCATCGATAAAGCAGGGTATGCCGACAAGCTAAGCCAAGCTGGAATGCGGGAGCATGATTTCTTCGGGAAATTGATGCCGTCTTTATTTGTTGATGCAGCAATTGAAGTCGACTTCGATCCATTTGACGTGGTAATTGTGGATGAAGCTCAGGATCTAATGACGTCAGAGCACCTTGATGCGATAGATATTATCGTCAAGGATGGACTGAATCGAGGGAGCTGGCACTTATTTGTAGATCCACTTCAGAACATCTATGGCGGTGACGCTGATGCCGTGGGCGTGCGCTTGGAAGGCGTGGGAATAGTATATGACGACCTATTTGAAAACTGTAGGAATACTCGGCAAGTTGCACAGCAAACGTCTATTGTGTCCGGGGTCGATATGGCAATTGAGGGCGCGATTGACGGTGTCTCTTGCGAGTGCAGGTTCTCTCAGAACCGTGAGGCGTCAGTTCAAGTGCTGGTTCGCGAGGTGGAGGGCTTGCTTAGTAAAGGTGTTGATCCTGCAGATATCATTATCCTGTCCACAAGGCGAAGGGAAAATTCTTTAATTGCTGAGCTGGATCGGATTGGTGGGTTACCCATTGTGGATCTGACAAATTCCAACGCGAGGCCTGGGCTGCAGTTCTCTACGATGCATGCATTCAAGGGTCTAGAGCGCAATATAGTTGTGGCCATCGATATCGATCAAGTGGGTAGCGAGGAAGTGGCGATGCTTCACTACGCGGGCCTCTCTCGAGCGAGGGTGCTCTTAATTCCGATAATGTGTGCGTCTGAGAGGCCTGGGTATGAACAACAAGCGTCTGCATTCGGTCGCCGGCTGGCGTTGTGTAAGACGCCGTCCTTGTCATGACCGCCCGCTGTCGCGGAGTTCGGGCCTATGGGTCTGCTGGCTAGTTCGGAGTACAGCTTCGCACTCGTCGACAATTGCTTGGACTGCTGGACAGCTGTTACATCGACGGGTGCAAGTCGTACGTTCCTCTTGTTCAATCAAGGCGCGTCCCGCAAAACTCTGTAACTGGCCGCATCGCGCTGTCGACTGCGACGTCACTTAGGGGTTTTCTAGAGCAGGCTCCATGCTCGTCCGGGAATTGTAATTCATCTTCTATTCCAGTTTGAAAATTATCTGATAACTTCACTCCGGCTTCTGCTGTGCCAAGCTCGGTCGCTAGGCTGTTATCCTTTGATCAAACGTTTAAGGGCAATATTCTTGGGTAGATTCGCTAACTTCTCGCTTTCTGGGTTGGCTTGTGGATGACGCCTTTCTGGGGGCGATTATCTGAAGCCGCGCTGCTAGGGTTTCGAGAGCCAAGATCAAATGTGATTGTCGGAATTTACCTACGGCACCAGCGTCGAGTAAACAACGTCGGCAATCTGTCGTGCCATCCACGGCGGGACGGCATTGCCAACTTGACGAAACTGTGCCCCACGTGGACCTTCAAAGAAGTAGTTGTCCGGGAAGGTCTGGAGTCGCGCAGCCTCCCTGACGGAGATACTTCTAAGTTGCGAAGGATCAGGGTGGATGAAGTAGTGGCCATCCTTCTGAAGGTGACTAGTCACTGTGGAGCTTGACTCATCTCGTCGTTGCACCTTGAAGCGGTCGACAAATTTTCCGCTTGTCCAGTTCTCATGATCTGGATGCATGCCTTCAGGGAACTCGCCCGAACCGCGAGGCGATCTACCGTGAACCTTCGTAAACGCAGACGCGTATCCGTAGCGTACTAGATCCATCCACATATGGGGCCGAACCTCATGATTTAGGATGTGACCTAGCCGATCGTCCAAGAGCCAAGATTTAAGGTGCTCGGGAACGCTGTTCATTCCGGTAGTCCACGGTCTAGCTCGACCACCGGCGCCGGCGTCTGATGCAGGTACCAGCTTTGACTGCGCACGTAGTTCCGCGGCCACGCGCAAATCCTCTGTGAGCGCAGCCGCTCGCAGCAGAATTTCCTTGGCAGCATCAGGCCAGCTGTCAACTTCCACATTGGTGATCCCACTTCTGAGGTGTGGCATTTCGCCAATGACGTCACCCACGCTGTACTTAGTCGTCGCACGCTTTATCTGGCGAATCGAGGAAATGTCGATGTCCTCTCTGACTCCGAATAGAACCACACGATGTCGTGCTTGTGGAACACCGAGTTCCTCCGCCTTCAAAATATAATGTCGGCCGTCGTCCCCGTCGAAAAGGTCGGTCTGATCCTCAACCAGCGGAATAATTCGATAGCGCGGTCCGGTACGGCCGCCTGGAGCGCGCAGGTCCGATAGGATGCGAGGGAACATCAGCTCTCCACCAACTTTGGAGGAAAGGATGCCCTTGACGTTCTCCATCACAAAAGCAGCTGGTGCGTACTTCCTGAGAATCTTCAAGTAGTGCTTATAGAGAAAGTGACGAGGGTCCTCTTCAGCCTTATAGCCGGTTACACCCCGATTTCTGGCTCGACCAACCAAAGAGTACGCTTGGCATGGCGGTCCGCCGATGAGGACCCAAGGATCATCTTGCGAGGCAACTCTGCGAATGTGTTCATGCAGAACCTCGTCGTCCTTTGGGTCGCCAAGTTTCAGCTGCTTCGCCTCATGGCCTGCGCGATCCCACGCACCCTTTGTTTTCTCTGTCCATGGGAGGGCTATCCGTCCCGCCACATAGTCGTAGTAGCTTTCTGGAACTTTCTCGGGTGAAAACTGGCGATAGAAGGCGCGCAGACGCAGCGTCTTCGCGGCGTTGGTCTCCATCTCGGCTGAAATGGCTATCCTGAACGGGCGCGACTTTGGGGAGCGGAGTGGGGTGTAGGCAGAGAAGCCTTCGCCAAGCCCACCGGGCCCTGCGAAGATATCGACGACTGGGATGTGCATACCTTGTTTCGCAATTGTAAGTAGGAGCGCAGCTGCGCCCCTCTGATGGCGCCAGGATGTCATGGCGTGGGACACATTTCAATAAGAATGAAGCGTCCCAGAGCAGTTCGCTTGCTTCAACTTTGAGGCCTTACGCAGGATGGTGCGTCGACTCCGCGTTCGATGCGGTCATGCATTGGAAGCGGTATTGACGAACTAGTCTGGAAGTCCGCCTGCTCCAGTGCGGCAGTGGCTGGAAGCGTAGGGGTGTCACCGCAGCGAGCTTTCTCCGGCCGGCCAATTTCCGAAACACACGCAGCTTGGCCAGAGCGCAGGCTCGCATCAGCCCGAGTTGGACAGGGCAACTGATAGCGCTTCCGCCGACGCCGGCAGTTTGTCGCTATGCCGCATCAGTGCTTCAGGGCGTCGTGAAGACGGAATTGGGGCTAGCATTCGGTTCGCGTGCATCTGCGACATTTGATCGGTACAACGAGCATGCCATCGAGCCCCAATGCTTGCATAGTACGGTCATTCGTGAATTGTTTCCTACTGGGTCCGCAAACGGAAATGCCGTGATAGCAGAGGTTCATGCCGCTCGTGCCGCATTCTTAGTTGGCGTGGAAACGTATGGCCACCGGGAACCGGATGAACATAAACCTCCGCGCCAGCGTGCCCTACTTGCGGGGGGCATCAGTCCGATCTCAGTGACTCGAAAGCGTGTATTCCGAGAAGTCAGCGGTTCTCCTGCAGGCAGGCTACGTTGGAAACTAGGCGCTCTTGTGAATCGACTACCCCTAGAGATCGGAGGGATGCGGGCTTGCCCAGTGCTTACCGTTCAAGTGGCTGGAGGCTCGCACTGTTGACAACATTGTCAGTCGAGCGCGTGTAGTCGGCGAACGAGGCGAGCAGGGCAGAATGGCCCGCAACTCTGAATCTCTGTTGCCATTGTTTCCCTGATTACATTTACGAGCGCTCTAGCCCGTCATTCAGAAAGAGACTGGCAGGGTGGTCAGACAAAAGCGCCCGGCTTGCACCACTGGATCGCCGGCGATCGCCGCACCAACTCGAATCGGGCAATAACCGATTCCAGAGCTGTCGCACACGACCTTGCGGTCAATCTGCGACGCTACCCTCGGTCCATAAAACTGGACTAATCCAGGAGTTGGCCGCTGCACTTTGCACCGCCGTATCAGCTTGCGAGTGGTTGCCTCCAATCGCCGCCAGCCCCTAGAAGCACCCGAGCGTAGCTCATCTCTACGGCTACGCCTTCGTCCACATCCAACATCGAATGTCGGCACATCGCTATCCGATCCTCACTAAACCGCACAAGCTTCCCGCTTTCCATTAGCAACCCATCCGGCATGTACTCCCAAGAGTCGCAGCTGATGAACGTCGTCGCCCCTCCGTCCCCATCCCGCACCACGTACCAATCCGGCGTCACCTCACGCACATCGCGCGCTGCCCGGCACAGATCCACCGCATAAAGCGTCAGCCCCTAACGCGGCGTAAGCGCCACACGCCCGGTCAGATCCTGCGCCGGTTAATTCGCAGCCCCCGCGCCACCCACAGACTTCAGCTCAGTAGCATCGGAATGTGGGCCGTACAGAGGAGGTCCAGCGTGGCCTCCCATCCCGCTGTACTCACATTCGCTATACGCGCGCTCGTTCGGTCACAATCCGCCAACTCCAATGCGACATCAGCGACTCAACGCATGGAGCATCAATATCCCTGCCGGCATACAGCACAATCAAAAGCTGCTCCAACGAGTTGTCCACCAGCATCGCGGGTACGCCACGACAAATAACCACGAAGTACCTATCACTCGGATGCCGTGCTTCCTGCACCACGCCCCCACGCGCAAGTCGAACCGCCTCCTCGCGCATGACAGAATACTCAGCGTCGGACACCTTCGGAAACGTCCGCAGTTCAAAGCCAGCTTTGGGTTCATGACAGCTGGCGATCGTCGCAGACAGCGCCGCCAGCAGGGCGGCACCATAGATCACAGGCCTCATTGGACGCCCTGCAGATAGAGAATGGACTAGAAAGAGAACGGTCGGCCAAGAAAAACGCGGGGACGGTCAGCAGCCACGCGACAGATGGCCCGGTCCAACTGGACTACTCCCGCACCTGCAACTGCTCAGTCACCTGCGCAGTCAACGCCAGACACGCCATCTTCAATCCTTCCATAACCCGATCCCCCAGGTACTCCTCGGGCGCGCCATTCTGCCGAGTCCGCTCCGCAGCCAACATCAGCTCGGCCACCACACGCAGCCCTGCCAACGCGCAGTCCGCATCCGCCAGCTGAAGGCAACGCCCAGGCAGTTGATGACGCTCCGGCCAAGGCTGGCCATCCGCGGCCGCACCGGTTTCGATGCGGTGCAGCGTGGCGACGAAGGCGTTGGGATCGACGGACGGTTCGCGCTCGGTTTCGGCGTTGTCCGGATCGTACTGCGCGTGCAGGGAACGGAAGTCCGATGTGTTCATGGCAATGCTCCGTACAGGACAGATAGCAGCGCCACCGATAAAGGCGGCGGACGATGCGTGGTTCGAAAGCCGGACAGTAACCAAGCCGGTGGGTCCGAAGACCCCCACGCACCGCCCGCCATGGAACGCGAACGGATTGCCAGCCGGCGCCACGCAAGGTGACGCCGGCTGACAAGCGCAAAACACAAGGCTACTGAACGGGCTTTCGAACCCCGCGCCACCCTTTTCCGGTGGCACGCCAAGAGATACCCGCACAGCTGCCAAATGCCAAGAAACTGCAGAACCGACGATTGTCAGTCCTGACGCTTTCGGCATTGTCGCACACGGTGTTAAGCCAGCAAGCGATTGCGCTGCAACGGTCTTGAAGGGCTTGGCGCTATTGGCTCCAAGCGAAGGAATGCCCGCAGCCAGGGCCATGGCGTAGGACCAATTGCGACAGATTGGAGCAGCGGTTCAGCCGAGCGGCGCCTCGGCCGTGGGCACGAAGGTCAGACGGACCCGTACCCGTGCATGCAGCGCGACGCCCTCAACCACGACCGGATCAAAGCGCCACTTGTCCACTGCGGTAAGGGCCGCACGATCAAGCTCCCGCAGTCCGCTGGACCGCGCCACCATCACGTTGGAAACGTGGCCAGCTCATTCAGTTGAGCAACCAACAGCACCTGCATGGGAGCCTGCAGGAAGGTATCGGGCGGCGTGGCAGGGGCCGTTGAATACTCAATGGCAGGCGCCTGCTGCAGTTGGAAGGTGGGGTTGTCACCGCGCTCCACGAACACTTCAGTGGAAACCCGTGGATCTGCCGCCATGGCCATGGCAGGTGTAGCGCCCAACAGCATCAGAACGAGGTTCAGTGCCAGGGTGGTGTTGAAGCGGGGCATACGTGGTTTCTATTCCGGTGCGCTGCCAGCATAGCGGCCATCCCCTGGCATCGCCTGCCTTGAATGCCGGCGTGCGGGATTTCTGCGCGGATCACATAGGCGCGCCCGGCTGTGGCCACAGCGCATCATCGCGCTCCAGGTCGTAGTCGTTGCCGAACGCCAGCGCCGCCTCGCGCGGTGGAAGGTCTGCGTAGCAGCCCAGCAGGTACTCATCCATGCCGGCATCGCTATGGTCGACGGCGAACAGGTGGAGGAGCTCCTTGTCGAAGGCTTCCAGCCATGCGGGGTCGATCCTGGTCATGGACATCCTCCGGTGGGGGAGCAGAGGATGGTCTATCGCCATCTCAGAGGGTGCGATTACGGGCAGTACTTCCTTCTCACTCATCACAGGGGCTCATCAGAGGAAGACGCGAACTCATCGCATCTGCGTCGAAACGACCATGCCAAGAGGGGTAAGCTCCATCTGCGGTGTCATTGAAGGGAATCCAGGGACGCAAGCGATGAAGCGAAGCCCCACGCAGGGCCCTCAAGCGGGCCAGTTCTACTTGTTCTCACCAGATCTGGAAAGCAGCCGTCCTTTCCGGGGCGCCGAGGTTGAGAACCTGTCGGTGTTGCTCGATCCACCGCGCATCATTCTGCGCCCGGACAATGGGGGTTTCCCGGCGCTTCGCGAGAAGCCACGCATCGTCTTCGACGCTTCCGAGGGCCCTGAGCCACGTGACCTGGAGGGCGGCTTCAGCGGGTACTGGCTCGTCTCGGAACGGCTGTGGCAGGTGATGAAATCCGTGGATCCGCATGCGTTCGACTTTGTTGAGTGTGATGTCCGCCTGGCCGATGGCACACCTATGCCACGGCGTTTCCTGTGCGACGTGGTGCGTGAACTGGACGCGATAGACGAGGAGCATTCAAGGCTTGATATCGAGATCGATGAGGACTTCGTCAACGGAAAGTTCTATTCGATTGCAGGCGGGGCGAGTCTGGCCATTCGCTCTGAGGTGGTGCGAGATGGGCATGTCTTCCTGACTCCATTCAGCACCTTCGTTATCGTGAGCCGCGAATTTGTTGATGCAGTTCACGCGGCGGGGCTTCCCGCGAATCCTCGGGATAGCGGCATCTCCTTCGTGGACGCTGCGGCAATCTGACCTTAGTGAGCAGACAACTGATGGCAAACCAGTTGCGACGTGTTGAACAGCCGCACGGTTCAGTCAGGCACGCCCGGCTGTAGCCGCTGCCCATCGTCCGGCTCCACGTCGTAGTTGCTGCCGAACACTAGGACTGCCTCGTGCGGTGGAAGGTCCGCGTAGCAGCCCAGCGGGTGGTCGTCCAAGCCGACCTGGCTATTGTCGATGACGACCGAGTGAAGGGCTCCCATTGGACGGGTGATCTAGGTGTAATGGATCTTGTTGTCATCCGATTTCCGGCTGCTGCAGACCGGGTTACAGGAAGTATGCCCATTCAGCACGTATCTTTAGGATTGCGAGTATTTGCTCCGTGAGCGGCCCCCGGTAAGCTGTGTCCAGTGCAGGAATCAGAATGAGATGGAGATAGCGCATGGATTCGACCTCAGCTAATCGCCCCCGGAAGGGGGAGTTCTTTCTCCTTGAGGCCGGTGCAATCAGCGGCCCTGCATGCGGGGTCGTCTTCGAGAATCTGGATCGTCTGCTGTCTCCTCCCCGCATGATCCTGCTACCAGAAGAGGGGGGCATTCCACCACTCCGCGAAGTTCCGCGATTGGCTTTCAATCCCAGCATGGGCGCACCGCCGCGGGATCTGGAGCCGGGATTCAGCGGATACTGGCTCGTCTCGAAACGACTGCATGACGTGATGATTTCCGTTGATCCTCACGCCTTTGCCTTTGCGGAGATTGACTATCGGCTGGAAGATGGCAGGCAAGGCGACCGCCGCTACTTGTGCACTGTGATCCGGGTAGTTGATGCGTTGGACGAAGGTGCTTCCAAGCTCTTTATTGATACCTCCGAAGATTTCATCAACGGGAAGTTCTACGATCTTGGTGGTGGTGCAAGTGTGACGTTTGATCGTGGCGCGCTCGGCCAGGCGCACGTCTTCAAGACACCTTATACAGCCTCTGTCTTTTGCGACCACGTGTTCAAAGACGCAGTGGAAAGCGCTGGCGTGGCTACTGACAATGATGCCGATGGCATGTGGTTTATTGACGCTGCAGATATCTAGCCGCTTTGCAGCTGCTGAGCAGGAAGGAGCCTGATCGATGCCTCGCAACGGACCTGACTTTCAAGACCATCACGCGATCGAGCAGCGTACGCTAGCGCGTAGCCCACTGCTCAGGATGCTCGCCGACTCCGGTCATTTTGATATCCACGCCCCGGAGAATCGGATCTTTCTCCCGGCTGATCCGGCGTTTGCTCAAACGCTGGGAATCACTCCGCACAGTGGTGGCCCTATCGCCGACTATCAGATCGGCCTCCTACAACGTTTGCGTCGCTTGGAGCAGACGTCCGACGGAGTGGCCGCGTTCAACGGAGACGCTGCGGCACAGGCGCGGATTTCCGGGCGGGTAGAGGCACTGCGCGACACGGTACGGGTCGGCCTGATCAATGGTGATCTCTACACCAACGCTCCCTATGGTCTAAAGCCTGACGATATTCGGCCACAGGTTCAGAGCTTCTTCTTCAACGAAGCCCGTTATGGCCAGTTGAACGCTCCCCAGCTTCAACAGCTTAGGAGCTTCACGCCGATCGATAGCGGCTGGGCGGGTGTTACTCATTCGGAGCATCGTGTAGTGGCCACGCTCCGGCACATTCAGTCATCTCCCAATCCGTTAACACGTGGAGGTGGAGCGGAGTTGCAGCGTCAAGGCCTTTCGGAGGCAATCTCCAGCGCCTACCACGGTGGCAGGCTGAGCATATCCTCAGAGGGAGTCCTGATAGTTGAGAATGCTCTGGGTAAGGAAGCGGCAGACCCATTGCGCGTTCCGCAAGGTCAGCGAGGATTTGCAACTACCAGCATCCTCCTCGGCGAAGCCTCCACCAGCCAACTGATCCGCTCCGGCGGCCTGCTCGCATCCGGCGCCGACGCTGTCATTACCGCCCGTCGCACCTCACAGCTGCTGGAAGCGGGCAACGGCACCGCCGCCCAATCCGAGCTCACCCACGCTCTGGCACGCAACGGCGGTGGCTGGATCGGTGGCATGGCCACGGCATCGGTGATCGGCACGTCCAGCTTCGTCCCTGCGGCCATCGTCGCGGGCGATGCGCTGCTGATGAGCAAGGCGTTCGACAAGGGCGCCGATCTGCTCGACAACCGCGCCGTCTACCGGCAGACCGACAAGGCCGATGTCACATGGCAGTTCGATGGCCGCAACTGGCAGCGCCAGGCGGTTATGGACAGCACAGGCGACGGCCTGGGCAATCCGGCTGAGCGCAGTGTGGGCGCCAGTTACGAGAAGGCCCGCGAGCTGGGCGCATACGCCCATGTAAAAGCGGTAGAGCTGGCGCTGGGCAAGGCGCCGCCACCGCAGGATCCTTTCAGCATCCCGGCGCGGGACGGCGAAGGCCGTCTGGACAATCCCAACTGGCACCGCGATGCGCAGACCGAACAGTGGACGCGGCAGGTCAAGATCGGCGTGTCCGGAGCCAACGACCGGGGTGTGTATGAGACGCAGACCGCCAGCCCTGAACGCGCCAGCGAGTTGAACCGCGAGGCGGTGCAGCGCATCGAGAACAACATCGCCAACGGCAAAGCCGCCATTGCCGCCAGCTACCTGGAGACCTACGCCGCTACCCGCGCCAGCGACTTCGTGCCGCTGGTGCCGGAAGCGGTGGAGCAGGCGCGTGCCAGGCCCGACGCCGTCCAGGGCTCGGACAATCAGCTTTACCAGCGCGACGAAGCAGGGCAGTGGAGCCATGCTGGCCAGATCGCGCAGGGCAACATGGCGCTGGAGTTGGAGCTGACCCGCGCCATCCAGCAGCCGTCGCTCGATCAGTTCAACCAGACCATTGCCGCGTTGGACGCGCGGCCGTTGCCGTCTGCGGCGGAAGTGAACCAGAACGAGCTGCGCCACAGCTACTACGCTGCGGGCGTTGCCCTGTCACCGGCGTGGGAGCAGGCCATTGCCCTTGCCACGGCACGCACGCGCGAGCAGCACGGCATTACGGGTCCCACGCTGCAGGAACTGGGACCTGTAGCCGAGGGCAACGCCGGCGCCTCCCGGCCCATCACCCATTACCAGGTAGGCCAAGATGGCGTGGCGCGCGCCGTCGCGACCACCAGCACGCAGGAGCTGCAGGCTGCATGGAATGAGGTGCGGACGCGTGCGAATGAGCAAGCGCCGTTGCCGGACTCGCCCGAGCTGCGCATTGCCGCGCTGTCGGCGGGTGAGCAGGAGGCTTACCGGCAGGCACTGCAGGAGGCCAATCGGCAAGGTGCTGCGCAGGTGGATGCGGGGCAGGCTGCGCGAGCAGCCGCGCAGGCGGCGCATGGCGACAAGCCATCGGAGCAGAGTGGGAACGTAGAAGCGCGGGCTGAAGAGCCGGCGACTGCGCAGCCCATCGCGCCTGCACCGGTTGCGGCGGCGCCGCCAGCGGTAGTGGTCACGCCACCACCTACGCCCGCGGCACAGGACAAGCCCGCGCCTCAGCAGCACGCCGAGCAGCGCGATCCGCCGCGGCGTGAGGCGGAGCCCCAACCTCAGCCCCATCCAAACAGCGAGGCGCCCACCGAAAACCGTACCGCCTCACAGACGCCAGAGCCCGCGGGGCCTACGCAGGCGCCCACGGCCGCACCTGAGCGCGCGACGCCACACGCTGCCACGCCTCTGGCAGCGGCAACGCAGACGGTGCCCACGCAGCGCACAGAGCAGGCATCGGAGCCGGAGCGGATGGCCCCGGTGCCTGCGGTTGCCCCCACCCCAAAGCAGAACATGGCAGTGCAGGAGGTGGAACCGGTGCCCTTCAAGGAGCCGCTGCCTGCTGAGCCCGCGCGCGATCCATGGCCTGTGGAGCAGGAAGCGGCACAACACGTGCCAGAGCCCGAACCGGCTCCATTGGATGACCTCCAGCCCGTCACTACGGCTGTCCCTGTTCCTGCCGAGCCTACGACACCGCCAAGCCCTGAGCCGGCCGTGCCCGGACCGGATGAGGCATCGACCGCGAACCGGGCGCTGCAGGACCCCACGCAGCCCGGCCACCCCGATCACGCGCTGTATCAGCAGATCCGTGAGGGCGTGGAAGCGCTGGACGCAAAGCACGGCCGCAGCTTCGACGAAGTCAGCGAACGCATGACCGCCAGCCTTCTGGTACTGGCCAAGGACAACGATCTGGAACGGGTGGACCATGTGCTGGTGAGCAACGCCACGCGCGAACACCCGGCTGGGCACACGCTGTTCGTGGTGCAGGGTGAGCCCAGCAATCCGGCGCACCAGCGCGCTGCGATGCCGACAGAACTGGCGGCGCAGACATCAGTGGAAGAGTCACTGCAGCAGTTCGACTCTGTCAGCCGTGAAGCGCATCAGCGTGCGCTTGCGAATCAGATGGATCAGCAGCTGGAAGACCAACGGGTGCAGCACGACATACAGATTCGTGCGGCCAGCATGTGATGAGCAAGGCACGCGCTGCACTGGTGACCTGCAGGAAGGACTGACGATGACGCCACGTGGCAATCTTCCGATAGCGGGGGATCGTATTCATCTGTCTCCCCCTCCAAACTGGACCGCGTAGACGCAGGTTCTCGCTGTATCACCTTCATCGGAACGATAGGTCAACAGGCTGGTATCCATATACTGCTTGCCACCGGTGATGGGGCGCCGGTACTGCCTGATGCCCCCTCTCTGAAATGGCACTTCTCCTCCGGTCCTGTATCCGAGGGCTTCGAGGGCTCGTCCGGCACTTTCGGCTTCCCAGTAGCACACGCCATTCGGAGCATCCGTCACTGGCTGCTTGCGCAGCTGATAGAAGATCACCTCTTGGTTGGGGAACTCACGTGCCGACTCAACCGACAGATAAGACGCCCCATAGTTGTAGCCGTTCGTCGTTGCCAGGTCCTTGGCGATGTGCCTGATGCTGACCTTTTCGTCTGGCACGAGCGAGACACCGATCGCCGTGCCGAACTTGTCCGGAGTGATGTCCGCCCTTGACCTGAGCGAATCCGCGTAGGCGAGAATCCGTTTATGCAGCTCGGCCATGGAGATGCGGGCGGGCTGCGTATCTGCGGCAGCGGCACGTTCATTGACGGCAGACGTATCCGTCGATCGCGCGCATGCAGATGTTAGCGTGAGCATGGCTGACAGTCCGAAAAGAGCACCAATGTGAGCCGCGCGCAGCATAGCTCGAGGTAGCTGCGGCCGAAGCAATCTGGTCATGATGACGGAGAGCAAAACCGAAGCCTCCTTCGTTGTGATGCCCATCGGTGAGTCCCTGACGGTGTTGAAGGTACTGTACGACCCGGATGAAGAACGCCGGGATCTCCATTCATTGCGATTGAGCGCGATAGCGGCTCAGAAGATCACGCACTCTGGTTTCCAGGCGTTGCCAGTCGCTCAGCATGACGCGTGCATAGTTCATCTCGATGGCGATGCTGTCGCCCACGTCCACGATGGAATGGCGGCACATTGCGATCTGGCCTTCGCCGGCGCGTTCAAGTGTCTTTCCCTGAACTACAAGTCCGTCAGGAATGCGGTCTGCCGGGTCGCAGCTGATGAACGTTGTCAGTTGGCCCTCCACCGAGCGGGCTACATACCAGTCTGGCTCCATACCCGGGTTGTGCACGTAAGGCCTGCCCAGCGCAGCCTCCGAGTCCTTTGCATAGGCTTCCATCAACGACGGGTCGATCGAATAGGGCGTCAGGCCCCAGCGTTCGGGTTGGGCAACGCGCAGCGCGAGGTTCTCTGCCGGGTCCCTTCGCTCCAGCGATCCCGGCGCGCTGGTGGCTTCACTACTGGACCGACGCGCCAGATAGTTCTGGATGGGAACGCGATCGATGTACCTAAGCTCGACCAGCACCTGCCGCCGGCTGTCCTGCGTGCTGCGTACCGGGCGATCATCAGGAGGCGCTGCATCGAAATCAGGCCAGAACACAGTGAGCATGACGCTGGCATCGGCCAGGGGACCCGTCTGGTTGTAGTAGAGGTTGGCCGGGAACATGAAGCGGTGCGGGCCAAGCCGTGCCTCCACCGGCTGCGTCGTGTAGGTCTGTCCGCCCACCGTGCGTGGGTTGGTTGCGCTTTCGCGCATGGGGGTTCCGTTCGGGTCCTTTTCCGTGGATGGGGCCTTCGCGCAGGCGGTGGTGCTCAGCACGGCCACCAGGGCGAGGGAGGCAAGCCGGCAAGCCGGTGCTCTGCTCATGGGCGATTCCCTTGCATGATCGAAACGACTATAGAACGGTGGAATGGCAAGCTCCAGTCGCTGCGGGCACTTGCTCACGTCCGGGCCCATTACTGCTGGCTGGCTCACACATTCAGCAAGTCGCGATCGGCGTCCTCTCTCCCTCCACCTGACCCCCATCCCACCTATGCCATCATCCGCCCAGGACCGCAGCACCCATCAAGGCTGAACAGGCATGGAGCAGGCAACACGCTACACCGCAACGCTGTACCTGGCCGCGCCCGGCACCCCGCTGAAAAGTGGTGGCATCTCGCCGCGCGGCCATATGTACCTTCAGGTGGCCGCGGGCGATGAGGCCTACAGCTACGGCTTCGCACCGCCGCGCCAGGCGCCGGGCGAAACCCGCACCGGCGTGCAGTACGCACAGGTGCGCCACGACGATGCCGACGAGCATCTGGACCCGTACTACAGCCGCACCCTGGAAATCACCGAGGAGCATTACGGCTGCCTGCGTGATTTCGCCGAGGAACCGGGCGAGTTCGAATTCGATGTGGATCGCCCGGCCACCATCAACCGCTGCAGCGATTTCGTCTGGGCGGCGCTGCATTACGCCGGCCTGCATCCGCTGCCGGCGCCGCTGGACGGCGGCAGCAACCTGGGCGAGTTCGCGGTGTTGTTCAACCTGCCGGAAATCCAGTGCATTGCCGCGCCGTTCCCGGGCAGCGATCTGAATGCCGAAACCCACCATGCGATGCCCGAGCGCGAGGCCGAGCATCATCGCCAGGGCGACCGTGCCAGCGATGAGCCGCCACCGACGCCGATTGAAGTGGCCGGCACGCTGCTGGACCATTCGCATCCAGACCATCGCCTGTTCGCGCAGCTGATCCAGAAAGTGGCCGAGCTGGACGCCGCGCATGGCCGCCCTTTCGATGCGGCCAGCCAGCGCATCAGCGCCAGCCTGCTGGTGCTGGCCAAGCAGAACAATCTCTCCCGCGTGGACCACGTGCTGCTCAGCAGGCCGACCCAAAGCAGCCATGCGGCGGAGAGCATCTTCATCGTGCAGGGGGACCGCAACGACCCGGGGCACCGCCGCGCCAGCATCGCCACCGAAGTGGCGGCCAAGACCGATGTGGCCGATTCGCTGCGGTTGAAGGAGCAGTAACCCGCGCGCCTGCCATACGTGTGCAGGCGCACGTCACGCCCCCCACCTGCTACCATTCCCCCGCAACCCCAGCCAGCCCACCCCGCGCAGACAGATGCGGGGCGGGCCGTCGCAGTACGGCCCAGCGAGCCAGGACACCTTCCCGTGCCCATTCAAGGACGCTCGCATGTTCCGTAATCCTCTCTTCCGCTCGGCCGCCCTGGCCGTTGCCGTTTCGCTCAGCCTCGGCGCGCCCTCGGCGTTCGCCGACAATGCACCCGCCGCCAGTGCCACCGCCGCCGTGCAGCGCCAGGCCGTGGCGAAGGGTCTGTACGAGCTGGCCTACAGCCCGAAGCAGAACGCCGTGTTCGTGGCCTCCTCCGGCGGCTTCGGCGATGACGCCGGCCCGGCCCAGGTGCTGCGCTTGAACCCGACCACGCTGGCCGTGGAAACCCGCATCCCGCTGGAGCGCAAGGCGTTTGGTGTGGTGCTGGATGACGCCCACAACCGCCTGTACGTGGGCAACACCGTGGACCTGTCGGTGACCGTGGTCGACACCGCGCAGAACAAGGCCGTCGGCACCATCCAGCTGATGGAGAAGAAGACCGGCAAGGACGGCAAGGCCGCCTACACCCACGACCTGCGCGAGCTGGTGGTCGACAGCGCGGCCAACCGCCTGTACGTGACCGGCCACAGCAGCCAGCCGGACGTGAGCAGCGTGCTGTTCGTGATCGATACGAACACGCTGAAGGTGATCAACACCATCGACGGCCTGGGCAATGCCAAGGCGCCGGGCCTGGCGCTGGATGCCGCCAACAAGCGCGTTTACACCAGCAACCTGCTGGCCGACCTGGTGGTGGTGGGCACGGATTCGAACAAGGTGGTGGCGCAGCACAAGATCGCCGCCGAGCAGCCGATGAACATCGCGCTGGACCCGGCCGGCAAGCGCCTGTTCGTGACCGACCAGGGCTCGGAATTCCTGCGTGGCTACCAGGCCAAGAGCAGCGGCCTGGTCAGCAAGCATCCGGGCCAGCGCGTGCTGGTGCTCGACCGCAGCACCGGCAAGGAACTGGCCAGCATCCCGACCGACGCCGGCCCGCTGGGCATCCTGCTGGATGCACCGCGCAAGCGCCTGTACGTGACCAGCCGCGAAGCCGGTACGGTGACGGCCTACAACAGTGACAGCTACCAGAAGGTGGCCACCTACACCGTGCCGACCCACCCGAACAGCCTGGCGCTGGATGCGAAGAACAACGTGCTGTTCGTGAGCATCAAGAACGGCGAGAAGGATGACAAGGGCGCTGACGAGAGCGTGGCGCGGATTCAGTTGTAAGGAGTCGAACGAGTGGCCACTGTGGACTTGATCCACAGTGGTCAACAAATGGATGAACCTGCAGAATGCTGGCCGCTCCTACTGGGTCAGGAAAACATGGAAATTCTTGCGCGCACTGTTGATCGCCTCAGAGCGCTGAATCTGGAGAAAAAATTCTACCTGCTCGGAGCATCACTGCTGGCGGTCTGGATTTTCGAGGTGGTAAGAACCGGGAATCAGTACAGCTTCCAGGCTGCTCTTGTCCTTGGCTATACATTGATGGCGCTGGGGTTGATGACCTGGCTTATCCCAGTCCTTCAGGGTGCATGGAGGTATGGCTATGTACGCAGGCTGATGCTGATGCTGCACTTGGGGGTTATTCTTGTGGCGGCCATGATCGCGCGAAACATCATGACTAGCGCAACCGGTCTCCCGGGGCAGGATTTCGTCATGGCTACCGGAGCGCTAGCGCTTCCGCTTTACATATTTGTTTGGCTGACGCTGGCAATGTTGCTTGTAGGCTTGGCGACCGTTGTCTGGCAAATCACGTTGGGATTGGTGGCGCTCGGAGTGCCACTTCTGGCGATGCTGATCCCTTCTGTCGGCCGGCGTGTAAAGAATAGATTGGAAGGGAAGAAGAACATCGCACTGGCACGGCTTCTGGGCGTAGTTGGATTGTTCGGCGGGCTTCTTGTCTCAAGTCAACAGTTGAGGGATTTTCAACCCGAGCTTGAGCGGGTAGGGCTTTGGATTGCGTACTATGGCGATTATCAAGCAGCCGACAAGTATCCGGGCTTGCCCGCCGACGATCGCACGCTGATGCACGCCAACGGTGTTTACTCTGTGGCGAGACGTCAGCCGGGCGGCGTTATCTCTATTGAGGTCCATTACTGGAAAATGCCGTAAATCGTGAAGATAGCTTCAGAGAAGCATCACCCCATCCGCGGCGCGGGATTCTGCATTTCCTGCGCCTGCACCTCGACCTGCGGCTGCACACCCAGCCCCAACTTCTGCATCGACTGCTCCACCGGCGTCTGCGCCGCCACAGCCGTCGGCATCATCGCGCGCAGGTGCGCCGGATTGGCCGGGTCGCCCTGCACGACGAAGACGTTGTGCCCGGCCGGATGATTGGCCGTGGCGTTGCTGACCAGCACGTGGTCGACCTGCTGCAGGCCCTGCTCGCGGGCGAGCACGGTCAGGCTGGCGGTCAGACGCTCGCTGGTCTGGTCGAACGGGCGGCCATGCTGCGCGTCCAGGGCGGCCACGCCCTGGCGGATCTGCTGGTTGAGGCCGTACTCGGGATGGTTGGGGGAGATCTCTGCCATGGGGCGATCTGCAGCGGTAGGTCGTGACGGACCTGGGAAGTATAGAACCGGCCCGTGAACCACCGCATCGTGGCGATCAGTCCGCCGACCGATGGTCATAGCTGATCACCCGCTCGGCCAACCAGCGCCCGTCCACGCGACGCCAGACCTGGATGAAGCGGGCCTGGCCCACCCAGCGCTCCACGCCGTCCTTGCCGCGTTCATGGAAGCGGTGGTCGCCGATTTCCAGCGCCCGCTCGTCGTGTAGCGGGAACACCTGCAACGAAGGCTCCACCCGCTCGCGGCGCAGGCTCCAGCCGCCCTTGCGCGCATTGCTGCACATGTTGGCCACGCTGCGGCGGAAGTCCTCGCGGCTGCTGGCCGACTTGCCATCCTTGTCATGGAAGAACTCCATGTCCTGGGTAGTCATCGCGGCGGCCTTGTCGGCATCGCAGGCCTCGAAGGCGGCGGCGAACAGCTGGGTGTCGGCCTGGCGGATCTGCTCGCGCAGGTCATCGGAGGGCGCGGGGGCGGCGGCGAGGCCGGCGGCCAGCAGGGGCAGGGTGAGCAGCAGCATGGCGAGGCTCCAGGGCGGGATTCATGCAGGCTCGCACGGCGCTCCGAGGGCCGCAGCGGCCCTGCGACGAAACGGGATTTCCAGGGAGTGAATGCCCGCATCTATGGATTGGCCGGGGGGCGTGCCCTGTGCAGGCGGTGTCATGGCGGCCGGCGATTCCATCACAGTCGCGATAGGAGCCGGCCCATAGCCTGAAATCCTCCCCTTCCACAGGAGCTCCCATGCCTGCTTCCCGCGTCCGCCTGCACATTGAAGACACCGGTGGCGACGGCCGCCCGGTCATTCTGATTCACGGTTGGCCGCTATCCGCCGACGCATGGAAGACGCAGGTGTCGATCCTGCGCGACGCGCAGCACCGGGTGATCAGCTACGACCGGCGTGGCTTCGGTCGTTCCGACAAGCCGGCAGAAGGTTACGACTACGACACGCTGGCGGCGGATCTGGCTGGGGTGATCGAGGAGCGTGGCCTGCGCGACGTCACTCTGGTCGGCTTCTCGATGGGCGGCGGTGAGGTGGCACGTTACGTGGCCAACCATGGCCAGGATCGTCTGCACAGTGTGGTGTTTGCAGCAGCGGTACCGCCGTATCTGCTGCGCGGCGAGGACAACCCGGAAGGTCCGCTCACACGGGGCAAGGCCGACGAAATGCGCAGCGGTCTGGAGAAGGATCGCGAGGCGTTCTTCGATGGCTTCACTCGCGATTTCTTCAGTGCCAATGGCAAGCTGATGGTGACCGAGGATGAGCGCCAGGCCGCAATCTCGCTTTGCCATCAATCCGACCAGACGGCGGCGCTGGGTTGCATGCAGGCGTTCGCCACCACCGACTTCCGCGAAGACCTGAAGAAGATCACGGTGCCAACCTTGATCCTGCACGGTGACAGCGATGCCATCGTGCCGTTTGAAGGCTCGGGCAAGCGCACGCACCGGGCCATTCCGGGCAGCGAAGTGGTGATCCTGGAAGGCGCGCCACATGGGTGCAATACCAGCCATGCGGACCACTTCAATCTGGCACTGCTGAACTTCCTGAAACGGTAAGCTGCGGCCATGCGCGAACCGAAAATGCCACCGTGGAAGAAGCCCAACCCGAAGGGCCAGACCTCGCAGCCGCTGTCACCTGCGCAGAAAGAGGCGGCGAGGCAGCGTGCTGAAGAGAACGGGCGGCGCTACCCTAACCTGGTCGACAACATGTGGGCCGCGAAGCTGCCGCGGGGACCCTGATCTGTAGAGTCGAGCCGTGCTCGACCCCGCACGGTGCCCATCCACGCATGGCGTGGATCTACTGCAACAGCAGCCTGGCCTGGTCCGGCATCTACATACCGTCCAGCGGCGTCCAGCCGGGTTCCAGCCAGGGTGAGATCTCGCTCTGGCGGACGGTGATGGCCTCAACTGGCAGCCCAGCTAAGCGCGCAAGCTCTGCACGCAGCACATCGGCATCCACCGGCAGGGCCGCAGCCACCTGCAGCCGATCTCCCTGATGCCTCACTTGTACCGGTAGCGTGGCGCGCGCGTCATGCTGGCCGCCGGTGCGCCCGATCGGGTAGCGCATTGTTACCGGCCGTGACAGCTGCGCCAGTGCGGGCTGCCACGCCTGCAGCACGAGAGGCTGCCCGGCAGCGGGAACATGTACTTCTGCAATCGTGGCCGGGTAGCCGGTGATGCTCTCGACCATGACCTGGAAGCGCGCGCCATCCGGCATGACCAGCACGGCGGCAATCAATGCGGAGAACGAGACGAACACCGCCGCGAGGTTCCAGCTGCGCGGCGCGGTGGCCGGGCGCGTTGCGGTGCGCAGGCCCGGTCTGCGCCGCAGCTTGCGCGCATGGATGCGCCGGTCCTTCCTGCGCGGGCTGCTGCTGTGCTCGGGCAGGTTCAAGGGCACCCGTGGAAGGCGCGCCACGCGGACCTTGTTCAGGCGCGACAGCAGCATCCACGCGATCACGAATGCCAGCAGCGGAAGCAGCATTCGCACCCACAGATACAGCGTGACCATCCACAACACCTCTACATGCGACCATCCATGCTCATCCACATCCTACCGGGACCACGCTGCGGTTGTCGTATCCGCCAGCCGACAAGCACAGGGCGCTTGGTTAGGATGGTCCTTTGTTGTCACGGATGAACCGATGGTCTCTACCGCTACCCGCTTCTGTCGTATCTGTGGTCCTGGCCCGATCCTGCTGGCACTGCAGGTGGTGGCGCTGCTGGCGGTAGCCCTTGCAGCCGGCTTCTTCCACTACCGCGTGGGACTGCTGCTGGAGCCGGTGGATGACGCATGCGGTGGGCCTGACCCTGTCGCGCGCATGCAGGTGGCCGAACAGCTGCTGGCGCGGTCCACTGCGCTTGCACCATGGCAACCGTTGCAGTGGATTCCGATGGCAGGCGTGGCACTGGCGCTGCTGGGCGCGATGTCGATCAGCGTCTACCGCCTGGGGCGTCTGTCCGAACGCCTGCGACGCGCCAACTGGGGGGTGATGGC
Organism: Stenotrophomonas sp. YJH_SMC_6; assembly: GCF_059371335.1. Classification (NCBI taxonomy): domain Bacteria; kingdom Pseudomonadati; phylum Pseudomonadota; class Gammaproteobacteria; order Lysobacterales; family Lysobacteraceae; genus Stenotrophomonas; species Stenotrophomonas sp. YJH_SMC_6. The sequence goes on along the minus strand of NZ_JCAFUM010000005.1, from coordinate 205,360 downwards.
CCTGCACGCCGCGATCCTGGCGCTGGCCCTCAGGGCATTGCACCTGTACGACATGGCGTGGACCAGCGTAGCCAAGCTGTCCCCGGCGGCCTGCCTGATTGAACTGGGCGAGCAGGGCCGGCTGCCGCTGGCACAGGCGCAGCAGGTGGTGTTCGAGATCCTCACCCATGAGCATGCGCCGCTGCTGCGCAATCCCGATGACCTTGCCCTGGTGCTGGTCGCGTTGATGCTGGTGGCAATGGCTGCAGGATTCATGCTGTGGCGGGCAATCGTGCGCGAACGTCAGGTGCAGTCGCACAGCGCATAACGGATGTGTGACCAACCACGCGCCCGCAATCGCGCTACAGTCTGCGCTTCGCTCCTGCAAGGATGTGCTGATGCGTTGGTTGCTGCGTGCTGTGCCGTTGCTGCTGTGTTCGTTGGCGGTACACGCCGCTGAAGTGGATCGCCGGATCGCGGTGACCATCGACGACCTGCCCTGGGCGCGGGTGGACGAGATCGTTCCGCCGGATCTTCAGTCGCGGCACGAAGCGCTGATGGCGCAGCTGCATCAGGCAGACGTGCCGGTGGTCGGCTTCGTCAACGAGAACAAGCTTGAGATCGATGGGCAGGTGCCGCCGGCGCGGGTGAAGATGTTGCGCGACTGGCTGGACGCCGGCTATGTGCTGGGCAACCACACCTACTCGCACATGGACCTGAACGCCAAGGGCGTGCCTGCGTTCCAGCAGGATTTCCTGCGTGGCGAGGCGGTGCTGCGGCCGTTGCTGGCCGAGCGCGGGCTGAAGCCGCAGTGGATGCGTCACCCCTATCTGCGTGCCGGGCGCACGCCGGAAGAACGCGCGGAGATGGACGTGTTCTTCAAGCAGCATGGCTACCGCGTGGCACCGGTGACGGTCGACAACGGCGAGTGGGTGTGGGCGTTCGCCTATGCCAACGTGATGAACGAGCAGCCGGATTCCCCGGCGCGCGAGGCGACGCTGGCGCAGCTGCGCAAGGGCTATGTGCCGTACATGCTGAACAAGCTGGACTACTACGAGAAGCAGTCCCAGGCGCTGCTGGGCTACGCGCTGCCGCAGGTCTGGCTGATGCATGCGAACGAACTCAATGCAGCCACGTTCGCCGAACTGGTGGCGGCGACGAAGCGCCGCGGCTATCGCTTCATCTCACTGGATGAGGCGATGCGTGACCCGGCCTATGCACGTGGCGCCGAGGGCTACAGCGGCCGTTACGGCCCGAGCTGGCTGCACCGCTGGGCGATGGCGGAGAACAAGCCGAAGGACTTCTACGCCGGTGAACCGGTGGTGCCGAAGTGGGTGATGACGCTGGCGAAGGTGGATTCGGAGTGAGGCTCAGCGCTTGACGGCCAGCACGCCGTCAAGCGCCAGCTCGGCCTTGAAGCCGGCCTTTTCCAGGCGCTTGGCCACTTCGCGCGGCACATCGCGGCCGCTGGTCAGCTTGTTCGGCGCGCCGGTGTAATGGAACAGCCGGCCGCCCTTGCGGATGACGCGGGCGAGGTGGTCGTAGAACACCTGCGAGTACAGTTCGCCGGCGATGCCGAAGCGCGGCGGGTCGTGCAGGATCGCGTCGACGCTGCTGCTGGCCACCTGTTCGATCTGCTGCGAGACATCGCCGTGGCTGAACTGCAGGCGGCCACCGGCCGCAGCCGATTCCGGATCCGGTGACCACGGGTTGAGCGTGCGCAGCCACATCACGTCGGCATTCTTCTCGAACGAACGGATCTGGCCGACACCGGCCTCCAACGCGCAGGCGGCGAAGTAGCCCAGGCCGCCGCAGGTATCGAGGATGACCTTGCCGGCCGGGGCGACCAACTCCACCTTGCGACGCGCGTCCTCGAACGGTGACAGCTTGGAGGTCGGCAGCATCTTGATGCCGTCGATCTCGAAGGTCGGTGCGCCCCATTCGGTCGGCACCAGCTTGATCAGCGAACCGCTGTAGCGCGAGATTGGCGCGAAGTCCTCGCCGTCCCAGTAGTACAGCGTGCGGTCCTTCAGCTTGCCCGGCCAAGGGAAGAGCTGGCCACGGAAGTGGAAGCCGTCGGCATCCAGCGCCACGTTGTCCTCGCTGCGGCCGAGGTCGAGCGAACCCTGCCAGTCGGCAGCGCCCTTGTCATGGGCACGGTGCAGGGTGTCGGCGCTGTCGCGGGTCAGCAGGGGGCCGGTGTAGTGGGGCACGGCGGGTACCGGGGCGGTTTGGGGGAGGGCATGGTACCGCAGCTTCTACCGGGGCCCGGGGGGCTGCTGCAGTAGATCCACGCCATGCGTGGATGAAGACGGCAGCGGCCGAGCATCGGCTCGGCGCTACCGCTGGCGGGTGCAGCTGAAACCGTGCGTGGTTCCTTCCCCCGAGAGCATGCCGACGCCACGCGAGGGCTGCATGCCCTGCAGCGCGCACGATCGACGGTGGACCTCCTGGGTTTCCGGTGGCTGCCGATCAAAGTCGTAGCGCAGGCTGCCGTCTTCCTGCAGCAGCCAATGCACGGTAACGCGCTCGTGGCGACCATCACCGAGATCCCAGTCCAGGGTGCGCATGATCAGGGTCTGGCCATCGGGCAGCTGCCGGACTTCGTCATAGGCACCCTGGGTCTTCGGCGCGCTTACCGCAAGCAGCAGAAACAGCAGCATTGGCATCGCTCCTCAAAGAAGACAGGATGCGCCCATATTGCCCTGAGTCGCCATCAGAATCATTGCGTCTTACGGGCACTTCACCGCATACACCGGCCCAGCACCGATCAGCATCAACGCCATGTAGTCACTATCGCTGGCCTTGCCCTTCAACGTCGCGTCCTTGTTGAAGTGGAAGATGCCGAAGCCGCCGGCCATGCGGATCAGCGCGCTGTCGATCTGCTCGGCGTCATCGCGGAAGTAGCGGCTGATCTCGCTGCGGGTGGCCTTGTGCAGGGCATTCGGCTCGCGCTGCCACTGGTCGCCGCGGCTGAAGGAGACGAAGTACTGGCCGCCTTCCCTGTCGATGCGGAAGTCGGCCGTTTTCCGCGCGCCGGTGGCGAAGCAGCCCTGCAACGGATCGGCGCTGAAAGGAAGCCCGGCATCACCACTGCAGGCGGTGAGCAGCAGGAGAGCACCGGGCAGCAGCAGGCGGAGCGTGCGCATGGGATGTCCCTACAAGGCAGGTGCGGCTAGTGTAGGCAGCATGCGGGCACGGCCCGTACAGAAATTCGGCAAGAACACAGGGGTTTTCGGATGGCGCAGGGTAAGGCACCGTGGTGCGGCGTGGCCAGTTGGCTGGGGATCGCTGTGGGTTGGGGCGCCGGTACATTGGCTGCGCAGGCGGCGGTGGCCGCGGGCGGCAATGGCATGGCTGCGGGATTGGGCGTGGGTGTGCTGGGCGCGGCGCTGGTGGGCTGCGGCTTGGCGGTGGCCTCGCGCGTGCGTGGTGAGCGCTGGCCGTGGATCGGTATTGGCGGTGCGGTGCTGAGCGCGCTGCCGCTGCTGATGTACCTGCTGCGGATGATGTTGAAGCTCTAGCGGTAGTGCCGGCCGCTGGCCGGCAACGCTGGATTGTTTCCGGAGCCCATGAGGTTGCCGGCCAGCGGCCGGCACTACCGGATGCGGGTCAGGCGCTGCGGTGGATCTCCACTGTCACATGCACCAGCTCTTCATGGATCGCCAGTGCGTTGCGTACGGTATCGGCATCCAGACGGGCGTCGCTGGTAACCACGCTGGCGCTGACCGCGTACTTGCCGCGGCCCACCTGCCAGACGTGCAGGTCGGCCAGGCGCGCCGGCCACGGGCCCTGTTCGATCACCTCGCGCACTTCGGCCACCACCGGTGCGTCCATCTGCGCGTCCAGCAGGATGCGGCCGCTGTCGCGCAGCAGGCCCACCGCCCACACCGTGACCAGCACGGCGCCGACCAGACCCATCACCGGGTCCAGCCAGGTCAGGCCCAGCAGCTTGCCGCCGAGCAGGGCGACGATGGCCAGCACCGAAGTGGCGGCGTCGGCCAGCACGTGCACGTAGGCCGAGCGCAGATTGAGGTCGTGACCGTGCGCGTGGCCGTGATCGTGGTCATGCCCGTGATGATGGCCATGCTCATGCCCGTGGTGGTGATGCGCGTGGCCCGGGCTGTCGTGCAGCCACCATGCGCAGAGCAGGTTCACGCCCAGGCCCACCGCAGCGATGGCGATGGCTTCGTTGTAGTGGATCGGTGCCGGTACCCACAGCCGCTGCAGTGACTGCACGGCCATCAGCGCGGCGACGCCAAGCAGGGCGATGGCGCTGGTATAGCCAGCCAGGATCTCGATCTTCCAGGTGCCGAAGGCGAAGCGCGGATCGTGCGCGTAGCGGCGCGCGCAGCGGTAGGCGAACACCGCAAGGCCCAGCGCCAGCGCGTGCGAACTCATGTGCCAACCATCGGCGAGCACGGCCATGGAGTTGAACCACCAGCCGCCGACGATCTCCACCAGCATCATGCCGACGGTGAGCCACAGGGCGCGGCGGGTATTGCGTTCGGCCAGTGGGTTGCCGTCGTCGAAGCGGTGTTCGTGGCGGCGGGCGGCGGCGAGGGCGTCCAGATGCATGGGAAGACCATGGGGTGGAAGGATACCCCCATAGGGTATACGATCCCGCCATGGCTCATGTACACAAGAATCGAAAGCAGCTGCTGACCCGCGTTCGCCGTATCGGCGGCCAGGTGGCGGCGTTGGAGCAGGCGCTGGACAAGCCCGAGGGTGAGGCGGGTGACTGCGCGGACGTGCTGGTGCAGGTCGCCGCCGTGCGCGGTGCCGCCCACAGCCTGCTGATGGAGCTGCTGCACGAGCACCTGCAGGAACACGTGGTGGGTGCCGACGACCCGCAGCAGCGGGCAGACGAGGCCGCGGTGCTGGTGGAGCTGCTGCGCCGCTACGGCAAATAGGCCGGGGGGCGGTAGAGTCGACTGTTAGTCGACTATCGCGCGAAGCGCGGGGTTCTATGCAGCCCGAGCGAAGAGCAGTCGACTAACAGTCGACTCTACCCCCGTGCCGGTGCCGCGCGTTCCAGATATGCGTTGCGGCCAGCAGCAGGCTGCCGGTGACCGTCATCGGCGTTTCCCAGTCATGTGAGGGCAGCGCAAGCGCACCGGCCAGCAACAGGCCCAGACCGGCGCCGGCGGTGGCCCAGGCCAGCACGGGCAGCGGGTGACGGCGCTCGGCCCGCCACAGCGCGTAGCCGGTCAGCGGCAGGGCGATGGCCACGAACAGCAGGTGCACCCACTCCGCTTCGGCCCAAGTGCCGAACAGCGGTAGCGCGGCGGCCAGCAGAGGCAGCGCCAGGCAGTGCAGCAGGCACAGGCTGGACAGGGCGAGCGCGCCGGCATCAAGCAGGGCGGCCGAAGGTGACTTCATCGGGGGAGGTTCCTTGCGCAACAATTGTTATACAGTAACATTTCCGTTCCGCAGCCAACCCGCTCCGACATGAACACTGTTTCCCGCGCCGACCGTCGCCTTCCGGTCACCGTGCTGTCCGGCTTCCTCGGGGCCGGCAAGACCACCCTGCTCAACCAGATCCTGCGCAACCGCGAAGGCCTGCGCGTGGCGGTCATCGTCAACGACATGAGCGAGGTCAACATCGATGCGCAGCTGGTGCGCGAGGGTGGCGCCGAGCTGCGCCGCACTGAAGAGACGCTGGTGGAATTCAGCAACGGCTGCATCTGCTGCACGCTGCGCGATGATCTGCTGCAGGAAGTGCGGCGCCTGGCCGATGCGGGTCGCTATGACTATCTGCTGATCGAATCGACGGGCATCGGCGAGCCGATGCCGGTGGCGGCCACCTTCGCGGTGCGCGACGAACATGGCTTCAGCCTGAGTGATATCGCGCGGCTGGACACGATGGTGACGGTGGTCGACGGCAGCGCGTTCCTTGCCGACTTCGGCTCGACGTCGCGACTGGCCGAGCGCGGCCAGCAGGCCGGCCCGGAGGATGATCGAGGTGTGGTTGACCTGCTATGCGAGCAGGTCGAGTTCGCCGACGTGATCGTGGTCAGCAAGGTGGACCAGGTGGATGACGAAGCGTTGCAGGACACGCTGGCCGTGCTGCGTGGCCTGAACCGCGACGCGAAGCTGCTGCTGTCCAGCTTCGGCGATGTGCCGCTGGCCGAGCTGCTGGATACCGGTCGCTTCGACATGGAGCGTGCGCAACGTGCGCCGGGCTGGATGAAGGAACTGCGGGGCGAGCACACACCGGAAACCGAGGAGTACGGCATCGGCAGCTTCGTCTACCGCTCGCGACGTCCGTTCCACCCGGCGCGCTTCGCCCGCGCGCTGCAGTCCGGCATGCCCGGCGTGATCCGCAGCAAAGGCTGGTTCTGGCTGGCCAACCGCATGGACTGGGTGGGTGAGCTGAACAGCGTGGGCGCGGCGACGCGCACGCAGGCGGCGGGCTTCTGGTACGCCGCACGTGACCGCGTGCGGGCCGGGCTGGAAGACACCGCGCCGTTGTTGCCGCCCACGCCGCTGCCTTACAGCGACCTCGGATGGGCGCGGCAGCAGGCCGATTGCTGGAGCGCGCCGCTCCCGGGGCCTGAAGAATTCCCGGATGAGGCAGCGCACACGGCGATGCAGCGGCTTTGGCACCCGTTGTGGGGGGATCGCCGCCAGGAACTGGTGGTGATTGGCGTGCACATGGATGAGCGCGCGGTGCGTGCGGAGCTGGATGCGTGCCTGCTCAACGACCAGGAGCTGCGTGCGGGGCCATTGCTGTGGCAGCAGTTGCCGCAGGCGTTCCCGGTGTGGAAGCGTTGACGGTGCATTGAGGATCCATGGGTTGCCGGCCAGCGGCCGGCACTACCCCCTGGTCGATACGTCATGCGTGGATGGATGCATGGCGGAGTCGAGCATGGCTTGACTCTACAGACTGTCGCGCCATTGCCAGTGGTTGGCGGTGACCTGCAACACCTGCGTCGGTCGCAATGCCTGCAGCAGATGCAGGTCGTGGCTGACCATCACCAGCGCGCCCGGCCACGCCGCAAGCAGTTCCTCCAACGCCTGCAATGCGCTCAGATCCAGCGCATTGCCGGGTTCGTCCAACAGCAACAGCTGGGGCGCGGGATCGGCGTACAGCACGCCGGCCAGCGCACCTTTCACGCGTTCGCCATCGCTGAGGCTGTGGGCTGCCCGCTGGATGCGCTGTGCATCCAGCCCGAGCAGGGCCAGCCGCGTGCGCAGCTCGCCTGGGTCCGCGCCCGGGTTGGCGGCCTGCACGGTGTCGAGGATGCTGCGCTCGCCGGACAGCCCCAGCAGCTGCTGGTCGAGCAGGGCCAGTGGCGCATGCCGTTGCACGGTGCCACTGCGTGCCGGCAGCTGGCCGGCCAGCACACGCAGCAGGGTCGATTTGCCGCTGCCGTTGTCACCGACCACGGCGATGCGCTGGCCGCGGCGGATCTCCAGCTGCAACGGTGCACTGCAGCCATGTGGCAGCACCAGCGCCTCGGCCTGTAGCAGGCGCGTGCTGCCACGGTCACCCGCACCGGCGAACAGTGCCAGTTCCGGCGCCGCGTGCACCGCCGATGCCGCTGCGCGCAGATGCTCTGCGCTGGCCTGCAGGCGTTCGGCCTGCACCTGTTGTGCGCGGCCGTGGCTGGCCTCGGCGCGCTGCTTCTGCCGGCCGAGCAGGATCGGGGCCTGGTTGGCCTGCTTCGCATCGCGGTTGCCACGCGCCTGGCGTTGTTGTTGCCGTTCGTGCTGTTCGCGCGCGCTGCGTTGCTGCTGGCGGTGCTGGGCGCGCGCATGATCGAGCTGAGCGGCGGCAGCTTCGCGCTCGGCGGCGCGCGCATCGGCATAGTGCTGCCACGGTCCGCCGTAACGATGCAGCCCGCGCCCATCGAGTTCGACGATCTGCTGCATGTGCGCCAGCAGCTCGCGATCATGACTGATCACCAGCAGGCCACCGCGCCACTGCTGCAACCGTTCGTACAGCTGTTGGCGATGGCGTGCATCGAGGTGGTTGCTGGGTTCGTCCAGGATCAGCCAATCGGCACCGCTGGCCCAGGCACCGGACAGCGCGACCTGCATGGCCTGGCCACCACTGAGGCGCGCGGCCGGCTGGGCGGGATCGAGATCGTCGGGCAGCCGAAGCGCCTGCCATTGCTGCTGCAGGCGTTCGCGCAGATCCCAGCGGTCGCCGACGCAGGCGAAGTCGGCCTCGTCCACGCTGCCGGCTTCGATGCGTTGCAGTGCGGCCAGTTCCGCGCCGACGCCGGCCAGTTCACCGACCGTGCCGGCGGGTGGATAGCCGGGCGTCGGCAACAGGAACACGCGGCCACTGCCGCGCACCTGGCCAGTGTCGGGCAGCAACCGTCCGGCCAGCAGGCGTGCGAGCACGCTCTTGCCGGCGCCATTGGCACCGACCAGGCCGGTGGCGACCGGTTCGAAGGAAAACGTCAGATCGGAAAACAGCGGGCGGCCGTCGGCCAATCGATACGACACGCGATCGAGCGTGAGGGAATGCGGGGTCATGCGACCTCCATGGATGCCGGGTTCTCCCCTGCGCGCAGGGGCGGGAAGAGTCAGGCCGTCTGGTGGGAAGACGGCGGCATCAATGGCGCATTGGTCGCGAGCCTCTGGGAGGAATGAGCGGCCAGTATAGCGGGGCTGGCTGAATGGTTTGATGGCGCGACTCTACAAAGGCATCCACGCATGGCGTGGATCTACTCTGGGCCGGGCATGGGGTGGATCGATCTCCTACGGCACGGTTTCCAGGCGCGCGCTGACGAAGTCGATGAATACCCGCAGCTTCGGAAGCACGTGGCGGCCCGAGGGCCACAGCAGGTGGAAGATGCCGCAGGAATGCACATGCTCGTCGAGCACGGTTACCAGCCGGCCGTCGGCCAGTGCATCGCGCACCGAGTGCACCGGCACGAAAGCCAGGCCGATATCGCGCAGTGCCAGCGCTACCCGCGCTTCGATGGTGTTGGCCACCATGTGCACAGGCAGCTCCTGCGGTGTTTCATGGTCGGGCCAGTGGATCGGCCACAGTTCCAGCTTGCCGGTGCTGGGGAAGCGATAGTGCAGCAACGTGTGCTGCAACAGGTCGGCCGGCGTGCGCGGCGTGCCGCGGCGCTGCAGGTAGGCGGGTGAGGCGACGATGCGGCGTGGGAACACACCCAGGCGTCGTGCGTTCATGCGTGAGTCGCTGGGCTCGCCGACGCGCAGCACGGCATCGAAACCTTCCTCGATGACATCGACCAGGCGGTCGCTGAAGTCTAGGTCGAGGCGGATATCGGGATAGGCCGCCATGAACTCGGCCATCAGCGGCAGGGTCAGGTCACCCACCAACGGCAGGCCGATGCGCAGCGTGCCGCGGGGCGTGGCGTGCGGCTGCGCCAGCTCGGTGCGCGCGGCATCGCGCTCGTCGAAGATGCGCCTGCAGCGTGCCAGGAACAGCTGGCCCTCGGCGGTGAGGGTGATGCTGCGCGTGCTGCGGTGGAACAGGCGCACGCCCAGTGCATGCTCCAGCCGGGCAACGCACTTGCCGGCGGCCGAGGCCGAGATGCCCTGCAGGCGCCCGGTCTCGACGAAGCTGCGGGTATCGGCCGCGTGCACGAAGGTCTGCAGATTGGCGAGGTTGTCCAGGACTGACATGGGCGTGTGGGCAATGAAAGCGGCAGGGTAGGTCGGCGCGGCCGTAGTGGACGGCTCCGCCATCGCAACACTGTGGTGCGGGGTGGCGTTGGGACCGTTGCGGCCTTGCAGTTCCGGCCATCATGCCGATTGCGGACTGCACGGTCCATGATGCCCGGAGCGGCAACCGGCTTTTTGCGCTGCGCCGTGCTGCCTAACGTGGCGGGCCACTCCCCACGGATTCCCGCGATGAATGCCGCTCCTTCCCTTGAACCCGCGCCGACACTGCCATCGGTGCAGCGGCTGCTGCAGCAGGTGCACCCGCAGCGCTTGGTCGGTGCGGTGGTGCTGGTGCGCGAGCACGGTGTGCTGCGCCACGCCAGCGCGACCGGGCTGGCCGATCGCGAGTCGGCAACGCCGATGCAGCGCGACCAGTTGTTCCGGCTGGCATCGGTGAGCAAGCCGCTGCTGACCACGGTGATCCTGCGCCTGGTAGCAGAGGGCGTGCTCGACCTCGATATGCCGGTGCAGCGCTGGCTGCCGGACTTCCGCCCGGCACTGGCCGACGGCAGCATGCCGCCGATCAGCCTGCGCCAACTGCTCAGCCACAGTAGCGGGTTGGGCTATCGCTTCCTCGAAGCCGATGCCGACGGCCCGTATGCGCGCGCTGGGGTCAGCGATGGCCTGGACGCGAACCCGCTCTCCCTGGCCGACAACGTGCGCCGCATCGCGCAGGCGCCACTGCTGTTCGCGCCGGGCAGCCAATGGCTCTACTCGCTGGGCGTGGACGTTGCCGGTGCCGTTGCCGAAGCAGCGACGGGTGAAACGCTGCAGGCACTGTACGAGCGCTTGCTGGCCGCACCGCTGGGCCTGCGCGACACCGCCTTTGCTGCGCGCAACGCGGCACGCTTGGCCACGCCCTATGTAAGCGACGCGCCGCAGCCGCATCGCCTGCAGGAAGGCGAGGTGGTCGCTCCGTTCGAGGGTACGGTCGGCATCGAATACAGCCTCGCGCGCGCCACCGATGCCAGCCGTTTCCCCTCGGCCGGGGCCGGCCTGGTCGGTACCGCCGATGACGTGATGGCGGTGCTGGAAGCCTTGCGTGACGTGCAGCGTTCAGGCCTGCTGCCGCCCGTACTGGCAGCGGAGATGGCCAGCCCGCAGGTCGGCGAGCAGGGACCGCCGGAACCGGCCGGCTGGGGCTTCGGCCTGGGCTTTGCGGTGCTGCGCGATGCGGCCGCAAGCGGTACGCCGCAGAACGCAGGTACATGGCGCTGGGGCGGTGCCTACGGGCACAGCTGGTTTGTCGATCCTGTGCGCGGGCTGAGCGTGGTGGCGCTGACCAACACCCTTTACGAAGGCATGGACGGTGCCTTCGTCGATCAACTGCGCGATGCGGTGTATGCCGATATGGGGACCGTGCGATGAGCGGCCATGCCATCGATGCAGCCAGCCCCGCCGGTGAAGCCACGCGCCTGCCATGGGCCGGCCTGCTGGCGTTGGCCGGTGGCGGCTTCATCACGCTGCTGACCGAGACCCTGCCGGCCGGTGTACTGCGGCCGATGGGCGACAGCCTCGGTGTGAGTGATGCGGCGGTCGGCCAGCTGGTCAGCGTGTACGCACTGGGCTCGGTGATGGCCGCCTTGCCGATGACCGCACTGACCCAGCGCCTGCCACGACGCCCCTTGCTGCTCGCCGCCATTGCCGGCTTCGTGGTGGTCAACACGCTGACCGCACTGAGCAGCAGTTATCCGCTGATCCTGGCCGCGCGTTTCCTGGCCGGCGTGAGTGGTGGCCTGCTGTGGTCGCTGGTGGCCGGTTACGCGGCGCGCATGGTGGTGCCGTCGCTGCAGGGCCGGGCAATCGCGGTGGCGATGGTCGGATCGCCGTTGGCGCTGTCACTGGGTGTACCGGCCGGTACGTTGCTGGGCCAGCAGATCGGCTGGCGCTGGGCATTCGCGCTGATGAGCGTGCTGGGCGTGGGGCTGCTGGCGTATGCGCGTTGGGCACTTCCGGCCTTGCCCGCCGCCGGTGCTGGCCGGCGCATACCGCTGGGCACGGTGTGGCGCATGCCGGGCGTGCGCAGTGCACTGCTGGTGATGGTGCTGTACGTGCTGGCGCACAACGTGCTCTACACCTACATCGAACCGCTGGCGGTGGAGGCCGGCGCCGGCCCGTGGCTGGACCGCCTGCTGTTGGCCTTTGGCGTGGCCGCCATCGCCGGCATCGGCATTGCCGGCTGGGGCGTGGACCGTCATCTGCGCACGCTGGTGTGGGCGGCGGTGATCGGCTTCATCGTGCCGGTGCTGGCGCTGCTGCTGTGGCCGGGCGACGCGACCGCGCTGCTGCTGGCCACGATCCTGTGGGGCGTGGCCTTCGGCGCGGTGCCGACCCTGTTCCAGACCGCATTGGCTCGGCGCGCGGGTGCCGCCGCGGATCTGGCGCAGTCGATGCTGGTGACCGGCTGGAACCTCGCCATCGCCGCCGGAGGCGTTGCAGGGGGTGTGCTGCTGCAGGCGGGCGGCCCGAACCAGTTGGGATGGCTGCCGTTGCTGCTGCTGGCGGTGAGCGTGGCGTGGCTGCTGGCACGGCCGAAGGCCTGGGTGTAGGCCCAGAGCAAACGTTACGGAGGTGCCGGCCAGCGGCCGGCACTACCGTGGTCCCCGCCATCCACGCATGGCGTGGATCCACCGAGCGCAGCGACCCGCGTTTGCCATTGCCTTTGCCTTCTTCCGTTGATTCCGTGGCGGGACGCCGCCGGAACCTGTCAGAGGCCGGGACGGTTGGGTTCGCGGGGGTGTCCGCGGCATGGATGCCGCGGCCAAGCCCCCACGGACGGGTTTACGGCGCCCCCCGCGAACCCGACCGTCCCGGCCAACCCTGGGATAGCAATACGCGACCCGCCACGAGGGGCTCCGCCGTTCGCCGTCCTACTCCACTCCCTCACGCTCGATCGGCACGCTGCGCGGATTCTGCATGTGCTCCCGCGCCGCGCCATAGCGCTGCTGCCGCTTGTGATGGAACGCCACGAACTCATCCCGTGGCAGCGGCCGCGAGAACAGCCAGCCCTGCGCGAACTCGACCTTCCGGGTATGCAGGTACGCCAGCTGTGCCTCGGTTTCCACGCCCTCGGCCACCACCCACAGGCCCAGCTCCTTGGCCATGTCGATGATGTGCGGCGTCACCGGGCTGGTCGCGCTCTCGGTGCCGATCGCATCGATGAACGACTTGTCGATCTTCAGCGCATCCAGTGGCAGCTGCTCCAGGTACTGCAGGCTGGAGAAGCCGACGCCGAAATCATCAATGGCCACGCTGTGCCCGGCCCGACGTGCCTGTGCCAGCATCGTGCGGGCGCGGTCCAGATCGAGGAAGCCGCGCTCGGTGGCTTCCATCCAGATCTGCTGCGGCAGGATACCGCTGCCGGCCATGTGCTTGGAGATCATCTTCAGCGCACGGCCGCTGCTGATGTCTTCGGCGGCCAGGTTGATCGCAATGTGCGCGCTGCGGTCGGCCACCAGCAGTTCGCGCATGTCGCGCACCACGTTCTCGATCACCAGATCGGTGACTGCGGCGATCATGCCGGCCTCTTCGGCCAGCGGAATGAACAGGTCCGGCCGCACCTGGGTGCCATCCGGGCGCTGCCAGCGTACCAGCGCCTCGGCGCCGACGCAGATGCCGGTATCCAGTTCGATGATGGGTTGATAGTGCAGGTACAGCTCGCGGCGGCGGATCGCCGTGGCCAGCTCGCCGCGCAGGGACAGGCGGCGACGCGACAGCCAGATCACCAGGCCGGCACCGATGGCGGCCAGCAGAACGCCGATCGGCACGAACAGCCAGGCCTGCTGGCGGAAGGTCGCGGCAAGCGCGGTACGTGGCGTGGTTGCGATCGCCAGCCACTCTTCGTTGCGCGCGGTGGCGTACAGGGTGTTGTGGTCCAGGCCCTCACCGGGCGCGCGCAGCAGGGTTTCCAGCAATGCCGGATCCATGCCGTCCTGCCTGGCCAGGAGGCGGCCGTCCGGGCTGGCCAGGGCAAGGCGCACGTTCGGGTCGGCGATGACATCGACGAAGCGGCGCGGATCGACCAGCACGTCGTAGTTGCCATACAGGATCGACAGGACCTGGCGCCGTCCGCTTGCCTCGGGGCGCACATCCACGGCGATGCCGGCGCCATCACTGGTGACGTGGTCGGACCTGGGCTGGTTGACGTCGGACAGGAACGGGCCCCACGACGTGCAGCGCAGCTTGCCACCCTCGAAGTAGCCCATCTGGTCGACCGACGGCGAGGTCATCACCAGCGTCTGCATGCGCCGGATGTGGTCCGGCCCGCACGGATCGTAGGCGCCGGCCTCGGCGGACTTCAACGCGGCCAGCGCTTCCAGGTAGGACTGGTCGGCGCGGCGCAGGGTGCGGCCGGCGATGTCGCGCAGGCGCTGCTGCTCGACACTGACCGCACGGTCCCAGGTGGCGTAGGCCATCACCGCGATCGGCACGGCTGCGGCCAGCAGCGCCAGTGCGGTGCCGCCGATGATCACGCGCAGCCGGCTCATGGCCGGGGCTCCAGCGGGGCGGGCGGGGCAGGGCGCATGGTCGGGCCGATCCTTGGGCAGGTGCGGCTATCTGAGCATGGCGCCGGGCCGGGCGGAATGGGATGAATCCGGTATTCGGTCACATTGTGATGAAAGCGGCGAAGTTTGACGGGATTGGCCCATCCGGCGCTGGCGCTCCGGCCTGTGGAGGACTACCGTCGAACGCTTCGCCCGCCCTTTTGCCCGCGCCCATGACCGAGCCCGCAACGCCCCCCGAGCACCTGCGCCGCAGCCTGTCCAACCGCCACCTGCAACTGATCGCCATCGGCGGTGCCATCGGTACCGGCCTGTTCATGGGGTCGGGCAAGACCATCAGCCTGGCCGGCCCGTCCATCGTCTTCGTTTACCTGATCATCGGCGCGATGCTGTTCTTCGTGATGCGCGCGATGGGCGAGCTGCTGCTGTCCAACCTGCAGTACAAATCCTTCATCGATTTCTCCACCGATCTGCTCGGCCCCTGGGCCGGCTTCTTCTGTGGATGGACGTACTGGTTCTGCTGGATCGTCACCGCCATCGCCGATGTGATCGCCATTGCCGCCTACGCGCAGTTCTGGTTCCCCGGGCTTGACGCCTGGAAGCCGGCGCTGGCGTGCGTGATGCTGCTGCTGTCGCTGAACCTGGTGACGGTGAAGCTGTTCGGCGAAATGGAATTCTGGTTCGCGCTGATCAAGATCGTGGCGATCTGCGCGCTGATCATCACCGGCGCCGGCCTGGTGGCGTGGGGCTTCACCTCGCCCAGCGGCCACACCGCGTCGCTGTCGAACCTGTGGAACGACGGCGGCATGTTCCCGATGGGCCTGGTCGGTTTCTTCGCCGGCTTCCAGATTGCGGTGTTCGCCTTTGTCGGCATCGAGCTGGTCGGCACCACCGCCGCCGAAACCGCCGACCCCGAGCGCAACCTGCCCAAGGCGATCAACTCGATCCCGGTACGCATCATCATCTTCTACGTGCTGGCGCTGATCGCGATCATGGCCGTCACCCCGTGGCGCCAGGTGGTGCCGGACAAGAGCCCGTTCGTGCAACTGTTCGTGCTCGCCGGCATCCCTGCCGCCGCCAGCCTGATCAATTTCGTGGTGCTGACCTCGGCCACGTCCTCGGCCAACAGCGGCATCTTCTCCACCAGCCGCATGCTGTACGGCCTGGCCGAAGAGGGTCACGCCCCACGCGGGTTGTCGAAGTTGTCACGTGCCGCCGTGCCCGCCCGCGGCCTGCTGTTCTCGTGCCTGTGCCTGCTCGGTGGCACGCTGCTGATCTACCTGATTCCGAACCTGGTGACCGCCTTCACCCTGGTGACGACGCTGGCGACGGTGCTGTTCATCTTCGTCTGGTCGCTGATCCTGGTGGCCTACATGGCCTATCGCCGCCGCTATCCGGAGCGCCATGCCGCATCGATCTTCAAGATGCCCGGCGGTGTTGCCATGTGCTGGGCCTGCCTGGTGTTCTTCGCCGCTGTGCTGGTGCTGCTGAGCCTGCAGGCCGACACCCGCCAGGCGTTGATCGCCAGCCCGGTGTGGTTCGTGCTGCTGGGCGTGGGGTATTGGGTGCGTCGGAGGGCGGCAAAATGACCGGGAATGCGGGGGCGGCAATGCCGGAAATCGGGAACGTCGGTAGAGTCGACTGTTAGTCGACTGCTCTCCCGTGGGCCACCGGAAAACCCCGCGCTGCGCGCGATAGTCGACTGACAGTCGACTCTACCGCCGCGGGCGCCGCCCTGCCGGCCCCCATTCACCCAACATTAGCGGGCGCGGCCGGATGATCCGGCCGCCATGCCCCGTCACCCTCTCCTGCTTGCGCTGTTGCTGCTGCCCAGCCTGTGGCCCGGGCTGGCCGCCGCGCGCACCGTCTACCGCTGCGTGCAGGGCAACACCGTCAGCCTGGCCACCGCGCCGGAACCCGGTTCACGCTGCACCGCGAAGGAAATCGACGACAACGCCATCCAGACCCCGAACCTGTGGGGCAACATGGGCGTGTTCAGCGGCGTGCTGTACGAGCGCGAGCAGGATGGCGCGCTGGTCTACTCCACCCGCAACCTGCCCGGCTCGCGGGTGTTCCTGAAGTTCACAGTGGCCACGCCGCCGGGCGAACCTGCCCACGAAGGCCTGGGCAAGGTCGGCAAGCCGCAGTTGGCGCAGCACGCCAAGCAGTTCAAGGCCGCGGCCAAGGCCACCGGTGTCGATGACGCATGGCTGCGCGCGATTGCCCATGCCGAAAGCAACTTCGATGCGCTGGCGGTCTCGACCAAGGGCGCACAGGGCGTGATGCAGTTGATGCCGGAGACCGCACAGGAATATGGCGTGCGCGATCCGTTCTCGCCGCAGCAGTCGATCGAGGGCGGCGCGCGCTACATGCGCGCGCTGCTGCGCCGCTACAACGGCGATCGCCCGTTGGCGGCGGCCGCCTACAACGCGGGCATCGGTGCAGTCACCCGCTACAAGGGCGTGCCGCCCTACGCCGAAACCCTGGCCTATGTGGACAAGGTGATGGCCCTGTATGCACGCTACCGCGAAGCGATGGGCATCCGTACCGAGGTGCCAGCCCGCTAGGCGGAAGGTGTAGTGCCGAGCCCACGCTCGGCGCCACAGAAAATCGGCTCAGCGCGAAGTGGAAGCGCTGACCAGGTCGTAGCGCTCAATGCGGCCGACGCGTGCCACCTCGGCCTGCACGTCGGCGCGCTGCTTCAGCGCACGCCAGGCCGCATCGATCTTCACGTCACCGGGCAGCGAGGGGTAGGTGCGCATGTCCTGCAGGGAGGCCAGCGTCTCGCCACGGTCGGTGGGGGAGCGCAGCTGTTCGATCAGCACTGCGGCTGCGCCGTCCAGGTTGCCTTCGTCCAGCAGCATCTCGCGATGGAACAGGCGTGCGTCGTCGCGCTGGGCAAGGATCACCGAGCGGGCGGCTTCCACTGCCTGGGCATCGCCGCGTTCGCGGGCGGCAGCGAACTGCAGCAGTGCCTGGGCCGCCTTGCCGTAACCGGCCAGGCCTGGCATGTCATTCACTGCGGCAGCAGCGTCCTGCATGCGGCCCAGCGAACTGAGCACGAAGCCGACGTTGAACTGGTGCTCGGCACCATCCGGGCCCAGCGCACCGATGCGTGCGGCCAGCCTGGCTGTGGCCAGCGCATCGTCGGTACGGCCCAACCGGCGCAGCGCCGTAAGCCGGCTGTTGAGCAGCCATGCCACCCATTCGGCTTCCGCCGCCGAGGGCGACTCACCTTCGGCCGCCGCACCGGCCATGCCATCGGTCAGTGCCAGCACTTCCTCGTTGCGGTCCAGCATCAGCAGCGTACTGCTGAACTCGGCCATGCGTGCGTCCAGCGCCCGGTCGAGCAGGCCGGAGACCCGCAGTTCGTCGAGGTGTTTCTGTGCAGCCTGCACCGGATCGAAGCGGGCATCGGCGCGGTCGACATAGCGATCAAACCGCTTGTCACTGCGCAGGCGGATGATCTCGGCGGGGCCGGTGATGCGCGCCAGCGTGGCGGGAATCCTGTCGCCACGGCCGTTGTCGGCCTGCAGCGTGGCCAGCGCCAGCCACAGCCCGGTGGGTTCCAGGCCGCCGCTCTTCCAGCCGTTGTCGAACAGCGCCTGCAGCAGTTCCATGCGCTGCTGGGGCTGGTCCCGCAGGCGGAACTGCAGGTAGTTGATCGCGTGGTGGTCCACCGGCAACGGCGCGTCGGCATGCTTCAGCGCCTGCACCAGGTGCTTCGTGGCAGGTGCCGGTTGGTTCTCGGACAGTTCCACCGAGAC
Organism: Stenotrophomonas sp. YJH_SMC_6; assembly: GCF_059371335.1. NCBI lineage: Bacteria > Pseudomonadati > Pseudomonadota > Gammaproteobacteria > Lysobacterales > Lysobacteraceae > Stenotrophomonas > Stenotrophomonas sp. YJH_SMC_6. The sequence continues at coordinate 187,458 of NZ_JCAFUM010000005.1, read as the reverse complement.
CAGGGTCAGCAGGATCTGCGCGTCGTCCGGCAGTGCTTCCTGTGCGCGCTGCAGGTAGCGGCGCGCCTGGTCCGGCTTCTTCTGCACCATTGCGGTCCAGCCGGCCACCTGCGCGGCGCGGCCGCGGTGTTCGGCATCGAAGTCATCCAGCATCGGATCTTCCATCAGCCGTTCCATCGCGATCAGCGCACCCAGCGTGTTGCCACTGCGCGACTGCTGGATGGCTTCATCCCATCGCGTGGCATAGGCCTGGTGCATCGCATCGGCGGTGACGGACGGCTTCTGCGGTGCCACCGTGATCGAAGCAGTGGCGGATGTGCTGGCCAATGCGGCAATCAGCAGGGCGGCGACGGGGAGGATGCGGGGCATGGAGGATTTCCATCCGTGGGAACCGCATTGAACCCGCTGCAGCCAGCGAGAACAAGCGCGATGGATGGAACTCTGGCGTTTGACCGCACGATTGGCCATGGCGGATCGTGCGTTCAGCGACTATTGTCGGTGCCTCTTCAGACGGCAGGCAGGCAGCGCAGCACGATGGCACGGTGGCAATGGATGGCGGCAGGCGTAGCATTGGCGACGGTAGTGGCATTGGCCGCAACCTGGTGGGAGACACCGCTGCATACGCTGGCTGAACCGGCGGGTCCGGTTCCAACGCCGCTGGCGTGGACCGCGCAGATCGAACCGCTGGCCGGCGATGGCCACCCGGGTGACCGCGATGGCGCGTCCGCGCAAGCACGTTTCGCCGATCCGTACGCGTTGCTGCGCGGTGCCGATGGCAGCGTCTATTTCACGGACGCCGGTGACAACAACCGGATCCGCCGCCGCTTGCCCGATGGCCGCGTTGAAACGGTGGCCGGGCAGGGCGAGGGACGCGTTGATGGCCCGGCACTGCAGGCCAGTTTCAATACGCCTTCGGGCATTGCCGCCGACGCGCAGGGCAGCCTGTATGTGGCCGACACCGGCAACCATGCGATCCGCCGTATCGGCACCGATGGCCAGGTGACCACGCTGGCCGGTGGCGAACAGGGCCACGCCGATGGCCCTGCCGTGCAGGCACGCTTCGATGCGCCGATGGGCATCGCAGTGGATGCGCAGGGCCAGGTCTACGTGGCCGACACCTTCAATGACCGCATCCGGGTGATCGGCACCGACGGCATGGTGCGCACCCTGGCCGGCGGCGATCGGCCGGGCCTGGCCGATGGCGTGGGCGCCGCTGCGCGCTTCGACACGCCGGTGGCGTTGGCCTTCGATGCGCAGGGCGCGCTGCTGGTGGCCGACCTGTTCAACAACGCGGTGCGCCGCGTAGGCGCCGACGGCACGGTCAGCACCGTGGTCGCCGCCGGTGGCGTGATCAATGGGCCGCTGTCGCTGGCCACCACCCACGATGGCGTGCTGTACGTGGGCGATCTTGATGGCCGCATCGTGCAGGTGACGCCGCAGGGTCACCAGATCGCGCTGGTTGGCAATGGTCGCCTGCCGCGCCTGGCCCGCCCCAGCGGGCTGGCGATGGATGCCGATGGCAGCGTGCTGGTGGCCGACGCCGCCAGCTACCGTCTGCATCGCCTGCGCCCGCTGCCGGTGGGCGAACTACCGGCACCGGCACTGGTCGGCCCGGCTGCCGATGCGGCGTTGCCGGAGACGGGCGGTCGCTGGCCGCTGGCACCGCAGGACGGTTGGCATGAAGTGGTCGGTACGTTGGGTGAGGTGCGCGGCAACTTCACTGGCGAGAGCCGCCACCACCTGCATGGCGGTTTCGACGTGCGCGGTGATGTGGGCCAGACCGTACTGGCGATTGCCGAGGGCAAGATCAGCAGCCCGGTGGCCGCCTGGAACCTGGGTGAGCAGGCCGAGGGCCTGGCGGTGGACCGCCTCAAGTACATCCACATGCGGGTCGGCCGCACCCCGCGCGATGAGCCCTACGATGCGCGCTGGCAGGCGTTGTATGACGAGCAGGGCAAGCTGGAGCGGATGCGCGTGCGCCGCGGCATGCGCATCCACGTCGGCGACCGCCTGGGCAGCATCAACAACCAGGCGCACGTGCACCTGGCCGTGGGTACCGGTGGTTTCGAGACCAATGCCGTGGCGCTGGGCTTCCACAACTACGCCGACCACTTCGCACCGCGCATCACCGATGTGGCGCTGCTGGATGACAACGACCAGCCGATGGCCGCCGGCAGCGATGGCGTGGTGATGGTGGCGCGCCAGGGCCGCGGCGTGCAGATCGTGATCGAGGCCTGGGACCAGGTCGACAACAACCTGCCGCGCCGCCGTCTGGGCATGTACCAGGTGGGCTACCAGATCCTCGATGCCAGTGGCCGGGCGTTGCAGGGCTACGAACAGCCGCGCTGGAACATCGTGTTCAACCGCATGCCGCCGCAGAAGGAGGCGGTGCGGGTGGCCTACGCCCCCGACAGCGGCATCACCGTGCATGGCAGCGCGGTGACCCGTTTCCGTTACCTGGCCACCAACACCGTGCGTGACGGCCTGATGGAAACCGGGCGCTGGCAGCCGGCGGCGCTGCCGCCGGGCGAGTACATCGTGCGCGCCAGCGTGCGCGACTACAGCGGTAACGAAGGCGTGGGCCCGCGCGAGATCAGGGTACGGCTGCTGCCATAGCCGCAGCCGGGGCGCCGCAGCGTTCGCGCTCGGCGTCCATGTCTTCCAGCGGCCGCACCTCGATGCTGCCGAAGCGCGCCCATGGGAAGTCGCGGGCGATGCGCATGGCTTCGTCGCGGTCGCGGGCGACGATCAGGTTGAAGCCGGCCAGCAGTTCGCGGGTTTCGGCGAACGGGCCATCGAGAACACGGCTGTTGCCATCACGCACGCGCAGGGTCTGTGCAGTGTCGACCGGCTGCAGTTTCTGCGCGGCCAGCAGCGTGCCTTCGGCCTGCAGCTTGTCGGCGTGGGCCAGGCAGTCGCGCATCAGCGCGTTGAATTCTTCGATGGGCAGGGCCTGCAGCAGGGCAGGCTCGATATAGATCAGAAGCAGGTACTGCTGCATGGGACGGTCCTGGCGGGGGGCGGAGTGTCCATGATCGCGCAGGTTTGCGCGTGAGCATGTTGCAGCGCGGGAGGCGGCGCCTTCGGCGGGGATCGGCGAACGGCGGAGCCCCTCCGTGGTGGGGTTGGGTTGGTCGCTGAAAGCTGGGTTTCTGGCGGTTGGCCGGGTGGGTAGGCGGGTCGGGGGACGCCGTAAACCCGTCCATGGGGGCTTGGCCGCGGCATCCATGCCGCGGACACCCCCGCCCCGCCTACCCACCCGGCCTTGGACAGATCTCTGCAGCTGATCCACCACGGAAAATCACAAACAAGAGCAAAAGCGGGTCGCTTCGCTCGCAAAGCCGAGGCCGCCAGCCAATCGCCGTTGCTGGTGCCTTTGCTCTGCCTTTTCTCTTGATTTTCCCGTGGTGGGGCAGCCGCAGAGATATGTCTGGGGCCGGGCGGGTGGGGTTGGCGGGGTATCCGCGGCATGGATGCCGCGGCTAAGCCCCCATGGACGGGTTCACGGCGTCCCCGCCAATCCCACCCGCCCGGCTCGCCCACAGGAACCCAGCTTTCAGCGACCAACCCGACCCCACCACGGAGGGGCTCCGCCGTTCGCCGACCCTCGCCGAAGGCGCGCTTTCCGCGCAAGAAAAAAATTTCCAACAGACGTGTCGATTCCCAGCCCCCTGGTTCGTTGTACCCAATGAAGGGCACGCACCACGCGTCCCCACGGGAGACCGCAATGAAAGTGATGGTGATCGTGAAGGCCAACGCCGACTCCGAAGCCGGCCGCATGCCCAGCGAACAGGAATTGTCCGAAATGGGCGCCTTCAACGAACAACTGGTGGCCGCCGGCATCATGCTCGCCGGTGAAGGCCTGCACGCCACCCAGCGCGGCCGTCGCATTCATTTCGGCGGCGGGGCACCCAAGGTCGAGGCCGGTCCGTTCGGTCCTGCCAGCGAACAGATCGCCGGCTTCTGGCTGTGGGAGGTGCGGTCGCTGGACGAAGCGGTTGAATGGGCCAGCCGCGCGCCGTTTGGCAGTGGCGGCACGCTCGAACTGCGTCCCTTGATCTCCGCCGAAGACTTCGGTGAAGCCTTCACCCCCGACTTACAGCAGCAGGAACAGCGTCTGCGTGCACAGCTGGAAGGTTGACCCGATTCATCTCCCTGCCGGGCACGACCCGGCACTACTGCCCTGAACCGCACAACGGAGTATTGCCATGAAACTGATTCCCTTCCTCGGCTTCAGTGGCCAGGCCCATGAGGCGATGGCGTTCTACGCCAAGGCACTCGGTGGCCAGGTCACTTCGGAAATGAAATACCGCGACATGCCGCCCTCCGATGGCTCACCGGGCTGCAACGAGATGCCGCCGGAAACCCTGGACCACGTCGCGCACAGCCAGCTGGAGATCGGCAGCGCCATCGTGATGGCGGCGGACGGTCCCGGCGGTGGCGAGGGTGGTTCGACCACCATCAATGTCGACGTCGACAGCATCGAGGAAGCCGAGCGCGTGTTCGCGGCGCTGGCCGAAGGTGGCCAGGTGCAGATGCCGATCGCTGAAACGTTCTGGGCGCACCGCTGGGGCATGCTGATCGACCGCTACGGCAAGCCGTGGATGGTCAACTGCATGAAGCAACCCTGATTCCTCTCTTTCTTTCATCCACAAGGAGCTTCACCGATGAGTGCACCGCAACCGCAGATGATCTTCGTCAACCTGCCTGTGCAGGATCTCAACGCATCCAAGGCCTTCTTCGCCGCGCTGGGCTACGGCTTCAACCCGACCTTCACCAACGACGATGCGGCCTGCATGGTCATCAGCGAGAGCATCTTCGTGATGCTGCTGACCCAGCCGTTCTTCAAGCAGTTCACCAACAAGGCGATTGCCGATGCGCACAGCCACACCGAGGTGATCACCTGCCTGTCGGCCGACAGCCGCAAGGCGGTGGACGTGATGGTGGACAAGGCGCTTGCGGCGGGTGCCAGCGAACCGCAGCCGGCGCGCGACTACGGCTTCATGTACCAGCGCGGCTTCCAGGACCTGGATGGCCATCTCTGGGAAATCGCACACATGGACGGCGAGCCGGGCTGACGGCCGCCACAAGGGAGAACCCTCATGGCTTACGTGGATGCTTACGTGCTGCCGTGCCCACAGGACAAGGTGGCGGCCTACCGCCGCCTCGCCCGCAAGGCCGGTGCGGTGTGGAAGGACCATGGCGCGCTGCAGTACATGGAATGCGTGGCTGACGATGTGGAACCGGGCAAGAGCACCTCGTTCCCGCGTGCGGTCAAGGCAAAGCCCGGCGAAACGGTGATCGTCGCCTTCGTGGTGTTCCGTTCGCGCGCGGCGCGCGACCGCATCAACGCCAGGGTAATGGCCGACCCGCGGCTGGCGTCGCTGGGCCCGAAGGACATGCCGTTCGATACCAGGCGCATGTTCTGGGGCGGCTTCAAGCCGATTGTTGAAGCGTGAGCTGCGGCGCTTGTGCGGGCCGGGCGTGCGTGCTGTGATCGGCGCATGCCCGATCCCGCACTGACGCAGCGTCTGGAAACCCTCTGGCGGATGGAATCGCCGGTGTTGATCGCGCGCCTGGCGCGGCTGCTCGGGGGCGATGTCGGCCGTGCCGAGGAGCTGGCCCAGGACACCTGGCTGGCCGCGCTGGAGCGCTGGCCGGAACAGGGCATCCCGGACAACCCCGGAGCCTGGCTGATGACCACTGCGCGCAACCGTGCCATCGATGTGCTGCGCCAACACCAGCGGGTGGCGCAGCAGCATGCGCAGTGGGGCGAGGAACTGCACCCAGCGGCGCTGCCGGCACCGGATGACAGCCAGGCGCTGGAGGATGACCTGGGTGACGATCTGCTGCGGTTGATGTTCGTGGCCTGCCATCCGGTGCTGCCGGCCGATGCGCGGGTGGCACTGACCCTGCGCCTGCTCGGTGGCCTGACCACCGTCGAGATCGCACGTGCGTTCCTGCAGCCCGAGCCGACCATCGCCCAGCGCATCGTGCGCGCCAAGCGCACCTTGGCGCAGAAGCAGGTGCCCTATGAGGTGCCGCGCGCGGACGCGATGCCCGAGCGACTGGCTTCGGTGCTGGAGGCGATCTACCTGGTCTTCAATGAAGGTTACGCGGCCAGCGCCGGCGATGACTGGATGCGTCCGGCGCTGTGCGAGGAGGCACTGCGGCTCGCACGCATCCTGGCGCACCGGCTGCCGGTGCCGCCGGTGCTGGGCCTGCTGGCACTGATGGAACTGCAGGCATCGCGTGCTGCGGCACGGACCGACGCGCAGGGCGCGCCGGTGCTGCTGGACCAGCAGAACCGCGCGCGCTGGGACTGGCTGCAGATCGAACGCGGGCAGCAGGTGCTGGCCCGCGCGCTGGCCGCCGGTGGTGCTGATGATCCCTATGTACTGCAGGCGCGCATCGCCGCCTGCCATGCGGCTGCGCGTCGGGCTGAAGCCACCGACTGGCCACGTATCGCTTCGCTCTATACCCGGTTGCTGCGGGTGATGCCTTCGCCGGTTGTCGCTTTGAATCGGGTCGTGGCGGTGCTGCGCAGCGAGGGCGCGTTCGCTGCGTGGGCGCAGCTGCAGCCGTTGCTGGTGGATGCACGCCTGCGCGACTATGCCCCTCTGGAGGTAGTCCGCGCGGAGATACTACAGGCGCTGGGGCGCGACCTCGACGCGCGTCAGGCTTTTGCCGAAGCCGCCAGACTCAGCCAGAACCAGGCGGAGCGGGGCCTGCTGCGCCAACGGGCCGGACTGCCGCCCCAGGAGTGACTGCGACGAACGCAGCACTTGTCGGCAGGCGCCTGAGCGGCTATGTTTCGCGCCCAGCGGACGCATCAGCGTCCGCATTCCGTGCGTATTGACCGAGGAGCGGTTGGATGTATTCAAGGACGAAGAGCGCATCGCGCGCTTTTGCGCGCCTGCTTGCCTGTGCCCTGTGCCTGGCCGTGTGGCCGATGGCCGCGCAGGCGGCTGACAAATCGCAGCAGGCCTACTGGGCCGGTTTTGCCTATACCGCGGATGCCGCTGCCGTGCAGGCGACCACGCCGCATGCGCATGCCGTGCTGGAAAAGCGCGGCCTGATCCCGCTGAACCAGACCCTGGCGCAGGCGCTCAAGCGCCGGCCGCCGGCGAACCTGGAGCTGATCGACCAGCCGGTGGCGATGCTCGACGGCACCACCAGCGCGACGGTGCTGGCCGCCGCACTGGACCGCGAACTGGTCTCGGTCGAGCCGATCGGCAACCAGTACAAAGTGCTGGTGGAAGTGGCCCTGCAGGCACTGTTCTTCGATTTCCGCGAGCGCCAGGTGATCGCGTCCTATCCGCTGACCCTGCAGCGCATCGACGTGCAGGATTACCGGCCGGACAACGACGATATCGACGCGATCGTCGCCGATCTGCTGTACGGCAGCGCCGATACCAGCCTGTCGCAGGTGCTGGCCGCCAGTCTCGCCCAGGCCAAGCTGCCCGATGCCGCCGTGCGTCGCCTGCAGGTCGGTGGCGTAACCCTGTCCGACGCGGTCCGCGCCAAGCTGCCCGACCCGAAGTGGGAAACCCCGCTGCGCGCCACGCTGGCCCATGAACTGTCCAAGACGCTGTCGTCCAATACCGGCGTCGGCCTGCTGCCGCCGGCCTCGGGCCAGGCGATCGGTGGTGCGATGGCCGCCCGCTTTGCCGACGGCAAGGTCTACCAGCTGAAGATCCCCGAGCCGGACTACGTCATCACTGTGCAGGTCGATGCGCTGAAGAACGGCGTCATCAATGAAACCCCGGCGATGAAGACGATGCTGTTCGGCGCGTTCTTCACCGCCAAAGTGACCGAGCCCTTCTCCGGCAAGGTCTATTTCGAACAGCCGCTGCGCAAGGGCGCCACCAAGGTGGTGCCGGTCACGCAGTGGCAGGTCGACCAGTGGTCGGCCAGCTACGAAACCCTGCTGGCCGGCTTCGATGCCTTCGCCGGCGCCGCCGCCAAGCGTGCCGATTCGCGCGCATGGCTGGACGAACAGAAGCCGGGCGGCCGCCCGTTGCAGCAGCAGACCCAAGCCCTCCAGGAGTTGATCAAGTCATGTCGTTGATGCGTACCATCCTGCTCATCCTCATCGCGCTGGTGGTGGCCTCGCCGGTCGCCGCGCAGACCGCGAGTTCGCGCGGTACCGGTTCGGCCAGCTACGGCCTGCGCCTGAGCGCCGACACCCGCGCCCAGGCCCTGAACAAGGCCAAGGTCAATGCACTGGAGGCGTACATCGCTGAAACCGGTGCGGCCAAGCTGCGCCTGTTCGAAGCCCGCCGCGCCGAGTTCATCGGCGAGATCGACCGTTATGTGCTCAGTGCCGTGCCGCTGTCGGACACCGAAGACAAGAAGGCCAAGACCTACACCGTCACTGTCCGCGCCGAGATCAACACCACGCTGCTGCAGACCAAGCTGGACGCAGGTTCGGCCGTGGCCGGTGCCACCGCCGCGCAGCGTTCGCTGCTGACCTTCCTGTTCATGGCACGCTCGCAGGACACCGTGCAGTCGTTCCAGGACAAGGAATACCGCCGCGTCGACGCCAGCAGCAGCTACAGCGAGAACACCCGTGAAGGCGACAGCTTCCGCGGCAACTCGGTCAGCACCAACGGCAGCATCAACCAGAACGGTTCGGTGTCGGTCACCAGCGGTGGCAGTACCACCCAGCGCAGCGACAACATCAGCTGGAAGGTGGCCAACGCCGCTGAAGTGAACACCGCGATGACCGGTGCCTTCAGCGCCGCCGGCTACGAAGTGGTTGAAGCCGAGTATGTGGAAGGCGAATCGCGCGGCCTGCTGAGCATCGAGCGCATCCGCAAGGACTTCAGCACCGGCAACGACCTGTCTGCCGCCACCCTGCGCGATACCGCCAACGGCATCCGTGCGGCCAACATCCCCTACATCGCCGTCGGTACCCTCGACGTCGGCATGCGCGACCGCGATCCGGCCAGCGGCAACACCCGCGTGTTCGTCACGGTCACCGGCAAGGTGCTGGATGTGACCGGCCGTTTCCCGCGCACCGTGTCGTCGGTGGGCCCGGTGCAGTTCTCCGGCACCGGCCCGAATGAAACCGTGGCCCGTACCAATGCCCTGCAGCTGGCTGCCGAGAAGGCCGCCCAGCAGATGATCAACGAACTGAACGTCAAGGCAGTCCGCTGATCCGCCACCCGGTGGGTGCCGAGCTCGCTCGGCATCGCGCTGGGGTTACCGATTCCCACGTGCCGCTTCGCGGCCGTCTCTCCCAAAGGACACTCATATGATCCGCAATACCGCTCTTGTCGTGGCCATCGCTGCCGCCACCCTGTCGATGCCGGCCCACGCGGGCCTGGGCAAGCTGAAGGACCTGGCCGGTGCCGCCACCGGCACCTCCAGCAGCAGCGCCTCCAGCGCCGCCGCTCCGGACGAAGCCGCGCAGGAAGCGCTGGTGCGTCGTTTCGTCAGCTCGCAGTCGCACTCGCTGCAGGCCCAGACCTCGTTCGCCCGTGCCTTCGGCCTGGCCGAGCAGGTGCAGCTGCTGGAAGCCGAGCGCCAGGCGCTGTCGTCGGGTTCGGTTAGCGTCGATGCGATGAAGAAGTCGGTGTCGGTCAGCGAAGCTGCGCAGGCCGCGATCAACGAGCGCCAGGCCGCTCAGCCGGAACTGAACGCTGAATCCAAGCAGCACTACGCCGAAGGCCTGGTCTCGCTGCTGGCGTCGGCAGCCGAAGCACAGAAGCTGGGCGGCGAAGCCAGCAGCTTCACCGCCGGCATGAAGAACCTGGGCGCGACCCAGCTGGCCACCGTTGGCCGCAAGCTGGCAGCGGGCGCATGGGTGGCCAAGGAATCGCCGGGCTTCATCCAGGGCCTGTACGGTTCGACCAAGTCGGCCGTGACCTTCGCCAGGAAGAGCAAGGTGAAGGTGCCGTCCAACGCCGACTCGATGCTCGACTCGATCTGATCCGAGGCGAATCTCCATGCGTATGACAACCCGTTTGATCGGCCTGGGCTTGGCCGCCGCGCTGCTTGCAGCCTGCGGCAAGCAGGACACCCCGGCCGCCGCGCCCGCCAAGGACAAGGCAACCAGTGCACTGGCCAGCAATGCGCCAGTGGAAGCAGCGCCCCTGCGTGGTACGCCGGATTTCGGCGGCACCACCCAGGTCGCGCGCGAAGCCGACGGCATCGGCAGCACCCCGGAACTGGCGGTGCTGGCGGCACTGCAGTCGGCCGTGGCGCAGGTCAACGGCGTACGCGTGGCCAGCCAGATGCAGGGCCTGCGCGCAGGCCTGCATGTGGATGTGGATGGCGAACACGTCGGCGATATCCGCGCCGACGCGTTCACCCAGCAGATGATCGCCGGCTCGCAGGGCGCGGTGCTGGGCTATGAAATCCTGTCGCAGGATGAAGTGCGGCAGCTGGACGAGGAAACCATCGCCCGCGTGCGCGCCAGCGATGAAGGCTGGAGCTTCAAGGGCTCGGCGTCGGCCACTGCGTCCGGCGAAGCCTCGGCCAAGAGCGGTTCGGCCTCGGCCAGTGTCAGGGAAAGCTACGACGAGAAGGTCAGCGTCGATGCCAAGCGTGGTGCAAGCTCGTTCGATTCCGACGTGACCCACCGCAGCATGCGCAGCTACTGGAAGGTGCGCGTGCGCGCGCAGATCGCCCAGTACCGCGCGCCGGACGAGCAGGGCAAGCCGAAGATCGTGGTTGCACTGCCGCGCACCAAGGCCGGCAGCTACGCCGTAGGCGATGGCCGCGTGGATGCCGATGAAGTGGCCGACGCGATCCGTGCGCGCCTGTCCGACACGCTGACCCAGACCCAGCGCTTCATCGTGCTGGACCGCGAGTTCGGCGACGAACTGCAGGCCGAGATCGACCACATCAACAGCGGCAACGTGCGCCTGCAGGACACCGCGCGCGTGGGCCAGCAACTGGCGACCGATCTGATCCTGATACCGACCATCGAACGCTTCGAGTACCCGCGCAGCGTGCGCAACCTGCGCATGTCCGACCGCCAGGTGACCTCGTACTCCGGTGGCGGCCGCATCACCCTGCGCCTGATCAACGCCACCACCGGCCAGGTGGTGATGTCCGACAGCTTCGACCACCAGCTGGCCTCGACCGGCCCCAGCACCCTGCCGCGCGTGGTCAACGGCCGCAACATGGCCGCGGCGATGATGGAATCGCTGTCGGGCCAGATCGGCACCAGCATCGTCACCACGCTGTTTCCGGTGTCGGTGGTCTCGGTGGACGGTGACCAGGTGGTGCTGAGCCAGGGCGGTGACACCGTGCAGGCCGGCCAGCGCTGGCAGGCCGTGCGCCTGGGCGAAGAACTGAAGGACCCGCAGACCGGCCGCTCGCTGGGCCGCAGCGAACACCCGTGCTGCACCATCCGCATCGACCGCGTCGCTGCACAGACCTCGTACGGCACCATCGAAGACGGCGTCGACGCGATGCGCGGCGGTTTCCGTCCGGGCCAGATCGAGCTGCGCCAGAAGCTGGGCAGCAAGCCGGCCGCCGCCGCCGCAGGCGCGACTGCCTCGGCCGCTCCCGCAGCTGCCGCACGCCCGGCCGCCAAGCCGAAGCCCAAGCCCGCTGCCGCGCCCGCCGAAGACCCGAACTGGTAACAGGCTCAAGCAACACACCGAAGGGGTCAGAGCCCTTTCCCGCCGGGAAAGGGATCTGACCCCTTCGTGTTTCCGTCCGCGTCGACCAAGGTCGACACCTACCAACAGCGATGTGTCGACCAAGGTCGACACCCACCAACAGCAGCGGGAACCTGTCGAAGGCGGGGTGGGTCCGGTTGCGGGGGCGTGAGCCGCATGGATGCGGCGACCGAGCTTACATGGATGTACTTGCAGCGTCCCCCGCAACCGGACCCACCCCGCCTACCCTCAGGAAACCAGCTTTTGCTGTTGCTTCGGCTGTTGCCGTTGTTTCGGCAGGTGCAGGGCGCAGCCCTGCCGAATCCCATTACACTCCAGAAGGATTTCCTGCTGGAGAGAGCAATGAAACGAGTAGCACTGGGCCTGCTGGCCCTGTCGGTGTCGAGCGCACTGATGGCGGCCACCCCGAAATTCGACGGCGCGCGGATCTCCGCCGACGTCAAGGAACTGGCCTCCGACGCCTACGAAGGCCGCTCCCCGGCCACCGCCGGCGAAGAAAAGACCATCGCCTTCCTCAGCAAGCAGTTCGCCGACGCCGGCCTGCAGCCGGGCGGTGACCTCAAGGACGGCAAGCGCCTGTGGACCCAGGCCGTGCCGCTGCGCAAGGGCGACATCGTCGGCGCGCCGCAGTTGGCATTGCACCAGGGCGGCAAGACCCTGCCGCTGGAACAGGGCAAGCAGATTGCCGTGCGCGCCGCCATGAACGGGGCCAGCAACGTCGACATCAGCAAGGCCCCGCTGGTGTTCCTCGGTTACGGCGTGAAGGCCCCGGAGCGCAACTGGGACGACTTCAAGGGCGTGGACCTGAAGGGCAAGATCGCCGTCGTACTGATCAACGACCCGGACTTCGAGACCGGCCAGGGTGACTTCGACGGCAAGGGCATGACCTACTACGGCCGTTGGACCTACAAGTACGAAGAAGGCGCCCGCCAGGGTGCGCTGGGCGTGCTGATCGTGCACGAGACCGCACCGGCGTCGTACGGCTGGGCCACCGTGGCCGGCTCCAACACCAACACCATGTTCGACGTGGTGCGCGACAACCCGGCCGACAGCCACCCGCTGCTGGAAGGCTGGATCCAGCGCGACCTGGCCGTTGAGCTGTTCCGCTCGGCCGGGCAGGATTTCGAGGCGCTGAAGAAGAAGGCGCAGCAGCGCGACTTCACCCCGGTGCCGCTGACCGGCGCCAGCCTGGACGCGAAGTACGCGGTGAAGACCGAAGTGATCATCTCGCACAACGTGGCCGCACGCCTGGAAGGCAGCCGCCACCCGGACGAGACCATCGTCTACAGCGCGCATTGGGACCACATCGGCGTGGGCGAGCCCGACGCACGTGGCGACCGCATCTTCAATGGCGCACTGGACAACGCCAGCGGCACCGCCTCGCTGATCGAACTGGCCCGTGGCTTCGCCAAGGCCAAGCGTCCGGAGAGGTCAGTGCTGTTCCTGGCGGTCACCGCCGAGGAAAAGGGCCTGCTGGGTTCGGAGTACTACGCCACCCATCCGCTGTATCCGCTGGAAAAGACCGTGGCGGTGATCAACATGGACGGCATGGCGCCGTTCGGGCCGTCGCGCGACTTCGGCATCTACGGTGCCGCGCGTTTCGAGCTGCTGGACCAGCTGAAGGACGTGGCCAAGGGCTGGGATATCCGCTACACCCCGGACCCGAAGCCGGAAGCCGGCCTGTTCTTCCGCTCCGATCACTTCCCGTTCGCCAAGCGTGGCGTGCCGGCGCTGTCGTGGTCGGCCGGCCAGGACTGGGTGAACGGTGGCGTGGCCGCAGGCAAGAAGGCCTCCGAGGACTACACCGCCAAGCGCTACCACCAGCAGGGCGACGAATGGCAGCCGGACTGGGTGTTCGCCGGTGCCGCCCGCGACCTGGAAGTGCTGTACACGCTCGGCAACCAGCTGGCCAACACGCGCAGCTGGCCGAACTGGAGCAAGGACGAATCGTTCCGCGCCGTTCGTGATGCCAGCGCCGACCAGCGCAAGTAAGGGCATGCGCCGGGTTCGCCCGGCGCCTCCCGGGTAGTGCCGGCCGCTGGCCGGCATCCCTGTGATGCATGCGGAGAAAGTGGGGAGCCGGCCAGCGGCCGGCACTACCAGATGGCTTTCCATCCCCACTTTTCCGGCCTTCGTCGCAGCCCGCTTGTTTGCCCGGCGGGCCGCCCTATGCTCGGCTCACCCCCTTCCTCCAAGGCGCCGCCGTGTTCGCCAGCCTCTCTCTCCTGATCCGCCACCTGCTGGCCTGGGCCGCCGCGCTGGTTGTCGCCGGCATGGTCTGGAGCGGCATCTTCAGCGGCATGAACGATGGCCCGGGCTGGGTGTTCGGCCTGCTGGCGATGTTCCTGATGATCTCCGCGCTGGGCAGCGCGATCACCCACGTGCGCCGGGTCTGGCTGGTGGCCGGCCGACTGGATTCGACCACGTTGTCCGGGCGCCAGCGCCGCCAGGTGGAACTGCCGATGGATGCCGGCCAGGCCTATGCGGTGGTGGAAGCGGCGATTGCCGAACTTCCGCGCGTGGAAGATGTGGAAAGCTCGGCCGGCAGCCTGCAGGTGCGCGCCTACGTGCGCCGGGTCGACCTCTGGAATGGCCGCCAGCCCTCGCGCTGGAACCTGCCGGCGCGGCTGGCGATCAAGCGCAACAGCGTGCTGGCGACGGTCACGCCGGGGCAGGGCACCAGTACCGTCACTCTGCTGTTCGAACCGGATGCTGGCTGGTGGGCCGATCTGCTGGCGCTGGATGAGGGCAGCAACTTCGAGAACGCCGAAGCGGTCACCCGCGCGATCAGCCGCCGCGTGGCCGACCAGCGCCGCGATGAGCAGGCCGCGGCCGAACAGACCCAGGTGGAAAAGGAACTGTCGGTCGCGCGCTTGAACCTGCTGCATGCGCAGGTGGAGCCGCACTTCCTGTACAACACGCTGGCCAACGCGCAGGTGCTGACCCGCACCGACCCGGCACGTGCCGAGCAGATGCTGGGCCACCTGATCCAGTACCTGCGCAGCTCGTTGCCGCAGGTGGACGAGTCGGTGTCGACGCTGGGCGTGGAGCTGGAACGCACGCGCGCCTACCTGGAGATCCTGCGTATCCGCATGGGCGCACGGTTGGCGGTGGAAGTGCAGGTACCGAATGAGCTGCATGGCGTGCACCTGCCGGCGATGGCACTGCAGACGCTGGTGGAGAACGCGATCAAGCACGGCCTGGAACCCAAGCCCGGCGGTGGCACGATCTGGATCCTGGCGCGTGGCTTCGATGACCATGTGACCGTGACCGTCGCCGACGACGGGCTCGGCTTCGGCCAGGGCACCAGCGGCACCGGCATCGGCCTGAAGAACCTGCGCGAACGCCTGCGCCTGACCTGTGGCGAGCAGGCCGGCGTGGCGATCGTTGCCAACTTCCCCAGCGGTGTTGCCGCGACCATGACCTTGCCGCAGACACACAAGGAGCGCAGCCATGCCGCTTGAAGCCCTCATTGCCGAAGACGAGGAACTGCTGCGGCAGTCACTGGTGGAACAGCTGCGCCGGTTGTGGCCGGAGCTGAAACTGGTGGCCGAGTGCGAGGACGGTGCCAGTGCGCTGGAGCAACTGGCCGAGACGCAGCCGGACATCGCGTTCCTCGACATCCGCATGCCCGGCATCAGTGGCATCGAAGTTGCGCGCTCGCTGTCCGAGCTGAGCCCGCGCACCCAGGTGGTGTTCGTCACCGCCTATGACCAGTACGCCATCGACGCGTTCGAGCAGGGCGCGATGGATTACCTTCTGAAGCCGGTCAGTGACGAACGCCTGCTGGCGACGCGTGAGCGCATCCTGTCGCGGCTGCCATCGACACGCCAGGATGACGCCGTGCTTGAACGCCTGCTGCAGCGGCTGGGGCCATCGCAGGGTGCTGCCGAGCGCCCGCCGCTGGCCTGGATCACCGCCAGCAACGGCCGCGAGACGCAGCTGATCATGCTGGAAGATGTCGCCTACTTCCGTGCCGACAACAAGTACACCACCGTGGTCACCGCTGCCGGCGAGAGCCTGTTGCGCACACCATTGCGCGAACTGCTGGAAGTACTCGACCCGCAGCACTTCCGCCAGATCCACCGCTCGACCATTGTCAACATGAAGGCGGTGGCGGCGGTCAGCCGCGACGATACCGGGCGCGGTGTGCTGCGGCTGCGGGGCCGGACGGAAACACTGGTGGTCAGCCAACCATTCATGAGCCTGTTCCGCGGCATGTAGCCGCACCGCACCTTTCCGCTACCAGGAGCATTGCATGCGTCTTTTCCTGCTTGCAGGCCTCGCTGCACTGGCGCTTGCCGGTTGCCAGAAGTCCACCGAAACCGCGATCACCCGCACCACTGCCAATGGCGTGGACACGCTGTACAGCAAGCGCACGGTAGTGGACGGCGTGGCGCGTTTTGAGTGCATGGCCAGCCGCAGCGGTCAGTGCCATTACCTGTTGCTGGACCCGGCCTGTCGTCCTGACGCCGCGTGTGCGAGAGCGCCGATACGGTCGTTCGCGTTGGCGGTCGGCACCACCCAGGAGTTCAGGGACCTGCCGAAGGGCTTCGCCCAGTGCGTCAGCGAGGATCGGAAAGAACAATGCCACCGTGAGTGATCACGGTGGCATTGTGGGTCCCCCCGCTTCCCTGAAGGGTCAGTAGGCAGGCTGCAGTGTCAGGTCGTGGTGGTGCTCGTTCTCGCCCACGTGGTTGAGGCGGCCGACCAGTTCGGAGTGCTGCTTCATGCGCCCGATCTCGGTCATGATGCGGATGTCCTCGTGGCGCAGCTCGCGCTTGGCGGTGACCGCCTGCTTGTAATCGAGCACTTCCGGGTAATGCTCGGCCAGTTCCAGGGCCTCGGCCACGTGCTCGACGCTGTCGGCCTTGGAGCTGATGCGTGCGCGACTGTTGAACGCCTTCATCCAGCGCTCGAAACCGGCCTGCTGATCGAACATGTTGGCCATGAACCAGATCACGAACAGGATCGAGACCCACGAGCCGAACACGACTACCACGCGGGTGAACGTGATATGGAAGTCGTCACGCCACAGGTAGTTGGCGATCAGGCCAAGAATCAGCAGCGAGGCCGCCTGCCAGCCGACGATCGAGGCGATCAGCCATTGGCACTTGGCCTGCGCCAGCACGGCTACTTCATCGCGGATCTGCTGCTCGCTGAGATTGCGCCAATGCGCAACCTGTTTATCGAACGGGCTGCTGTAGAGCTCGTTGTCGCGAAGCAGAATTCCCAAACCCTTGAACAAAGCAATCATGGCTGGCTCCTTGTGGAACGTGCGTCGATCAGCATTGGACGGTGTGGCGGGTCCAGTTCTAGCACTTCCAGCGAGCCGTGCAATGGGCGCAATGCCAAGCAGCGTAAGGGCCTTCTCTGAATCGGTGAATGTTGCTGCATCGCAGCATCGAGGCCGGAGCCTGCGACAGGATGTCGCAGGGTGAAATGTGCTGCGGCCGCACATGAAACCGTGGCTGAGTGCGAAGACTCGCCGCCGGCGTCGTGATCGCCCAGAATCGGGGCTGACCGCGCAACTCGCGGCCACTCTTTCGCTTTTCCTGGACCTGTGATGCCGGCTCTGCTGCAGCGACTCTCCCGCCCCGTCACCGCGCCGATCCGGCGCTGGGTACTGGAGGCCTTCCCGCGTGGCCAGAGCGGCATCGATTACGACCAGCCGCTGGGTGACCCGGGCTGGTTTGGACCTGACAGCGTGACCTGGCGCCTGCACGCCGAGTTCCCCTCGATGCTGGCCGGGGGCCTGTGTGCGCTGATGCTGCAGACCCTGCATCCGCGCGCGCTGGCCGGGGTCTACGACCACTCCAATTTCCGCCAGGACCTGGTGGGTCGCCTGCGTCGCACCACCGCGTTTGTCGCCGGTACCAGCTATGCACCCAGCGGGGAGGTAGAGGCGCTGGTGGCCAAGGTGCGCCGCATCCATGCACGGATCCGCGGCCAGACCGCGCAGGGCGAGCCCTACGCGGCGGACGATCCACAACTGCTGACATGGGTGCACGTGACTGAGGCGTTTGGTTTCCTGCAGGGCTTTCGTCGCTACGGGCGCGAGGTGCCGGCGCACATCGCCGACCGCTACTACGACGAGTACCGCCGCGTGGCCGAAGCACTGGGTGCGGTGGATGTGCCGCGCAGTGAAGCCGAGGTGGCAGCGTACTTCTGCGCGCGGCAACCGGAGCTGCGTGTGGACGAGCGCTCGCGTGAAGTGCTGGAGGTGTTGTCCGGCGTGCGCCTGCCGGTACCGGTGCCGGGGCTGTCGCGCGAGGTGTTCCTTGGCGCCGGTGCGGCACTGCTGCCGGACTGGGCCGAAGGCATGCTTGAACGCAGCGGCCGCCAGCGTGCGCAGGCGGCCGCTTCAGCGAAGCTGATGCAGGGCATGGCGCCGCTGTTCCGCCGTGCGCTGCCCGATGGCCTCGCCAGCCGCGCCTGTGCGCGCATGGGCGTGCCGGTGGAAGCCCTGCGCGAGTGGCCCGCGATTACCTGATAGGTGCCAACCTTGGTCGGCAAGCGCTGCGCGATAGAGCTTCATCCACGCATGGCGTGGATCTGCTGATGCCATGGTTTTGGTTGGCACGCGTTGCGCGCGATGCCGCAGAAGGGCCAACCAAGGTTGGCCTCTACCAGAGCGGATGCCGCAGCATATCCACGCCATGCGTGGATGGGCCTCACCCGGCCGACTTCAAGCCACGCAACAGCATTTCCAGCGCCGTCGTCGCCTGCCGCAGGCGCGCGTCGCCATCCTCGCCCTCGGCGATCCAGAACGCGGCCTCGGCCAGGCTGCCGTAGATCAGCGATGCCAGCGCCTGCGCATCCGCCGGCATCGCTACGCCCTGCGCGATCAACTGTTCGATCAGGCGCTGCATCGAGTGGACGCAGTGGCGCTGCGATTCCGGTGAGGCGCCACCCAGCACCGCGCGCGCGTCACGCAGCACGATGCGCTGGATCTCCGGCTCCAGCGCCATCTCCAGATAGGCACGGCAGCGCTGTACGAAACCGTCCCAGGCATCATCCGCGCCATCGCTGATCGCCTGCAGGCGCAGGTCGGTCTCGGCATCGAGCTGGGCGACCACCGCGGCCAGCAGGCCCTTCTTGTCGCCGAAGTGGTGGTAGAGCGCACCCCGGGTCAGGCCGGCCTGGGCGGTCAGGTCATCCATCGAGGTGGCGGCATAGCCATGCTCGCTGAACACGCGGCGGGCGGTGGCCAGCAGGCTGGCACGGGTTTCTTCCATCTCGGCGCGGGTGCGACGGACCATCCGGAACTCCTTACATACGCAGTGCATGATTATTTACATACGACGCGTATGAATGTAGGCTCTTATTCATACGCTCTGTATGTATTGTCGTGGCGCCGGGAGCGCCAGGCAAGCCGCTGCCCTGGAGATCCCGATGGCCACCCCCTACCGCGACCTGTTCGCCGCCCCCGGCACCGCCGGCCTCGCCCTGGCCGGCCTGCTGGCCCGCCTGCCGCTGCCGATGACCGGCATCGGCATCATCACATTGCTGTCGCAGCTGCGCGGCAGCTATGCCTTGGCCGGTGCGGTGTCTGCCACCTTCGTGCTGACCTATGCGCTGCTGTCACCGCAGGTATCGCGCTGGGTCGACCGGCGCGGGCAGGGCAGGGTGCTGCCATGGGCTACTGCGGCCAGTGCGGCAGGGTTGTTGCTGCTGCTCGCGTGCACGCTGCTGGCTGCGCCAGACTGGGCGCTTTTCGTCGCCGCCATGCTGGCTGGATGCATGCCCAGCGTGTCCGCAATGGTGCGCGCACGCTGGACTGCGATCCATCGCGGTCGCCCGCAGCTGCAGACCGCGTATTCGCTGGAGACCGTGTTCGATGAGGTGACCTTCATCGTCGGTCCACCGTTGTCAGTGGGGCTGTCGGTGGCGGTATGGCCACAGGCCGGCGTACTGGCGGCCGCCCTGTTGCTGGTGGTCGGCGTCGCCGCATTGGTGCTGCAGCGGGGCACCGAGCCGCCGCTGCAGCAGCACGAAGGTGCAACTCCCTCGGGCTCGCTGCTGCGGCACACGGAGATCCGCCTGCTGGCATTGCTGATGCTGGCGATGGGCGTGATTGTCGGTACGGTCGACATCACCAGCGTGGCCTTCGCCGAACAGCGGGGGCAGCCGCTTGCCGCCAGCGTGGTGCTGTCGGCCTATGCGCTGGGCAGCTGCGCGGCGGGCCTGCTGTTCGGGGCACTGAAGCTGCAGGCGCCGTTGCGGCGCCTGTTGCTGCTCGGTGCAGCAGCTACCTCGATGACCACCCTGCCGCTGCCGTGGGTCGGCAGCCTGCCCGGGCTGGCCGTGGCGGTGCTGCTGGCCGGGGTGTTCTTCGCGCCGACGATGATCGTGGCGATGTCGCTGGTCGAACAACGCGTGCCCGAATCGCGCCTGACCGAGGGCATGACCTGGCTGCTGGCCGGATTGAACATCGGCGTGGCGCTGGGCGCGGCGCTGTCCGGGCAGAGCGTCGATGCGGGGGGCGTGCGTAGCGGCTTTGTCGTTGCACTGGTGGCAGGCGGGGGCGTGCTGCTGTTGGCCGTACTCGCGCGACGTGCCTTGCGCCCATCTGCTGCATCCACCTCCCCTGAAGGCATCATCCCGTGAGCGCTTCATCGCCTGCGCATGCCGCGCCTGTGCATCGCCATCCGTGGTGGGCGGTTTCTGCGGTTGGCCTCGCCACCTTCTCGGTGGTCACCACCGAAATGCTGCCGGTGGGCCTGCTGACCCCTGTCGCCGAAGATCTCGGCGCGTCCACCGGCACCGCCGGCCTGATGATCTCGCTGCCGGCCCTGCTGGCGGCAGTGTTCGCACCGCTGGTGGTGATCGCAGCCGGTGGCATCGATCGTCGTCGCATCCTGTGCGTGCTGCTGGGGCTGCTGCTGGTCGCCAACGTTGCTTCGGCGCTGGCACCCGGCATCGGCTGGCTGCTGGCCGCGCGCGTACTGGTGGGGTTCTGCATGGGCGGGATCTGGGCCATCGCTGGTGGGCTGGCAGCACGCCTGGTGCCGGCGCATCGCATCGGCCTGGCCACCTCGATCATCTTCGGGGGCGTGGCCGCAGCATCGGTTCTGGGGGTGCCGCTGGGTGCACTGATCGGCGACGCCCTGGGCTGGCGCTTCGCGTTCGCAGCGATGGCGCTGTTCAGTGCGGCGGTGATGCTGCTGCAACTGTGGGTGGTTCCCGCGTTGCCGGTGGTGGCGTCGGTGCGCCCGGCGCAGTTCGTGCAGCTGCTCGGCCACCGTGGCCTGCAGCGCGGCCTATGCCTGACGCTGCTGCTGGTAGCGGGTCACTTCATTGCGTTCACTTATGTGCGCCCGTTGCTTACCCTGCGATCGGGCGTGGATGCCGCTTGGATCGGCGCGCTGCTGTTCGCCTATGGCATGGCGGGCATCGCGGGCAACTTCATCGCCGGACCACTGGCCGCTCGTCACCCGCGCAGCATGCTGCTGGCGATCTCTTGCGGCCTGCTGCTGACGCCGTTGTTGTTCCTGTGGCTGGGCGGCACACCCTCCGGCGGCATTGTGGTGCTGTTGCTGTGGGGCCTGGCCTATGGCGGCGTGTCGGTCGGCCTGATGAGCTGGATGATGAAGGCAGTGCCGCACGCGGTGGAGATCGCCACCGCGCTGTATGTCGGTGTGTTCAATATCGGCATCGCAATGGGCGCGTGGGGCGGTGGACGGCTGCTGGATGGCGTGGGCCTGCATGCGAATCTGTGGGTCGCGGCCGGGCTTGCCATGGTCGCCACGCTGGTGATTGCCACAACGCGCCGGTAGATCCACGCCATGCGTGGATGGCTTGTAGTCCTGTAGACCTGTAGATATGCCGACCAACGTCGGCATCCACCCGAGCGGGGCATTTGCCAACCAAGGTTGGCAGCTACCAGAGCGAGGCATGTGCCGACCAACGTCGGCACCCACCCGAGCGGGGCGTTCGCCAACCGAGGTTGGCAGCTACCGGGAAATGAAACGGGCGCCTCGCGGCGCCCGTTCCGGTTACATCACCACACCTTGACCCGCTTGTCCGGGGCCAGGTACAGCTTCTGGCCTTCCTTCACCTCGAACGCCGGATACCAGGCGTCGATGTTGCGCACGGTGAGTGCGCGGAACTGGCCTGGTGCATGCACATCGGTCAGCAGCGAGTTGCGCAGCGCCTGCTCGCGGCTCTTGCTGCGCCACGCCTGGGCGAAGCCGAGGAAGAAGCGCTGGTCCGGCGTGAAGCCTTCCAGGGTCTGGCCCGGCTTGCCCTGCAGCGACAGCTGGTAGGCATCGTAGGCAGTGCCCAGGCCGGCCACGTCGGCGATGTTCTCGCCCAGGGTCAGCTTGCCGTTCACATGCACGCCCGGGAACGGCTCGTAGCTGCTGAACTGCGCGGCCAGCGCATCACCGGCGGCGTTGAACTGCTTCAGGTCCTCGGCGGTCCACCAGTTGTGCAGCTTGCCGGTCTCGTCGAACAGCGCGCCGGCATTGTCGAAGCCATGGCTGATCTCATGGCCGATCACCGCGCCGATCGCACCATAGTTCACTGCGTCGTCGGCGGCACCGTCGAAGAACGGCGGCTGCAGGATCGCGGCCGGGAACACCAGGCGATTTTCCAGCGGCACGTTCATCGCATTGATGGTCTGCGGCAGCATCGCCCACTCACTGTGGTCGACCGGCTTGCCCAGCTTGGCGATGTTGCGCTGGTATTCGAACAGCTCGGCGCGCTGTGCGTTGCCGAGCGCGTCATCGCGGCGGATCTCCAGGCCGGTGTAATCACGCCACTTCTCCGGGTAGCCCATCCCCACGGTCAGGCCGGCGACCTTGGCCTTGGCATGCGCCTTGGTCTGCGGCGACATCCACGACAGTGCGTCAATGCGCTTGGCGAAGGCGGCGATGATGTTCTTCGCCATTTCGTCCGCACGCTCCTTGGTCCTGGCGTCGAAGTGCTTCTCGACATAGCGCTTGCCGATGGCCTCGCCGACAGCATGGTTGGCATCATCCACGGCGCGCTTCCAGCGATCGCTCTGCTGCGGCGTGCCGCTCAGCGCGGTGCCATGGAAGGCGAAGCGGGCGTCGGCGAACTTCTTCGGCAGGTAGGCGGCGGCACGGTCCAGTGCGTGGAAGGCCAGGTAGTCCTTCCACACCTCCAGCGGTTCGGTGGCGACCAGCCTGGACAGGCCGGCCACGGCCTTGGGCTGCCACACGATGAAGTCCTGCTGCTCGCCCAGCGCGGCCGCATCAAGGAAGGCGTTCCAGTCCATGCCCGGTGCCTTGGCGTTGAAATCGGCCTGGGTCCACGGATTGGCACCCTTGGTCACGTCGTTGGTTTCTTCCTGGGTGGCATGCGCCTGCGCGATCTTCGTCTCCAGCGCAAGGATGCGCTGTGCCTTGCCGGCCGGGTCGGCCACGCCGGCCAGCTGCAGCATCTGCGCGATGTAGCCCTGGTACTGCTTGCGCAGTTCGGCCATGCGGCCGCCGCCCAGGTAGAAGTCGCGGTCGGGCATGCCCAGGCCGCCCTGCACGAGGTACGGCGCGGTGCGGTCCGGCTGCAGCATGTCGACCGAGACCCACAGGCCGAACAGGCGGTCGGTGTAGAAGTTGGTGGCATTGAGCAGGTCGACGTCGGCGCGCATCTCGCCGCCGAGGGCACGTGCCAGGCCGGCCTTGTCGGCGATGGTCTCGATGGCCTTCAGCTGCGGCTGCACCGGGGCGATGCCGTGCTGCTCGATGCCGGCTTCGTCCATGTAGGCGGCGTAGTAGTCGCCGATCAGCTTGTCGTCACCGCTGGCCTGCGCATTGCCGGCCGCACCCTCGAGGATGGCGCGGGTGTCGGCCAGGGTCTTTTCAGCGATGACGTTGAAGCTGCCGAAGCGCGAACGGTCGGCCGGAATCTCGGTGTTCTTCACCCAGGTGCCGTTGGCGAAGCCGAAGAAGTCATCGCCGGCCGCGATGCTGCGGTCCATGCCGCTGGCATCGAAGCCGAAGCTGCCCAGCATCGGCTTGGCGGCAGCGGGTGCAGCCTCGGCGGGCTTGGCGGTGCCAGCGGCCGGATCGGCCGGACGGTCGCAGGCAGCCAGGGACAGGCTGGCAACGATGGCCAGTGCCAGGGTGGGACGGCGCAGCTTGGACATGGACTTCTCTTGCAGCGGAAAACCCCAAGTCTAATCCGCCGCAGCCCGGCTGGCCGTCCCTGTGGCTGGCCGGTCCTGTGCAGGATCTGGCTGAACGCGCCGAAGCGATCTTCACGCCGTCACCGGGGTGGTGCATGCTGGGCCCTGGAGCCCTGCGCGGACACGGGGAGGTGGCCATGCAGGACGGGGTCAGGCGTCAAGAATGGCGTCCGCCGGCCGTTGAGGTCGGGGATGTGGAGGATTCGTTCGCGCATGAAGCCAGCCGACTGCACAAGGAAGATCGACCGATGCCCGCGTTGAAGCGGGCGTTGGCCCGTCCGTTGCGCGCCATCACCTGGGGCGGCGTGCTGCTGGGCCTGTTGCTGGTGGCCGGATTGGCCACCATGCTGGCCAACGACCATCACCGCCGCCTGGAGGCGGCGCAGCGGCAGAGCCGGGCGCTGGCGGTGGGGAGCGAGCGCCTGCTGGCGCTGGAACTGCGCAATCTGGAGCGGGCGATGACCGGCATCGCCGGCGATGCCGGTGAGTTGTTCCGCAGCGTGCCGTCACAGGCTCCGGCACTGCTGGAGGCGGCCATCGGTGGCGTGCTGCGCCGCCACGCTGAACTGCACAGCATCGTGGTGCTGGACCGCCACGGGCGCGCGCTGACCGCCGGGCGCGGCGACCTGCAGCTGCCGCTGTGGACCGACCCGCTGCGCCGGGGGCAGGGCAGTGCCCTGTACATCGGCCCGCCGCAGCGGGCCAGCGATGGCGACTGGGTGGTGCCGCTGGCACTGCCGATGGCCGGTGAACGCTGGCTGTTGGCGCGGCTGCGCTGTGGTGAACTGCAGCGCATCGCCGGCGGCCTGGATGTTGGTCCCAACGGGCTGGTCTCGATCACCGACGCCGAGGGTTACATGCTGGCGCGCGTGCCCGATCCACATGGCACGGTCGGTCGCCGCTACGACCTGCCGCGGCGTGACCTGCTCGGCAAGCAGGCGGTGGTCGAGCTCGGCAGCCTGCCCGGCGTGGTCGATGGTGTGCCGCGCATCACGACCATCAGTACGCTCGACCGCAGCCCGCTGGCGGTGCAGATCGGCCTGGCCGATGAAGACGTGCTGGCACCCTGGTGGCCGTACCTGCAGGCATCGGTGGCGATCGTGCTGGCCTACATCGTAGTGCTGCTAGTGCTGCTGGTGCTGCTGTATGCGGTGCGCCGCAGTACCCGCAGCCAGCAGGCGATGGCCGAGGAACTGAAGGCGGGCCATGCCGAGCTGCGTCTGGCCCATCAGGTCGGGCGTGTCTGCACGTGGTACGTGGATGAGGACGCCGCGCTGCTGCGCTGGTCCCCCCTGGCGCGCGAGATCTTCGGCGTGCAGACCGATGCGCTGCCGGTAGCCGACTTCTTCGCTCGCGTGCATCGCGATGATGCCGCGCGCCTGCAGCAGGCTTTCGACCAGGCCTTTGCCGGCGGCGCAGTGCTCGACCAGGTGTTCCGCCTGGTGCTGCCCGGTGGTGAAGTGCGCTGGGTGGGCGCGCGCGGACAGCGGGTGGAGGTGGCCGACAGCGAACGACGCATGATCGGCGCGTTGACCGACCTGAGCGAACGCTACCAGGCGCGCGAGCAGATGAGCGAAGTGGAACGCCGCTTCCGCCTGCTGTTCGACCGCAACCCGGCGCCATTCTGGGTGTTCGACCCGGACACGCTGCGCTTCATCGAGGTCAATGACGCGGCGGTGCGGCAGTACGGCTACAGCCGCGAAGAGTTCCTGGCGATGAGCATCCTCGACATCCGCCCGCGCGAAGGCTGGGACGAGGTGCGTGGTGCCATCCAGCGCGCGCAGGTGGGCGATCCCCCCGACGCAACCGTGCGCCTGCACCGGCGCAAGGACGGCAGTGTGTTCGAGGTGCGCGCACACCTGTCCAAGCTCGATTTCGACGGACAGCCCGCGTGCCTGGTGCTGGCCGAGGATGTGAGCGAACGGCTGGCCTACGAGCGCGACCTGGCCTACCAGGCACGGCACAACCCGGCCACCGGCCTGCTCAACGTGCGTGCATTGACCGACCAGCTGGATGAGCAGGGCGAGGGCTATACCATCGCCTTCGTGCAACTGCGCGGACTGCAGCTGGTGGCCGATACGCTGGGCCGTGAGATCGGTGATGCCGTGCTGCAGTCGATGGCGACCCGCTTGGGCGGGTTGGGCGCACGCTGCGGCACGCTGGCGTTCCAGCCGGCGGAGGACTTCGTGTTCGCCATCGGTTCGGAGCACGATACCCAGCGCGTGCTGGACGACCTGCTGCAGATCGTGTCGGCGCCGATGCGCGGCAAGGATTCACTGCACCAGTTCGAGCCGCGCATCGGCGTGGCGGTGCATGTGGCCGGTGACGGCCACAGCGCCGAACAGGTGATCGGCATGGCCGCGCAGGCGGCGCACGCGGCGCGTGCGGAGGGCAACGTGGTGGTCTGGTTCGACGCAGCGGTGACCACGCGGCTGGCCGACCGGTTGCGCCTGGCCGGGCGCATCCATGCGGCCATCGACAACGAGTTCCAGCTGTACTTCCAGCCGATCCGGCATGCCAGCGATGGCAGCCCGGCGGCATTGGAGGCATTGCTGCGCTGGCCGCAGGCTGATGGCAGCTTCATTCCGCCCAATGAGTTCATCCAGCTGTGCGAGGACACCGGGCTGATCCTGGCACTTGGCCGCTGGGTGATCCGAGCGGCAGCGAAGGCGCAGCGGCGGTTGGTCGAGGCCGGGTGGGGCGAGCTGCCGATTGCGGTCAACGTCTCGGCCGTGCAGTTCTTCAACAGCGACCTGGTGGCCGAGTTCACCCGCGCCCAGCAGGAGTTCGGGTTGGCGCGGGGTGCGCTGCATGTGGAACTGACCGAGAGCAGCCTGATGCGCAAGCCGGGGCAGGCGATGCAGACCATGCAGCGCCTGCACGAGCAGGGCATCAGCGTGTCGCTGGATGACTTCGGCACCGGCTATTCCAGCATGTCCTACCTGCAGCACCTGCCGCTGGACATCCTGAAGATCGACCGCAGCTTCGTGGCGGACGTGGAAACCAATCCACGCAACGCCTCGATCTGCCGCGCACTGCTGTCGCTGGGCCACAGCATGGGCCTGACCATCATCGCCGAAGGCGTGGAGACGCCGGGACAGCTGGACTGGCTGGCTGCGCACGGCTGTGACCAGGTGCAGGGCTACCTGCTGGGACGGCCGGCACCGCTGGAACGGATCATCGACGCGCTGGATGAGGTCGCCGCCTAAGTGGTAGTGCCGGCCGCTGGCCGGCATTCGCCCAGGACCGGGAGGTGTCTGATTGCCGGCCAGCGGCCGGCACTACCGCAAACGCCAGGCTCGGCTACACCCCGGCCTCCACCAGGTGGTCGATGAAGCTGCGCACCTTCGGTGCCAGGTGGCTGCGGCTGGTGTAGACCGCGAAGATGCCGATCGGCGCGGCCTCCCACTCGGGCAGGACGCGCACCAGACGGCCATCGGCCAGTGCGTCTTCCAGCAGGAAGTCCGGTTGCAGGATCACGCCCATGCCGGCGATCGCCGCTTCGCGCAGCACGTCGCCGTTGTTGGCGTGCAGCAGGCTGCTTACCGCCACCTTCACTTCACCGCCGGGCCCCTGCAGCGGCCAGTTGTTGCCTGCGGCCCAGTAGCTGTAGCTCAGGCATGCGTGTGCCTGCAGCTCCTGCGGGGTCTGCGGGGTGCCGTGTGCGGCCAGGTAGGCCGGCGCGGCGCACAGGCTCACCCGCGATTCGCCCAGGCGGCGCGCGATCAGCGTGGGACCGGGCTCGCGGGTGATGCGGATGGCCACGTCGTAGCCTTCCTCGACCATGTCCACCAGCCGGTCGGACAGCGCCAGGTCCAGCTCCACCTGCGGGAAGCGCTGGCGATAACTGGCCAGCAGCGGGCCGAGGCGGGCAATGCCCCAGCTCACCGGTGCGTTGATGCGCAGCGTGCCCGAAGGCTCCAGCGCCTGCGCGCCGATACTGGCTTCCAGCGCGTCGAATTCGGCCAGCAGGCGCACGCACTGGGCGTAGTAGGCGGCGCCGGCACTGGTCGGGCTGACCCGGCGCGTGGTGCGGTGGAGCAGGCGGGTGGACAGGCGCTTTTCCAGCGCCGCGACCTGGCGCGTGACGCCGGCGGTGGACATGTCCAGGGCCTGGGCGGCGGCACTGAAGCCGTTGCGCTCGACCACCGCCACGAACACGCGCATCGCCTCGAGGGTGTCCATTGTTGCGCCTTGTGAAATAAATACGGTCAAACGATCGTATTTATCGGCCAGTGAAGGCGCAATAACCTGTGCCCACTCCCTTCAAGGTGCTTTGCCATGCACACCACGACCGCTCCTGTTTCGCCGCTGGCGCCGTATGGCGCCACCCTGCTGCGCCTGGCTCTGGGCGTGCTGTTCCTGGTCCACGCACTGACCAAGCTGCTGGTGTTCACCCCGGCCGGTACGGCGGCGTTCTTCGAGTCTCTGGGCCTGCCCGGTGTGCTCGGCTACCTCACCATCGGCGTCGAACTGGTGATCACCGTCGCGCTGCTGCTGGGCATCTACGCACGCTGGGTGGGCCTGGTCGGCGTGCCGCTGCTGCTGGGCACCATCGTCACCGTGCACGGCGCCAACGGCTTCGGTTTCGCCAATGCTGGCGGCGGCTGGGAATACCCGGCGTTCTGGGCGCTGGCGCTGGTGGTGCTGTTCCTGCTCGGCGATGGCAAGTGGACCCTGCGTTCGCGCTGATCGCCGCCTGATCCTGCAACTGGAGAATTCCATGTCCCGCCTGCCTTCGCTGTACATCTCCCATGGTTCGCCGATGACTGCCCTGCAGCCGGGCCAGGTTGGCGTGCGCCTGGCCGAGCTGGCGCGCGATCTGCCGACGCCACGCGCCATCGTGATGGCCTCGGCGCACTGGCTGGGCCGGCAGCCCCTGGTCGGTGCGCATCCGCAGCCGCCGACCATCCACGATTTTGGTGGCTTCCCGCGCGCGCTGTTCGAACTGCAGTACCCGGCACCGGGTGATCCGGCACTGGCCGAAGAAGTGGCCGGCCGCATCGCCGCCGCAGGCCTGCCAGTGGCCATCGACCCGCAGCGTGGCCTCGACCACGGCGCGTGGGTACCGCTGCGGCTGTTGCGCCCTCAGGCGGACATCCCGGTGGTGCCGGTGTCGATCCAGCCGCTGCTCGGCCCCGAGCATCAGTTCGCGCTGGGCCGTGCGCTGGCGCCGCTGCGCGAACAGGGCGTGCTGCTGGTCGGCTCCGGCAGCATCACCCACAACCTGCACGACTGGGGCGACTACCAGGACGGCAAGGAAGCGCCGTACGTGCGGCCCTTCATCGAATGGGTGGAGCAGCGCCTGGCCGCTGATGACCGCCAGGCCCTGCTGGATTACCGCCGGCAGGCGCCGTTCGCCGAACGCGCGCACCCGACCGACGAGCACCTGCTGCCGCTGTTCTTTGCAATGGGCGCGGCCGGCGAGGGTGGTTTCGGCGCACGCCGCATCGATGCCGGCATCGATGCCGGCTTTCTTGCCATGGATCTGTACCGCTTCGACGGGGCATGAGCCGGGGCTGACGCGCGGCGGCCCCGGCCGTCGCGGCCATGGCCGCATGTGGTAGTTTTTTCCGGGTTTCCGGCGCTGGCCTCCAAGCCTCCCCACGCGCCGCTTCCTGGAAGAAGCATGCATACCATTGAAGTCGTCCTGGCGATGCTGGTGGCCGTTGTCGCCAGCGGCTACCTGGTTCGCGTCCTGCCGTTCTCGTTGCCGCTGCCGCTGGTGCAGATCGGCCTGGGTGCGGTCATTGCCGGGGTGTTCAACCGTGGCCACGCGCTGGAGCCGGAAGTGTTCTTCCTGCTGTTCCTGCCACCGCTGCTGTTCCTCGATGGCTGGCGCATTCCCAAGCAGGGCCTGTTCCGCGACAAGGGCGCGATCCTCGAACTGGCCTTCGGCCTGGTGGTGTTCACCGTCATCGGCGCCGGCTTCCTGATCCACTGGTTGATTCCGGTGATGCCGCTGGCGGTGTGCTTCGCGCTGGCGGCCATCGTCTCGCCGACCGACCCGGTGGCGGTGGGCGCGATTGCTTCGAAGGCGCCGATTCCCAAGCGCCTGATGCACATCCTGGAAGGCGAGTCGCTGCTGAACGATGCCTCGGGCCTGGTCTGCTTCCGCTTCGCGGTGGCGGCGGTGATGACCGGCACCTTCTCGCTGGCCACGGCCTCGCTGACCTTCGTGTGGGTGGCGGTAGCGGGATTGGCGGTGGGCGTGGCGGTGACGCTGGGTGTGTCCACCTTCCAGCGCTGGCTGTGGCGCCGCTTCGGCGAAGAGCCCGGCGCGGCGATGCTGGTCAACCTGCTCATTCCGTTCGCGGCCTACCTGCTGGCCGAAGAGATCCATGCCTCGGGCATCCTCGCCGCGGTCGCCGCCGGTATCGCGATGAGCTATGTCGAGCTGACCGGTCGCGTCTCCGGCAGCATGCGCGTGCAGCGCGCCGGGGTCTGGAACATGCTGCAGTTCAGCTTCAACGGCATCATGTTCGTGCTGCTGGGCGAGCAGCTGCCGGGCATCGTCGAACGCGCCACCACCACCATGAACGAGACCGGCCACCAGAGTGCGTGGTGGCTGCTGGTGTATGTGGTGGTGATCAATCTGGCACTGGTCGTGCTGCGCCTGTTGTGGGTGTGGTTGTCGCTGCGCTGGAACCTGCTGCGCGCGCGCCGTCGCGGCCTGGAGCGGGGCGAGGCACCGAACTGGCGCATCGTGGTGGCGACCTCGGTGGCCGGCGTGCGCGGTGCGATCACCCTGGCCGGTGTGTTGACCCTGCCGTTGTTCCTGCCCGACGGCAGTGCGTTCCCGGCGCGTGACCTGGTGATCTTCCTGGCCGCATCGGTGATCCTGTTCTCGCTGCTGGGCGCCAGCATCGCGCTGCCACAGCTGCTGAAGGGCCTGCAGCTGCCGGCTGACTCGGGCGAGCGCAAGGAAGAGGACCTGGCACGCCGGCTGTCGTCGAAGGCCGCGCTGGCCGGGGTCGAGCGCATGCGCCAGCAGCTGGTGATGAACCAGAACACCGAGAACGTGCAGCTGTACAAC
Source organism: Stenotrophomonas sp. YJH_SMC_6 (assembly GCF_059371335.1). NCBI lineage: Bacteria > Pseudomonadati > Pseudomonadota > Gammaproteobacteria > Lysobacterales > Lysobacteraceae > Stenotrophomonas > Stenotrophomonas sp. YJH_SMC_6. The sequence goes on along the minus strand of NZ_JCAFUM010000005.1, from coordinate 156,629 downwards.
GACGCCGCCTCGCGGGTGAGCCTGCTCTACCAGCGGCACCTGGAGCGCGACAGTGATGGGCCCGACGTTGACCCGGAGAAGGTACGGCGCATGGAAATGGGCTACCGCCAGCTGCGCAGCGCCGGCCTCAATGCCGAGCGCGAGGAGCTGTTCCGGTTGACCCGGCGCGGGGTGATCTCCGATGAGATCTCGCGGCGCCTGATCCGCAACCTGGACCTGCTGGAATCGCGCAAGCGCGAATGACCGTGTACCCCGGGTGGGTGCGGACCTCGGTCCGCGTTGATCGGGGTCAGATCCCTTTCCGCAGGAAAGGGATCTGACCCCAGGATCCGGGAGCCGTGCTTATTCCGGCTTCTGGTCCAGGAAATACACCTCGACCTTGCCCTTGACCTTGATGGTCATCGGGTTGCCGCGGCGGTCGCGGGCCTTGCCGGCCTGCACGCGGATCCAGCCTTCGCTGACCGAGTATTCCTCGACGTTGTCACGCTCGACGTCGTTGAAACGCACGCCGACGCCGCGCTCCAGCGCCTGCGCATCATGGAAGGGGCTGGCCGGGTTGATCGCCAGGTGGTCGGGAGGGGTATCGCTCATCGCTTCATTCACAGTGACGGCCACCAAGGCCGGCTTCAGCGGCACAGGATAAACCGTAGAATGCCGGCCTGCCCCAGAGGAAGTTCCGCCATGCCCGACAACAGCGACTATTTCGACTTCGAGGAAGACATCCACGACTTCGACGAAGATGGCTTCGAGGCACGGGTCTGGAACCTGCTGGTGCTGATCAACCCGGGCGACGAGGAACTGGCCCTGCAGCAGTTCAACCGCTGGCGCGAGCACCTGGCCGAGGACGGGCAGCCGCTGGAAGCGGACAGCGACTGGCTGCCGGCACTGTTCACGGCCATCGCCTGGCAGTCCGGTTTCGAGGTGGAACGCGACGACCTGGAATCGCTGCAGTCGGCGGTGAACGAGCTGTCGGCGCGCTTCAACCTGCAGCTGGACTGGGGCGGCGACCTGGATGACGAGGACTTCGCCGAAGACCTGGACGGCGTGCAGCTGATGTCCACCGCCTTCGACCGCCTGCGCGAGCACAACTACACGCTGTGGAGCGTGGATGCCGGCAGCGACGGCTTCACCGGCGTGATGGCGCTGACCCGCGACGACGACGCAATGCTGGCGCTGTGCTCGCTGCTGAACGTGGAAATCCGGCTGGGCAGCGACCCGTTCTGAGCGATGGGCCGATCCGCCCGGCACGACCCGGCGGGGACGTTCTGCTGGGCGCGGCCTGATGGGTTGATCCGCTGGAGACGACCCGGCGGGGTAGAATCGACTGTTGGTCGACTGCTCTCCCATCCGGCCGCGAGAACCCCGCGCTGCGCGCGATAGTCGACTGACAGTCGACTCTACCCGGTCGGTGCCGGTTGGTGTGCGGCGAACCCGCGACGTGGCCTACGGCCGGTACTGCGCCCTGGCGTTGGCAATCACCGCTTTGACAAGGTCACGGTCGGTGTGCCGTGAGATCGCCCGCGCACCGAGCGCGATCGCCTGTGCGCGCAGCTCGGAAGTGACATCGTAGTGGGCACCGCTGGCCTTGTTCTGGAAGGCCCGCGGGGGAATGCCGAGCTGCGCTGCCATCGCGTGCAGCTCGGCCAGGGTGTCGGCCATCAGGTGCGCCCAGCGCTGTCCGCGCCAGGGATGCACCGCGTCATCGACGTAGACCGTCACCGCCGCGGCCGGTTCAGGCCTGCGGCTTGCCGTCGCTGTCAGCGGCCGGAGCGGCCTCGGCAGCGGCTTCTTCGGCCACGTCGCCCTCGGCGGCTTCGCCTTCCTCGCCTTCAGCAGCGTCGACGCCTTCGAACTCGGCAACCAGCTTGTCCAGGTACTCGTCGGCGGTCTGCTCGGATTCGGCCGCCAGGGTGTCCAGCAGCTTCTGCAGCAGTTCCGAGTACTCCAGGTTGACCTTGCGGCCTTCCTTTTCCTGCACGTTGGACAGGTGCTTGAGCATGGCCAGCATCGGCACCGGGTTTTCGGCGTTGCCCATGGTCTGGCCGCCGATGGCCAGCAGCCACTCACGGCCCTGCAGGCCGATGGCCGCTACCACCTGGCCGTCTTCGTTGGTCAGCACGGCATGGTTCTGCACCTGCTGCTGGGCATTCAGGCGGAGGAACGGGCGCTTGGCCTGCTGCTTCTTGCGCTTGTCGCGCTTGGCCTTGGAGTTCTGGGACATGGGGGTGAAATCACCTGGAAACGGAAAGACCGCCATTGTAGCGGGTGCGCCGGGTGATGCCCCTGGTGGGTGCGGACCTTGGTCCGCACGCTTTCCCGGATGTGCGGACCAAGGTCCGCACCCACCGTCTACTTTGCCTCACCCTGCGCGGCCTGCACGTCCGGGTCGGCGGTGGGCGCCGACAGCCCCACCTGCGGGCCGGCACCGGCCAGGGCGGCCTCCTCGGCGGCCTTGGTCATCACCACGATGCTGATGCGGCGGTTGATCGGGTTCTGCGGGTCGGTCTTGTCGAACAGCACCGACGAGGACAGGCCGACCACACGGGTGATCTTGCTGTCCTCCAGGCCGCCGTCCACCAGTGCGCGCCGTGCGGCGTTGGCACGATCGGCGCTCAGTTCCCAGTTGCCATAGCCGCGTGCGGCCGAATAGGCGGTGATGTCGGTGTGGCCGGTCAGGCTGATCCGGTTCGGCACATGGTTCAGATACTCGGCCAATTCGTGCAGGATCTGCTGCGTGTACGGCTTCAGCGTGGCGCTGCCAAGGTCGAACATGGGCCGGTTCTGCTTGTCCACGATCTGGATGCGCAGGCCTTCCGGGGTCAGGTCCAGCAGCAGCTGGTCCTTGAACGGCTCCAGCGCCTGGCTCCTGCTGATCGCCTCCTGCAGCTCCTTCATCAGCGCTTCCAGCTGCTGCTTGTCGCGCTGCTGCTGGTCCACCGGCTGCGGCACGGCCTCCTTCTGGTTCTGGAAGGGATCGTTGCTGTTGCCGCGCGAGATGTCGGTGGCACCGCCCAGCTTGATCATCGAAGTACTGGCGCCGCCCGGGCCGGCCATGCCGGGTGCAGGCGTGGCGTTCTGCCCACTCAGCGGGCTGGGGTTGCGGAAGTACTCGGAAATGGCCGCACGGTCGTTCTTGTTGGTGGTGGCCATCAGCCACAGCACCAGGAAGAACGCCATCATCGCGGTCACGAAGTCGGCGTAGGCCACCTTCCACGAGCCGCCGTGGTGGGCGGCGTGGCCGGCCTTCTTGACCCGGCGGACGATGACGGTGGGCTTGTTCTCGGCCATGGCTTACTTGACCGTCTTCAGGTGCTGCTCGAAATCGGAGAAGGCCGGGCGCACGTTCGACGGCAGCGTCTTGCGGGCAAACTCCAGCGCGATCTTCGGGTTGTAGCCGCGCAGGCAGGCCAGCAGGGCGGTCTTGACCGATTCGTAGATGCGGCTGTCCTGCTCGGCGCGGGCCTCCATTGCGGCCGCCATCGGGCCGACGAAGCCGTAGCCCAGCAGGATGCCGAGGAAGGTACCGACCAGCGCGCCGGCCACGTGGCCGCCGACCTCGACGATGTCGCCGCCGATCGAGCCCATGGTGATGACGATGCCCAGCACCGCCGCCACGATGCCGAAACCGGGCAGTCCGTCGGCGACCTTGGTCAGCACCTGCGACGGCGCCATGGCTTCGGCATGGTGCTTTTCCAGCTCCAGTTCCAGCAGCGGTTCCAGCTCGTGCGGCTCGATGTTGCTGCCGATCATCAGGCGCAGGCAGTCGGTGATGAAGTCGATCAGGTGATGGTCGGCCTGCACCTTGGGGTAGTTGCCGAACAAGGCGCTCTCGGCTGGGCGCTCGACATGGTCTTCCAGTGCCATGAAGCCTTCGCGGCGCGCCTTGTTGAGCAGTTCATAGAGCAGGCTGAGCACATCGATGTAGTCCTGCTGCTTGTAGCGCGGGCCCTTGAACACGCCCACCATGGCCTGCAGGGTCTGCTTGACGGTCTTGGCCGGGGTACCGACCAGGAAGGCGCCGAGCGCGGCGCCGCCGATGATGACCAGCTCGTAGGGCTGCCAGAGGGCACCCAGGCGGCCGTGGGCACCGAGGTAGCCCCCGATCACGCTGATGATGACGACCAGGAATCCAACGATGATGAGCATGGGGCGACGCAAGGAGAGGGGATATCTCCTTGTCGGCCCGTCGCCCGGTTTTCTGAAGAGGGAATTCTGTGAAATCGGTCAGCGGGTATTTCAGCCCGCCATGCCGGCCTCGGCACCGCCACGCTGCAGTGGATCGGGCCACGGCTCACCATTGCCAGTGAATGAAAGTGAGACGGAATTCAGGCAGTGACGCTCGTAGGTGGGCGGCGGACCGTCCGGGAATACGTGGCCGAGGTGGCTGCCGCAGCGCGCACAGGTGATCTCGGTGCGGACCATGCCGTGGCTGGTATCGCGGATCTCGCGCACGTGCGCTGGGTCGAACGGAGCGAAGAAGCTGGGCCAGCCAGTACCGGAATCGAACTTGGTGCTGGAGCGGAACAGCGGCAGCGCGCACAGGCGGCAGCAATAGACGCCCTCGCGCTTGTTGTCGAGGAATACCCCGCAGAACGGCGCCTCGGTGCCGTGCTGCAGCAGCACGCGGCGTTCCTCGCTGCTGAGACCGGCAACCAGCGCCTCGGTCTGGGTGGCAGTGGGGGGCGTCAGATCGAAGGCGGTCATGGCGGCGCTCCGTGGGGTCGATGGCCTGGGGGTGCCGGAAAACGTGGGGGTGCTGGCGCCCGCTTGCAAGTGTGATGGCCGTTCATGGGCGGCACACAGGCGCTGGCGCATGGTGAATGCGAACCACGCCGGAGCGTGCCATGAAATCGACCCTTTCCCTGCTGTTGATGGCCCTGCTGCCCTTGGTCGCGCAGGCCCAGGTACCGACATCGTCGAGCCCGACCGCCACCCGTAGTGCGACCACCGTGGCACCGCAGCCGGTGGTGCCGCCACCACAGGCCGCGCGCCCGCAGCCGCAGGTACTGCCCTCGCCACAGCCGACGCAGCCGATCAAGTCCACCGGTCCGGCCCAGGTCGCGCCGGCGCCGGTCCCGAAGCCTGCCGACAAGGTCTATGACCGCAATGGCCGCATCGTTCCCGGGGTGCGCCCGGCCGGCCCGAACCGCGTGTTCGACTCGCGCACCGGCCGCTATTACGACAGCGTGCCGGCCGGCGATGGCCAGCAGATCAAGCGCTGACCTCCAATGCCAATCCAGGTGGGCAGCGGCTGCGGGCTGTGCGGGCTGAACGCACGAAAACAACCTGCTGCAGATCACTGCTTTTTCGCCTGCGATTAACCGTTCCGGGACCAACGTGGCCGTGCGCCGGCATTTCGCCGCCGCATGTCCTTTGTCCACTGGATCGCGATCATGAAAAACCAGCAGAACCGTCATCCCGGCAAGGAACCGCAGGGCCGCAACCCGCAGCAGCAACAGCAACAGCAGATGGACCCGCAGCAGCCGCACAAGGGCGGCAAGCAGCAGGAACAGCGCTCGCAGAAGCATCCGCAGCAGCGCTGACGGACCCAGGGGTCGGATCCCGCGCAGCGGGCTCTGACCCCATCCTGCGAACGCCTCAATCCGGAATCGGCAAGCTCAGCGTTTCCTTCACTTCTTCCATCACGATGTAGCTTTTCGACTCGCGCACGTGCGGCAGTGTCAGTAACGTGCTGCCGAGCAGCTTGCGGTAGGAGGCCATTTCGCTGATCCGCGCTTTCAGCAGGTAATCGAAGTCGCCCGACACCAGATGGCACTCCAGCACGTTGGGCAGCTTCAGCGCCGCGCGCCGGAACTCCTCGAAAATGTCGCCGGACTTGTAGGCCAGGCTGATTTCCACGAACACCAGCAGGCTGGCCTTCACTGCGGCCGGGTCGAGGTGGGCGTGGTAGCCGGTGATCACCCCTTCGCGCTCCAACCGGCGCACGCGCTCCGTGCACGGCGTGGTCGACAGGCCGACCCGCTCGCCCAGTTCGGTGAAGGAAATACGGCCCTCGGCCTGCAGGATGCGCAGGATCTTGCGGTCGATCTTGTCCAGTTCGCGGGTACGGGTGGCCATGGTCGTCAACCTTGGGGAATGAATTGCAGGAGAACATCCTGCCGGTTGATTTCAAAACAGGCAAATCAACTGGGAATGGCTGTCTATACTTCCCCAATTATGGTCCCTGTGCGCTCCAGTGCAGGGAATGATCGGGTTGGAGAAGTCTCATGCGAGTCCTAGTTCTCGGCAGCGGCGTGATCGGTACCACCAGTGCCTGGTACCTGCGACAGGCCGGGTTTGAAGTCACGGTCATCGACCGCCAACCCGGCCCAGCGCTGGAAACCAGCTTCGCCAATGCCGGCCAGCTGTCATTCGGCTACACCTCGCCGTGGGCGGCCCCGGGCGTGCCGAAGAAGGCCATTGGCTGGCTGTTCGAGAAGCACGCGCCGCTGGCGATCAAACCGGGCATGGACCTGGCCCAGTACCGCTGGCTGTGGCAGATGCTGCGCAACTGCACCCACGAGCGTTATGCGATCAACAAGGCGCGCATGGTGCGCATGTCCGAGTACAGCCGCGACTGCCTGAACGAGCTGCGCGCGCAGATCGGCATCGAATTCGAAGGCCGCGACCTGGGCACCACCCAGCTGTTCCGCACCCAGCAGCAGCTGGATGCCTCGGCGCAGGACATCGAGATCCTGGCCCAGTACGGCGTGCCGTACGAGGTACTGGACCGCGCCGGCATCATCCAGGCCGAACCGGCCCTGGCCCATGTCGATGGCCTGGTCGGTGCGCTGCGCCTTCCGCGTGACCAGACCGGCGACTGCCAGCTGTTCACCCGTCGCCTGGCGCAGATGTGTGTGGATGCTGGTGTCGAGTTCCGCTTCGACCAGGACATCACCGGCCTCGAGTTCGATGGCGACCGCATCACCGGCGTGCGCATCGACGGCAAGCTGGAAACCGCCGACCGCTTCGTGGTCGCGCTCGGCAGCTATTCGCCGGCGCTGGTCGCACCGCTGGGCATGCGCCTGCCGGTGTACCCGCTGAAGGGCTATTCGCTGACCCTGCCGATCACCGACCCGGCGATGGCGCCGACCTCGACCATCCTCGACGAGAGCTACAAGGTGGCGGTCACCCGCTTCGACGACCGCATCCGCGTCGGCGGCATGGCCGAAGTGGCCGGCTTCGACCTGTCGCTGTCGCAGCGCCGCCGCGAAACCCTGGAGCTGGTGGTCAGCGACCTCTACCCGAAGGGCGGTGACCTGTCGCGCGCGCAGTTCTGGACCGGCCTGCGCCCGGCCACGCCGGACGGTACGCCGGTGATCGGCGCCACGCCGTTCCGCAACCTGTACCTCAACACCGGCCACGGCACCCTGGGCTGGACCATGGCCTGCGGCTCGGGCCGCTACCTGGCTGACCTGATGAGCGCGCGCCAGCCGCAGATCAGCACCGAAGGCCTGGATATTTTCCGCTACGGCCAGTACGGTCACGCGCCGCAACAAGAGAACCGCACATGCGTCCTGCCCGCGCGCTGATCGATCTGGGCGCCCTGCGCAGCAATTACCGGCTCGCCCGTGAACTGGGCGGTGGCAAGGCCCTGGCGATCATCAAGGCCGATGCCTATGGGCATGGCGCGGTGCGCTGTGCGCAGGCGCTGGAAGGCGAGGCCGATGGCTTCGGCGTGGCCACCATCGAAGAGGCGCTGGAACTGCGCCAGGCCGGCATCCGTGCGCCGATCCTGCTGCTGGAAGGCATCTTCGAACCCAGCGACATGGCGCTGGTGGCCGAGCATGATTTCTGGTTCGCCGTGGGTTCACCGTGGCAGCTGGAGGCCGTCGCCGCCTTCGACAGCCCGCGCCCGTTGACGGTGTGGCTGAAGCTGGACAGCGGCATGCATCGCCTCGGCCTGGACGTGGACAGCTTCCGCGCGGCGCACGCGCGCCTGTCAGCGCTGCCGCAGGTCGAGCGCATCGTGCTGATGACCCACCTGGCGCGCGCCGACGAGCTGGACAGCGAACGCACCCACGAACAGGCGGCGACCTTCGCGCGCGCCATCGACGGCCTGCATGGCGAGACCAGCGTGTGCAATTCGCCGGCGCTGCTGGGCTGGCCGGACGTGCGCAGCGACTGGGTGCGCCCGGGCCTGATGCTGTATGGCGCGAACCCGCTGCCGGACGACACCACGCTGACCGAGCGCCTGCGCCCGGTGATGACGATGCAGTCGAAGGTGATCGCCGAACGCTGGATCGAAGCGGGTGAGCCGGTGGGTTATGGCGCGCGCTTCGTGGCCAAGGCGCGCACCCGCGTGGGTGTGGTTGCACTGGGCTATGCCGACGGTTATCCGCAGTTCGCCCCGAATGGCACGCCGGTATTGATCGATGGCCAGCCCGGCGCACTGATCGGGCGCGTGTCGATGGACATGCTGACGGTGGACCTGACGGCGCATCCGCAGGCCGCGGTGGGCAGCGTGGTGGAACTGTGGGGCAGTGCGCCGACGTTGGCGGAACTGGCGCCGCGCTGCGGCGTGAGCGCGTACCAGCTGCCGTGCGCGGTCAAGCGCGTGGCGAAGGTGTACGTGTAGCGCCGAGCCCACGCTCGGCTTCGGTGTGGCGGCCGACCTTGGTCGGCGCCCTGTAATGCGTGTCGACCAGGGTCGACACCTACCGGGGGCCTGGCACGCAGCGGTCGCCCTGCGCGGCTCCGGTAGCGGCCGACCTTGGTCGGCTAATGCGTGTCGACCAAGGTCGACACCTGCCGAGGGGCCTAGCGCGCAGCGGTGGCCTGGCTGGCCAGCTGGCGCTTCACCCAGTCATCAATCAGGCGCTTCTCGTAGCGCAGCGGATCGCTGTTGGTCAGCAACCCACTGCCCTGCAGGTAGCCGGAGTCGCTCAGGCGGGCGTCGCCTTCGCTCACAATACGGCCGTCAGCGTCCTTCAACGTGTACTGCAGGGTGATGCGGGGCGGGTAGATATCACGCATCACGCGGATGTTGCGCGCACGCGGGCCGTGCCACGGCTCGTAGTCACCGGCACGCTTGATGTCCACCAGAGTGACATCGAGGGTCTGCCCAGGCTGCAGCGGCTTGGCAGCGGTGGTCTGCAGGTAGCGGGCCAGCTGCTGTACCCAGTCACCGCGTTCGGCCTCGAAGCGGTTGGTGCTCTGGCGGATCTCGGTGAACGTGGCCGGATCCTCCCATTTCACGCTGACCGGGCCATTGGCCTGCAACGCACGCGGCGCGTCCGTACCGGTTACGTTGCGCGCTGCAGCGTTGGCGCCGCTCACCACCAGGGCGCCTGCCAGCAGGGCAATCACGAGTGCGCGTTTCATGACGGTCTCCTGCGTCCCCGCGCTGGGGACGATGTTGATCACGGATCGAGTGTGATCCTGTGGCCGGGTCACTGCAATGGCCGGCTGCGTCGTATGCAAGGGGGGTTACCGCCAATTCATCGTCGTCAACCCTGACTGACGGCGCTTGACGCTGTGAATACGCTCTCTGGAACATGCTGTGTCTCCAATCCGGCCCGTCCAGACGCCCTTGTCCACACTGCCGCCCCTAGTGGAGCGCCCACCGATGATGGTGCCGGCGCCCGAACCCGACCTGCATCATGGCGTGCTTGAGCGCATCAACGCCGGTTTCTGCGTGATCCAGGTGCTGTTCGAAGGCGACCGCGCGGTGGACTATCGTTTCATCGAGGTCAACGACGCCTTCGAGCGCCATACCGGCCTGAAGGACGCACGCGGTCAGCGCATGAGTGCGTTGGAACCGAACCACGAGGAAGACTGGTTCCGCATCTACGGTGAAGTGGCCCGCAGTGGTCGCCCCGCCCAGTTCGAGATGGAAGCGCGCGCCCTGGGCCGCTCGTTCGCGGTTGATGCGGTGCGCGTTGGTCGTCCGGGCGAAGACAAGGTCGGCATCCTGTTCTTCGACATCACCGCGCGCAAGCAGATGGAAGTGGAGCTGGGCGAAAGCGAAGCCCGCTTCAGCGCACTGGCCGATGGCCTGCCGATGCCGGTATGGGTGCTCGACGAGCGCGGCCACGCCCGCTTCGTCAACAGCGCCTTCAGCGAGTTTTTCGGTGGCGACGAAACGCGCGTTCCGGAAGATGTCTGGCGCGGCCTGGTACATCCAGACGATGCGTCCGTATTCGAGTACGAGCTGCAGGAAGCATTGAAGGCGCAGCGTTCGATGCATGCGCTGGTACGTGCGCGGCGCGCCGACGGCCAGTGGCGCTGGCTGGAGATGAACGCGCGCCCGCGCTTCTCGCGCATGGGCCGCTTCATCGGCCTGGCTGGCAGCAGCCCGGACGTGACCGAGCGCCGCGAGATCGAACTGGCACGCGAGGAACTGCTGCAGTCCGAACGCGCCGCGCGCAGCGCCGCCGAGAACATGGCGCGGCTGAAGGACGAGTTCCTGGCCACGCTGTCGCACGAGCTGCGCACGCCGCTGACCACCATCCTCGGTTGGAGCGAGCTGCTGCTGCAGCGCGTGGACAACACCAGCCCGCTGTACAAGGGCCTGAACGTGATCGCCAACAGCGCCGGTGCGCAGAAGCGGCTGATCTCGGACATGCTCGACCTCAGCAGCATGCTGCTGGGCAAGGTACAGCTGGAGGTGGAAGTGCTGGACCTGCGCACGCTGCTTGGCGAAGCCATCGGCGCGCAGGAACTGGTGGCCGAAGGCAAGGCGCTGGACGTGCACCTGCAGCTGCCCGAGCAGCCCAGCCTGGTATTGGGCGATGCCACGCGCCTGCAGCAGGTGTTCTGGAACCTGCTCTCGAATGCGATCAAGTTCACCCCGGCCGAGGGCCGCATCGACGTTCAGCTGCAGGCCGACGGCACCCACTGGGTGATTACGGTGCGCGATACCGGCGATGGCATCGCACCGGAGTTTCTCAACCACCTGTTCAGCCGCTTCCGCCAGGCCGATGGCACCACCACGCGCCGCCATGGCGGCCTCGGCCTGGGCCTGGCGATCGTGCAGCAGCTGGTCGAACTGCACGGCGGCACCGTCGCCGCCGCCAGCGAAGGCCATGGCCACGGCGCCACGTTCACCGTGCGCCTGCCCCAGCACCTGCCGGATGCCGAGCGCCGGCCGCTGCGCGAAGTCATCAGCGGGCCGATCCTGGAGCCGGTGATCGTCGAACCGTATCCGCTGCGGGGCATGCATGTGCTGGCGGTGGAAGACCAGCCGGAGGTGCTGGAGTACCTGCGGCGCATGCTGGAAGAGCAGGGCGCCAGCGTGTCGGCGGCCAGCTCGGCCGGTGAGGCACTGGCACTGCTGGCCGACACCGGCCATCTGCAGTACCACGTGATGCTGACCGACATCGGCATGCCGGGCATGGATGGCTATGGGCTGGTGCGCACGCTGCGCGAGGACATGGGCGTGGACGCGGCAACCTTGCCTGCGGTGGCGGTGACTGCACTGGCGCGTGCCGATGACCGCCGCCGCGCGCTGGCGTCGGGCTTCCAGGAGCATGTCGCCAAGCCGTACTCGGTGGCGCAGCTGGTGGCTGCCGTACGCAAGGTGCAGGTGCCGCGCGCGGACAGCGCGCTGCACTGAACATTCACGGCCGATCGGCGACCCTGCAATCAGGAGGTCGCCGATGTCCCGTATAGCTCCACGTATCCACACCGATCCGGCGCAGATCGCGCGCCTGGAAGCCCTGCTGCCGCAGCTGGATGGCGAAACGCAGGTGGAACTGATTCTGCACGATGGCCGCCGCCTGCTCGGCACGGTGGCCGTGAGGCCAACCGTGCAGCAATACCGCAACGTCGCTGGTGATGAAGGCAGCAACGGCCAGCTGCGCCTGGATGACTACGACACGCCGGTGCAGCAGCACCATGTGTGGCTGGATGAAATCGCCAGCATCCGCAGGTTGCCGCCGAGGGTTTGACGGCAACCTGCCGGGCCCATCCCCGCTTGGCGTGGATCTACCAGAGGTTGCAGTAGAGCCACGCCATGCGTGGCTGCTGCGCTCAGTGCTCGAACAGAGTCGGCGTCGCCTCGAACCGGCGTGCATACGCCCGCTCCTCCGCAACCCTCGCCACCTCGTCATCGGCCAGGTCCGGCGCGCCATACACCGCATAGGCCACGCTGCCGTCGGCACCATGACCGACCTGGTGCAGCCGGTAGCGCGAGTGGCCGCCGCCGGTGTCCTCGGGGTAATGCACGGGCGGATGGCTGCCTTCCAGGTCCATTTCACTGTTGTCGACCACGCCACCGACGAACAAGGCTCGCATGCAGGTTCTCCTGGGTTTCCGGGGGAGCCTCTACCCTGAACGTTCCAATGTTGCTGGCAGATCAAGGCCCCGTTCGGGTTTCGCAAAGCGGCTGCCGGGGCCGACCCGGTCAAGCCGGTACAATGGACGGCCCTCACGCTTGAAGTACCCGCGCCGATGGCCTCCAGCGACGACGCCCCCCTGCAGACCCTGTTCCTGCCGTTCTCCCAAGGCGCCCTGCGCTGGCCGGAAGGCCCCGTGGCTTTCCTGCGGGCCCGCGACGGCTGGCCGCTGCGCGAAGTGGCCGGCAACCGCGAGGTGCATTGCGAGCAGAGCTTCGCCCCGTTCGCGCAGCCGCTGCAGCAGGCCGCCGGCTGGACCGTCAGCGGCCAGCTGGATGATGTGGCCGGCAAGGGCCGCTACCCGCTGGTGCTGGTGCTGCCGCCGCGCCAGCGTGAAGAAGCCCGCGCGCTGTTCGCCCGCGCGCTGGCGCTGGTCGCCGACGGCGGCCGCATCGTTGCCTGCCAGTCCAACAACGAAGGCGCACGCTCGGGCGAGGGTGACCTCAAGCAGCTGACCGGCCTCGGCGGCAGCCTGACCAAGAATCACTGCCGCGTGTACTGGACCGCGCCGATGCAGGGCCAGCACGACGCCGACCTGGCCAAGCGCTGGTCGACACTGGATGCGGTGCGGCCTATCGTCGGCGGCCGTTTCCTCAGCCGCCCGGGCGTGTTCGCCTGGGATCGCATCGACCCGGCGTCGGCGCTGTTGGCCGAACACCTGCCTGCCGACCTGGCCGGGCGTGCCGCCGACCTCGGCGCGGGTTACGGCTACCTGTCGCGCGAGCTGCTGGAACGCTGCCCGAAGATCACCGCGCTGGACCTGTACGAAGCCGAGCAGCGCGCGCTGGCACTGGCCGAACTCAATCTGGCGCCGCCGCCGCCGCCGCCGCCGCGCCCGCTGCCGCTGCGCTTCCTGTGGCAGGACGTCACCGCGGGTATCGAACCGGGCTACGACGTCATCATCAGCAACCCGCCGTTCCACACGCCGTCGCGCGCCGATCGCCCGGACATCGGCCAGCGCTTCATCGCCGTGGCCGCGCAGGCGCTGCGCCCGGGCGGACGCCTGTACGTGGTGGCCAACCGCCACCTGCCCTACGAGTACACGCTCAACGAGAGCTTTGGCGCGGTGAGCGTGATCGCCGAGCGTGATGGCTTCAAGCTGGTGGAAGCGGTGAAGGGGAAGGGCAAGTGAAGCTGGTCAAGCTCATCGCCAACCTGGGCTATGGCAGCCGCAAGCAGGTGCAGTGGATGTTCCGCGAAGGCCGCGTCACCGACGCCGACGGCGAGGTGCTGTATGCCGACGACCAGGTGCCGCACGAGGCGATCCGTGTCGACGGCGAGCCGCTGGACCCGCCGGTGGGCCTGTCGATCGCGCTGCACAAGCCGGCCGGCTACACCTGCTCGACCAAGGACACCGGCCGCCTGATCTACGATCTGCTGCCGCCGCGCTTCCGCGATCGCGATCCGGTGCTGTCCACGGTGGGCCGCCTCGACCGCGACACCAGTGGCCTGCTGCTGCTGACCGACGATGGCGGCCTGCTGCACCGGATCATCTCGCCGAAGTCGAAGCTGCCGAAAGTCTATGAGGTCGAGTTGAGCGACGACCTGCGCGGCGACGAGGTAGCGTTGTTCGCCAGCGGTACGCTGATGCTGGAGTCCGAGAAGACGCCCCTGCTGCCGGCTGAACTGGAAGTGCTGGATGCGCGCCGCGCGCGCCTGGTGCTGCACGAAGGCCGCTACCATCAGGTACGCCGCATGTTCGCCGCCACCGGCAACCACGTGCAGGCCCTGCACCGCAGCCGCGTCGGCGGGCTGGACCTGCAGGGGCTGGACGAAGGGCAATGGCGGCAGCTCACCTCCACCGACCTGGATACGCTGTTCGCTCCATGACCACCATCGCTGCGCTGCCGTTCCTCCCCGACGCCGTCATCTTCGACATGGACGGCCTGATGATCGACAGCGAGCGGGTTTCGCTGGCCTGCTGGAGCCAGGCCGCCGACGAGTTCGGACTGGGCCTGGACGAGGCGGTGTTCCTGCGCATGGTCGGCCTCGGTGACCGTGACACGCACGCGCTGCTGCGTGCGCAGGGCATCGAGGACAGCGTGATCGAGGCGATGGCCGCGCGCTGCCACGACCTGTATGAAGCACGCACGCAGACCGGCCTGCCGTTGCGGCCGGGCATCCTGGAGCTGCTGCAACTGCTGAAGGCGCATGCGGTACCGCGTGCGGTGGCAACCACCACGCGGCAGCCGCGCGCCAACCGCAAGCTGGCTGCGGCCGGCCTGCTGCCATACTTCGATGCGGTGATCACCAGTGGTGACGTCGCGCGGCCGAAGCCGGCGCCGGATATCTACCTGCTGGCCGCGCAGCGGCTGGGCCAGGCGCCGGAACGCTGCCTGGCGCTGGAAGACTCACCGGCCGGTACGCGTGCGGCGCTGGCGGCCGGCATGACCGTGATCCAGGTGCCTGACCTGGTGCATCCGGATGAAGAGTTGCGTGCCCTGGGCCACCGCATCGTTGGATCGCTGGTGGACGCGCACGCGCTCCTGCTGCCGTTGTTGCCGAGGTAACCGGTAGGTGCCGACCGTTGGTCGGCAGACCCCAATGCCCCGGTGGGTGCCAACCTTGGTTGGCACTCTTTACTGCCCTGGTGGGTGCCGACCGTTGGTCGGCACACCTGTCCCCCTCACACCCGCCCGAACACCAGCGCGGCGTTGGTGCCACCGAAGCCGAAGCTGTTGGACATCACCGTATCCAGCTTCTGCTCGCGGCTTTCGCGCAGGATCGGGAAGCTCTCCACCTTCGGGTCCAGCTCGCCGATGTTGGCCGAACCGGCAACGAAGCCATCGCGCATCATCAGCAGGCAGTAGATCGCCTCGTGCACGCTGGCCGCACCGAGCGAATGGCCGGACAGCGCCTTGGTCGAGGACAGCGGCGGCACCGCATCGCCGAACACTTCGCGGATCGCATTGAGCTCGGTGACGTCGCCCAGCGGCGTGGAGGTGCCGTGGGTATTGAGGTAGTCCAGCGGGCGATCGACGCCCTGCAGCGCCATCTTCATGCAGCGCACCGCGCCTTCGCCGGACGGAGCAACCATGTCGGCGCCGTCGGAGGTCACGCCATAGCCGATCAGTTCGGCGTGGATGTGCGCGCCGCGCGCAACGGCGTGGTCGTAGTCCTCCAGCACCAGCATGCCGCCACCACCGGCGATGACGAAGCCGTCGCGGTCCTTGTCGTACGGACGCGAGGCGCTGGCCGGGGTTTCGTTGAAGCTGGTCGACAGCGCGCCCATCGCATCGAACATCACGCTCATCGACCAGTGCAGGTCTTCACCGCCACCGGCGAACATGATGTCCTGCGCGCCATGGCGGATCATGTCCGCGGCCGCGCCGATGCAGTGCGCCGAGGTCGCGCAGGCGGCCGACAGCGAATAGCTGACGCCCTTGATCTGGTAGGCCGTAGCCAGGCAGGCCGAGACCGTCGAGCACATCGTGCGCGGCACCATGTACGGGCCGACCTTGCGCACGCCACGTTCGCGCAGCAGGTCGACCGCGCCGATCTGCCATTCGCTGGAGCCGCCACCGGAACCGGCGATCAGGCCGGTGCGCAGGCTGCTGACCTGCTCGACGCTGAGCCCGGCATCGGCGATGGCATCGCGCATGGCCAGATAGGCGAAGGCCGCTGCATCGCTCATGAAGCGCTTCTGCTTGCGGTCGATCAGCGCCTCCAGATCGAGGTCGACACGACCGCCGACCTGGCTGCGCAGGCCCGCTTCGGCGTGGTCGGCCAGAGCGGTGATGCCCGAGCGCCCTTCGCGCAGCGCGGCCGAAACGGTATCCAGATCATTGCCGAGGCAGGACGTGATGCCCATGCCGGTGATGACGACGCGACGCATCAGAAGCTCCCGGTTTCGGTGAACAGGCCGACGCGCAGGTCGCGCGCGCTGTAGATTTCGCGGTCATCCACGTACATGCGGGCGTCCGACTGGGCCATCACCAGCTTGCGGTTGATGACGCGGCTGATGTCGATCTCGTAACGCACGAGCTTGGCTTCCGGCAGCACCTGGCCGGTGAACTTCACTTCGCCACAGCCCAGCGCGCGGCCCTTGCCGGGGGCGCCCAGCCAGGTCAGGAAGAAGCCGGTCAGCTGCCACATGGCGTCCAGGCCCAGGCAGCCGGGCATCACCGGGTCGCCGATGAAATGGCAGCCGAAGAACCACAGGTCCGGGCGGATATCCAGTTCGGCGCGTACCATGCCTTTGCCATGCGGTCCGCCGTCCTCGCGGATGTCGGTGATGCGGTCGAACATCAGCATCGGGTCGTTGGGCAGACGGCCGGCAGCGGTGCCGAACAGTTCACCGCGTGCGCTGGCCAGCAGCTGTTCGCGGTTGAACGCGTGGAGACGGGTCATGAAGCACAATCCTGGAAGCGAAGAACAGGGAAACAAGCGCCCGAGAATGCCCGTGGAAACTGCGCCGATCAAACATTTCAACCGTACGCAACCGTAGTGTTTTCAAGGGAATACGCGCATCCTGTTGATGTGCAACGACCATACTTCGGCGTGTGGCCCACCCGGCCCGGCCCCGCCTTTCCCACCTGACATGACCCGACTGCGCAAGATCATCCACGTTGACATGGACGCGTTCTACGCGTCGGTGGAGCAGCGCGACGATCCGTCACTGCGCGGCAAGCCGGTGGTCGTGGCATGGCGTGGCGCCCGCTCGGTGGTGTGTGCGGCGTCCTACGAGGCGCGCGTGTTCGGCGTGCGTTCGGCGATGCCCGCCGTGCGTGCCGAGCGCCTGTGCCCGGACGCGATCTTCGTGCCGCCGGACTTCGCGCGTTACAAGGCGGTGTCACAGCAGGTACGCGCGATCTTCCTGCGCCATACCGACCTGGTCGAGCCGTTGTCGCTGGACGAGGCCTACCTGGACGTGACCGAGCCGAAGAGTGGCATCGAACTGGCCACCGACATCGCCCGCACCATCCGCGCGCAGATCCGCGAGGAAACGAACCTGACTGCTTCAGCCGGGATCGCGCCGAACAAGTTCCTGGCCAAGATCGCCTCGGACTGGCGCAAGCCCGACGGCCAGTTCGTGATTCCACCGCAGCGCGTGGATGCGTTCCTGGCGCCGCTGCCGGTGAACCGCGTGCCCGGCGTCGGCAAGGTCATGGAAGGCAAGCTGGCCGCGCGCGGCATCGCCACCTGCGGCGACCTGCGGCAGTGGGCCTTGATCGATCTGGAAGAGGCATTCGGCAGCTTCGGCCGCAGCCTGTACAACCGCGCACGTGGCATCGACGAGCGGCCGGTGGAACCGGACCAGCAGGTGCAGTCGATCTCCTCGGAGGACACCTTCGCCGAAGACCTGCTGCTGGAAGACCTGACCGAGGCGATCGTGCAGCTGGCCGGGAAGACCTGGAACGCCACGCGCAAGACCGAGCGCATCGGCCACACCGTGGTGCTGAAACTGAAGACCGCGCAGTTCCGCATCCTCACCCGCAGCTTCACCCCGGAGCGCCCGCCGGAATCGATGGAAGAGCTGCGCGACATCGCGCTGGCCCTGCGCGCCCGCGTCGATCTGCCGGCCGAGACGCGCTACCGCCTGGTCGGCGTCGGGCTGGGTGGCTTCCGCGAAAAGGAGCCGGTGGTGCAGGGGGAACTGTTCGAGCACTGATCATTGCCGTGCCGACCAACGGTCGGCACCCACCATCAGCAGCAGGTTCCGACAGATAGCGGGAAACTGTCGAAGGCGGGGTGGGTCCGGTTGCGGGGGCGTGAGCCGCATGGGCCCGAGGCATGCCTCGGGCGGGTTGGGCAGGACGCCCAACCCCGGTCTTGCCGTGTGCGCAGGACAGCGCACACGAGCAAGCCGCGATCGAGCTTACATGGACGTACTTGCAGCGTCCCCCGCAACCGGACCCACCCCGCCCACCCTCAGGAAACCAGCTTCTGCCGTTGCTTCGGCTGTTGCCGTTGCATTGAGCGGGTGCAGGGCGCAGCCCTGCAAAAAGAAAACTCCCTACCTCACGGCCACTGCATCTCGCCCTTGGCCACCTTCGCACTCAGCTCCAGCGACGCCACGCCCGCCAGCTTTGGATAGCGCGCCTGCATCGCCTTCACCAGCGCCGCACTGTCCTTGGCCTTTGCCGTCTCGGCATCGAACGCGCGGATGTAGTCCGCCGTGAACACCAGCGCACTGGCATCCAGTGCGGCACCCGGCGCGTAATGCCCCGGCACCACCACCTTCGGCTTCAGCGCCTGCAACCGCTGCAGGGTCTGCAGCCAGTCGGCATGCGACTTCGGCGTCTGCGTGTCGGCCATCCACACGTGTTCACCGGCCACCACCGGAATGCCGCCGACGATCGTGCGCAGCGACGGCACCCACAGCACCGTGCGGTCCGGGGTCGGGCCATCCAGGCCGATCAGCGGCAGGCGCTGGCCTTCCAGCTGCAGGGCATCGCCATCCAGCACCTGCGGCACCACGATGCGCGACGGCACATCGGCACCCATCTTCGGCCCCCAGTAGGCCAGCTTGCCGGCCTGGGTCTGCTGGATGTGGGCAACGGTCTGCGCAGTGGCGACGATGCGTGCCTGCGGGAACGCGTCCTGCAGGGTAGCCAGGCCGAAGTAGTAGTCCGGATCACCGTGGCTGATGTAGATCGTTGTCAGCTGCTTGCCGCTGGCGCGGATCAGCTCGACCAGCTTGCGCGCATCGCTGGCGCCGAACTGCGCGTTGACCAGGATCGCATCGCGGCGGCCTTCGATCAGCACCGAGGACACCGAGAACATCGCCTGCGGACCGGGATGGAAGGTCTGCAGGTGCAGCTGGGATTTTGTCGCTGCCGCGGGCGCCGCGGTGGCCGGTGCGGCCAGCAGCGGCGCACTGGTGAAGCTGGCGGCCAGGGCGAGGGGAAGCAGCAGGGCAGCGGTGCGCATTGGAAATTCCTTGTGTCGAATGGGGAGCCGAACGTGGGCTATGCCGGGCGTCCTTGCCCGGGCCCCTGCGGGCCGTCGCAAGTGACGTTGGCAACGGCTCCTGCCGTTGCCTTCGGCTCTACAGGGCACGCGCGTCGATCAGTACGCCGCGGTGATGATCTGCTTCGGGTACTGCTGCGCTTCCAGCTCGGCGACGAACGCGGCGCCGTAGTCGGCGTAGCTGATGCGGCTGTGGCCGCTGGCATCAGCGAGGAAGGCCTTGGGCTGCACGCGGTACTGGCCGCGCTCTTCGCCCGGGCCGATTTCGGCGGCCGGCGAGAAGAAGGTCCAGTCCAGGTCGTCCACCGCCTGCAGGCGATTGAAGGCTTCAAGATGGGCCAGCGCGTACGGCTTGTAGGCCTCCGGGAAGTTGGGGGTATCGACCAGCTGCACGCCCGGCGCGACTTCCAGGCTGCCGGCGCCACCGACCACCACCAGGCGCGGTACACCGGCCTTGCGCGCGGCGGCGGCCAGCTGTGCAGCCACGTCGCCGACGCGGCCGATGTCATCGCCCGGACGCGGGCCATAGGCGCTGGCCAGCACGTTGTGGCCGGCGATGGCGGCGACCAGGGCATCCTGGTCATCCAGCGAGGCGATCACCGGATGGGCACCGGCCAGTTCGGCCGGAAGATCCTGCGCGCTGCGCACGATGACGGTGAGTTCGTGGCCGTTGGCCAGCGCGTGGCGGGCGATCTGGCGGCCGATGTTGCCGGTGGAACCAACGAGGGCGATCTTCATGGCAGGACTCCGTGGGGTGGTATGGGGTGGGAATGGCGCCACTCTAGGCCGCTGCAGTCGCTCGAAAAACAGCGTATAACGCGCTTGTTTGTTGCATGGATCGAGCATATGGACCGATTGACCGCCATGACCGTGTTCGTCGAGGTGGCCGAGCGCGGCAGCCTCACCGCCGCCGCCGAGGTGCTGGACATGTCACGGGCGATGGTCACCCGCTACCTGGCCGAGGTCGAGGGTTGGCTGGGCGCGCGCCTGCTGCACCGGACCACGCGCCGGGTCAGCCTGACCGGCCCCGGCGAGGCGGCGCTGGGGCGCTTCCGGCAGATGCTGGCCATCGGCGAGGAACTGCACGGTGAGCTGGCCAGCGACGATCCCGAACCGCACGGCACGTTGCGGGTGACCGCCAGCGTGTCGTTCGGGCAGAGCCACCTGGCGCGGGCGGTGGCCGCTTTTGTCGCACGCCACCCGGCGGCGCGCATCGAACTGCTGCTGGTCGACCGCACCGTGAACCTGGTGGAGGAGCGCGTGGACCTTGCGGTGCGCATCGCCCGCCAGATCGATCCCAGCCTGATTGCACGACGGTTGGCCACCTGCCGCTCGGTGCTGTGCGCGACGCCGTCGTACCTGCACGCGCGCGGTACGCCTACCGCCCCGGAACACCTGGCCGGGCACAACTGCCTGACCCATCACTACGTGGGCAAGAGCCTGTGGCAGCTGCACCGCGATGGCCGTTCGCTGTCGGTGGCTGTGGGCGGCAACATCAGCGCCAACGAAGCGTCGCTGTTGCTGGAAGCGGTGCGTGCGGGCGCCGGCATCGCGATGCTGCCGACCTACCAGGTGGCGCCACTGCTGCGCAGTGGCGAGCTGATCGAACTGCTGCCCGAGTTCAGTCTGGACGAACTCGGCATTCATGCCGTGTACGCATCACGGCGCCAGCAGCCCGCTATCATGCGGCGATTCCTGGACTTCCTGGCCGAGTGTTTCGCCAGCCCGGCCTTCCAGGATCTGGATTGGCGCCCACCGGGCAAGGAGAACACATGAACCACGGACAGGCCTTGATCGACCACAACCGTGCTGCCTGGGACCGCCAGGCCAGCGAAGTGCGCGAATGGTCGCGCCCGGTGGAAAGCTCAACGATTGCCGCCGCGCGCGATGGCCGCTGGCAGGTGCACCTGACCCCGCGCGCGCTGCCGCTGGACTGGCTGGGGGATGTGCGCGGCCGCCGCATCCTCTGCCTGGCCTCGGGCGGTGGCCAGCAGGCCCCGGTGCTGGCGGCGGCCGGGGCGGAGGTGACCGTGTTCGATCTGTCCGATGGCCAGCTCGAGCAGGATCGTCAGGTGGCGGCGCGTGATGGCCTGCAACTGCGCACGGTGCAGGGCGACATGCGCGATCTGCACGCCTTCGCCAACGACAGCTTCGATGTGGTGTTCCACCCGATCTCCAACCTTTACGTGCCCGACGTCCGGCCGGTGTGGACCGAATGCCGCCGCGTGCTGGCGCGTGATGGCATGCTGATGGCCAGCTTCTACAACCCGGTGCTGTTCGTCGGTGCACGCGATCCGCAGCTGGATGCACAGGGCCTGATCCGACCGCAGTACGCCATTCCCTATTCGGATCTGGAAGACCTGCCACCGGCCGAGCGCGAGGCGAAACTGGCGCGGGGCGATGCGCTGACCTTCGGCCACAGCCTGACCGAACTGATCGGTGGCCAGCTCGATGCCGGCTTCGTCATCGATCGCTTCATGGAAGACTGGCAGCCGCAGCCGCGCTTCCTGATCGACCGTTACCTGCCCACGTTCCTGGCCACGCGCGCGCGCCGGATCGGTTGAGGCAGGCCTGCCCAAAATACTGCGGCGTACAATGGACGGCCCCACGTCATGCAGGTGCAGTCCCTTGCCGTATCCGTATCCGCTGGTCGTGTTCGACCTCGATGGCACGCTGGTCGACAGCGCTGCCGATATTGCCGAAGCGCTGAACCGCACGCTGGAAGACATCGGCGTGGCGCGCGTGCCGGAAGCCACCGTGCTGGGCTGGATCGGTGACGGTGTGCGTCGTCTGGTCGAGCAGGCGGTGCAGGCCGCCGGCCGCGAGGTGGACCTGGCCGAGGTGATGCCGGTGTTCATGGTGCACTACCGTGAGTGCCTGCTGCGCAGCCCGCGGCTGTTCGATGGCGTGGGCGAAGCGCTGGCGCAACTGCGTGCGCGCAACGTGCCACTGGCGATCTGTACCAACAAGCCTGAAGCACTGGTGCCGCCGCTGCTGCAGCACCTGGGTATCGGTGATGCATTCGCGCTGGTACTGGGGGGGGATTCGCTGCCGCAGCGCAAGCCCAGTGGCGAGCCACTGCGGCACATCGCCGCGCATTTCGGGCTGCCGGTGGAGTCCTGCCTGATGGTGGGTGATTCGTTGACCGACTACCGCGCCGCCGAAGAGGCCGGCATGCCGATCGCGCTGGTGCGCTACGGCTATCCGCGCGGCCTGGACCTGGCCACCGCGCATGCGGTGGCGGTGATCGACGACCTGCGTGAGTTGCCGGGGTTGCAGGGCTGATGCAACGGATAACCCCGGGTCGACGCAAGGGGTAGTGCCGGCCGCTGGCCGGCAACCCGGAATGCGCTGCCGAAGATCATGATGTTGCCGGCCAGCGGCCGGCACTACCATGACCGTCGCGGTCACTTCGGTTGATAACGCACGCTCAACTGGTACTCGCGGCCGGGCTGGTTGAACCACGCCACGGTCTCGTAGTTGCGGTCGAACACATTGGCGGCACGCGCCAGCAGCGACCACGACGGCGTCAGCGCGTACTCGGCGCGCAGATCCAGCGTGCCGTAACCCCCCACCTTCACCGCGTTGGCGGCATCGTCATAGCGCTTGCCCGCTCCCTGAACCGTCAGGCCTGCGCGGAAGGCCCCGAAACGTCGATCGAGGTCCAGGCGCGCGGTCTGCTGTGCACGACGTGGCAGCCAGTTGTCGAACTGGGTGCTGCCGCCGGTGCGGTTGCGCGGGTCGGTGTAGCTCAGCTGCGCGTTGATGTCGAAGCCGGCCAGCAGCACGCCACCGGTCAGCTCGGCACCGCGGATGCGGGCCTTCTCCACCTGCTGCATCTTGAAGGTTGCCGCATCGTAGGTGATCAGGTCATCGATGCGGGTTTCATACACGTCCAGGCCCCAGTGCCAGCCCTGGCCCTGCTGCGAAACGCCGAGGTTGGCGCTCTTGGACTTCTCCGGCTTCAACGTCGGCACGCCGCTCCACGGGTCGTACAGATCGCTGAAGGTCGGTGCCTTGAACGCCGTGCCATAGCTGGCGTTGAGGCGCAGGCCGTGGCCCAGCTCCATCGCCCAGCCAACGCTGCCGGTGGCGTGGTTGCCGAACTGCTGGTTGTCGTCGTTGCGTGCGCTGGCCTGCAGCTGGTGGCGGCCGAAGCGGCCCTGGTACTGCACGAATACGCCGGTGTTGCGGCGGCTGTCGACCAGGTAACCCGCGCTGCTGCCATCCAGGTTGTCTTCGCTCCAGTCCACGCCTGCGCTCAGCAGCTGGCCCTCGGCCACGCCGAAATCGCCCTGCAGGGAGGCGCTGTCGCGGTGGGTCTGTGCGCTGCCACGTGCACCGAAGTCGCCGAAGTTGTCCGACTCGTTGTCACTGCGGCCGACGTTGGCGGTGAATGCCAGGCGCTCGGACGGGGTGTAGCGCACCTTGCCGGCCAGCACCTGCTGGCGGGTTTCTGAATAGTTGTAGTAACCGTCGTAATGGTTCCTGCCGTCGGCGCGCAATGCGCTGCCTTCCACGTTCCACTGGTCGTTGAAGATGTAGCCACCGCGCAGGCTCTTGGACAGGTTGCGGTAGCCGTCGCGATCGGGCTCGTCGGCGAAACAGCCGGTGAACAGCGTGGCCGAGCCGCGGCAGGCATCGATGCCATCGGAATGCTGGTAGGCGATGTCGGCACCGAACCAGCCGCGCTCGGTACCACCGCCAATGCCACCGCTGGCTTCACGCAGGCCGTTGCTGCCACCGCCGAGCTGGAAGTGCGGGGCGAAATCGCCCTGGTTGCGGCGGGTGAATATCTGGATCACGCCACCGATGGCGTCGGCGCCGTACAGGCTCGACTGCGGGCCGCGCACGATTTCCACGCGCTCGATCTGCGCCAGCGGCAGGTCCTGGTACATGGCCAGGCCGAGGTCGGCGCTGTTGATGCGCACGCCGTCCACCAGCACTACGGTGTGGCCGGAATTGGTACCGCGCAGGAACAGCGAGCTCTGCTTGCCGAGGCCGCCGGCATTGGCCAGGTTGATGCCGGCGCGACCGCGCAGCAGTTCCTGCAGCGAAGTGGCCTGGCTGGATTCGATCTGGGCGCGGTCGATCACCTGCGCCGGCGCGATGCTGTCCTGCAGGGCGATCGGGGTGCGGGTGGCAGTGACCAGGATCTGGTCGAGCGCGGTGGTGTCATTGGCGGCCTGGGCCAGCGCGGGCAGGGCGGCCAGCACGGCCAGGGACAGCATTCGGGACTGCAGCTTCATGGGGGACTCCGGGTGCCACGCACGCCCGCGTGGCGAAGGGGAGGAGCCGCGAAGGCAGGCGTGCGCCGATGCCGCAGCGCACGCCACGGTCATCCAGCGCCATGCCCACCGCATCGCGACCTGAGGCTTCCGGGCCGGTCTCCGGGCTTGCCGCCGGCTGGCGCGAGGCCACCGTCCAGGCGCCTTCCCATGCCTGCGGCACAGTGGCGGTGTTGCCTGGAACTGACGTGCTTACCGTTGCGGGGGCAGCGCCGGCCTGGCGTGGAATCACGCGTCACCGGCTTCCCGTTTCAACCTGCCGGCCATGGCCGCAGGTCACCTGGAAGTGCGCGCAGTCTACGGCATCGCAGGCCGTCCCGTTGCGTCGCGCCTGCGCGACTGCCTTTGCTGTGCCTTTAGAATGGTTGCTCGATCCCGTGGTGCCGTTGCCGATGTCCGCCCGTTTACCGCTGTACCTGCGTCGCCCGTCCGGGACGCGCGCATGATCCTCGACCTGGTCCGCCATGCCGGCAATGGCCGTGATGAGTTCCTTGATGGCCGCAGCGACCCACCGCAGCTGGCCGGCCTGCCACAGGAGCTTGTCGAGGCCTATGCCGGGCAACGCTGGGAGCGGGTGATCAGTTCACCGCGGTTGCGCGCGCTGCATACGGCGATGGCCCTGGCCACGCCGCGTGGGCTGGACGTGGAAGCGGACGAGGAATGGGAAGAACTGGACTTCGGCGATTGGGACGGGCGGTCACTGTTCGACCTGCCGGAGGATGCACTGGCGGCCTTCCATGCCGACCCGCACGCGTTCCCGCCGCCCAATGGCGAGAGCTGGGGCCACTTCGAGCGGCGCATCGCGCGCGCGCTGGATCGCCTGCTCGATGATGACGATCCGGTGCCGACGCTGGTGGTCAGCCATGGCGGCCCGTTGCGCATGGTGCTGTCGCAGGTCTGCGGCCTGCCCATGTCGCTGTGCTGGGCGCTGCGTATCGACCACGGCACGCGCCTGCGGGTATGGCTGGAGCGCGGTGAGATTGGGCTGGTGGGTGAATTGCTGGAGCTGCAGCAGCCCTGAGCGCACTCGCCGGGCATGGCCCGGCGCTACCGATCCTGCATCACACTGGTTGTGCCGGCCGCTGGCCGGCATCCCCAGGAACGCGGAGGCCTCAATCCTCGTCCGCGCCCTCGGGCACGCTGTCCTCAGCGTCATCGTCGGCATCGAAGCGCTGCTCATGCACCGGGCCCGACGCCGGGCCGGCTGCCTTCAGCGGATGCGCAGCGATGCGTGCTTCGTAATCCTGCACCAGTGCTTCACGCTGTGGCTCGCTCAGCTCCTGCCAATGGCAGTCCAGCAACGCGCCTTCCAGCGAGTACAGCAGGTTCAGGCTGGGCTTGAAGCCGGCGCGCTTGACCTTGACGAAGGCGCCGACGGCTCCGATCGCAACCAGGTCGTCGCGGCTGCGCAGGCCGACCTGGCGCAGCCACGCCGCACTTTTCGGGCCGATGTTGCGCAGCTTCGGTGCGCTCATCCCAGCGCCTCGACGAACACGCGGGCGATGGCTTCCAGGCCAGCCTGATCGTCGGCATCGAAGCGGCCCACCTTCGGGCTGTCGATGTCGAACACGCCGATCAGTTCATCGCCGCGCAGCAGCGGCACCACCAGTTCCGAGCGCGAGGCCGAATCGCAGGCGATGTGGCCGGGGAAGGCGTCGACGTCCTCTACGCGCTGGGTCACGCGCTGGCTGGCGGCGGCACCGCACACGCCCTTGTCCAGCGGGATGCGCACGCAGGCCGGCAGGCCCTGGAACGGGCCGACCACCAGTTCCTTGCCGTCGTACAGGTAGAAGCCAACCCAGTTCAGGTCGGGCAGGGCGTGGTAGACCAGGGCCGAGAGGTTGGCCGCGTTGGCGATGCGGTCGGACTCAGCGTAGACCAGGCCACGGGCCTGTTCCAGCAGCTGGGCGTATTGTTCCGGCTTGCTGCCGGTGAGCGAGGCATTGGCGAACATGCCTGCAGTCTAGCAAGCGCGCCGGGCCGGCGATAATGCACGCTCTGTTGCCCCGTTGAAGCCCGTCGATGCCGTTGCCCGCCACGCTGCCGCCCGCCCTGTTCGTCACCGGCACCGATACCGAGATCGGCAAGACCGCGGTCAGCACCGCACTGCTGCACGCACTGCGCCGGCGCGGACTGCGCGCGGTCGGCATGAAGCCGGTGGCCAGCGGCAGCGAAGACCTGGGCCAGGGCCTGCGCAACGAGGATGCATTGGCGCTGCAGGCGGCCAGTTGCCCGGTACCGGACTATGCCGATCTGAACCCGTATGCGCTGCGCCTGCCACTGGCGCCGGAGCTGGCCGCTGCCGAGGATGGCGTGCAGGTGGAGCTGGCGCCGATCGTGGCAGCGTTCGAGCGGCTGCGCGCGCAGGCCGATGTCGTGGTGGTCGAGGGGGTTGGCGGTTGGCTGGCACCGGTCTCGGCCACGCTCGACCAGCTCGACCTGGTGCGCGCATTGCGGTTGCCGGTGTTGCTGGTGGTGGGCATGCGGCTGGGCTGCGTCAACCACGCGCGTCTGACCGCGCAGTCGTTGCAGGCCAGCGGCGTGGAGTGCCTGGGCTGGATCGGCAACCACATCGACCCGGCGATGCAGCGCCAGGATGAGAACATCGCAACGCTGCAGCAGCGCCTGCCGATGCCGTGCTGGGGGCGGCTGCCACATCTGCCGGGAGCGGATGGCGAAGCGTTGAGCACGCATCTGCTCGATTGACCTGGGGTAGTGCCGGCCGCTGGCCGGCAACCTCGATGTATCCACCTGCGTGCAGTTGCCGGCCAGCGCCCGGCACTACCGTGCTGCGGCCGCCAGCTCCCGCGCGATCGCACCCAACCGCTCCACCGCGCCGATGAAGCGTGCATCCAGCGTCTGGCAGCACGACAGCCGCAGGCAATGGCGATACCGCGCGCCGCGTGAATACACCTGGCCGGGCATGAACACGATGTCCTCCTGCAGTGCACGCTCGAACAGCTCGCGCGTGTCCACGCCGGGCAGTTCCAGCCACAGCAGGAAGCCACCCTGCGGTTCGGTGGCGCGGGTGCCGGCCGGGAAGTGTTCGGCCACCAGCTGGCGCAGCCGTCCGACCTGTTCGCGGTACAGCCGGCGCATGCGATGCAGGTGGTGCTCGTAGCTGCCCGCTTCCAGATAGGCCGCCACCGCGTCGCCCAGCAGCTGCGGCTCGCCGCCGGTGGACTGGAATTTCAGCAGCGCGATGCGCTCGGCGAAGCGGCCGCCATCGAGCCAGCCGATGCGGTAATCCGGCGCCAGCGTCTTGGAAAAGCCGCCGACCACCATCACCCAGCCACCGCGATCGAAGGCCTTCAGGAGCGGTGCCGGCGGTTCGCAGAACTGCAGCTCGGCATACACCGCATCTTCGATCAGCGGCAGCTGGCGTGCGTTGACCAGTTCGGCCAGGCGTTGCTTGGCCGCGGTCGGCATGGTGCAGCCGAGCGGGTTATGCACGGTCGGCATCACCACCAGTGCGGCCAGCGGCGTGTGCTCCAGCAGCGCGTCCAGCGCATCCACATCCAGGCCGAGCTGCGGATGGGTGGGCAGTTCGATGGCCTGCAGGCCGAGGTTGGCCAGCAACGGGTAGAGGTTGAAGTAGGACGGCGCCTCGATGCCGACCGCATCACCGGGCTGGGTGACCGCGCGTAGCGCCAGCTGCAGCCCTTCCATCGCACCGTGGGTCAGCAGCAGGCGTTCGCTGTGGGTATGCAGGCCCATGCGCGGGCCGCGGCGCACGATCTGCGCCAGCAGCCGTGGCGAGCCGTTGGGGCGTGCATAGGTCTCCACGGTCTGCTGGCCATGGCGCAGTACCTGCGCCGTGTGCTTGGCCAGCTGCGCGCCGGGGTAGAACTGGCGACCGCGCGGGCCGGCAAAGGCCAGGTCGATCACGCCGGGGCGGCGCTGTGCTTCCAGCACGCGGGCCATCAGTACCTGCTGCAGCGGCGCGGTGGGCGCAGACGGTGTGTCGCGCAGCGAACGTTCCGGCACCGACAGCCGCGGCGCGACCTCGAAGCCGGCCTTGGGCCGCGGAATGACCAGACCAGCGTCTTCCAGCTGGCGGTAGGCGGCAATCACCGTGTTCAGGCTGAGCCGGCGCTGCGACGCCATCTGCCGCAGCGAGGGCAGGCGGCTGCCAACCGGAAGGCGACCGCCGTGAATGGCCTCGGCCAGTTCGTCGGACAGCCGTTGGTAGCGGGGGGGGATCATTGCGCTCTGATCATCTGTATCCATCGAGTTTCCCGCCATCTGGTGCTGTACCCATGATGACGGCGAGCCTAGCATGTCGTTGTCGGCCGGGCCTGATCGGGGCACGGCCGGTACTTTCCAAGCGCACGGCTGGATGGCCGTGCGTCTTTTTTTGGTAGTGCCGGCCGCTGGCCGGCATTCCCTGGAACCGCAGGAGCCGGCCAGCGGCCGGCACTACCCGGGGCGTTACCGCATTGGCAGGAGCGTCACCGAGCGCCAGCCGGCCCCACGGAAATGCCGTCAGCGCATCGGCACCAGCACCGCATCGCGCCGGTACAACGCCGGGAACTGCCTGCCCAGCGCGGCCAGCTTCGGCGCGTCGTAGTAGCGGATGTAGGCGGCCTGCGGGTAGTTGGTCATGTAGTTCTGGTGGTAGCTCTCGGCCGGGTAGAAGCGCTGGCCGCTGACCAGCTGGGTGACGATCGGTGCGCGGTAGCTGCCGGCCTGGCCAAGCTGGGCGATGTAGGCGCGGCTGGCTGCCTGCTGGCGGGCGTCATCAGTGAAGATCGCCGACCGGTACTGGCTGCCGTGGTCGGGCCCCTGGCGGTTGAGCTGGGTCGGGTCGTGCACCACCGAGAAGAACACCTGCATCAACTGCCCATAGCTGACCTGGCGTGGGTCGTAGTCGACCTTCACCGCTTCGGCATGACCGGTCTGACCGCTGCTGACCCGCTCATAGCGGGCATTGGCAGCGCTGCCACCGATGTAGCCGGACACCGCATTACTCACGCCTTTGACATGCTGGAACACACCCTGCACGCCCCAGAAGCAACCGCCGGCGAACACCACGCTGGCGTGGGTGGCGTCATCGCGGAACGCAGCGTCGCCCGTGGGTACAGGGAGTGCCTGGGTCTGCGCGCTGGCTTCGACCGGTGCCGCGATGGCGCCATGGTCAACGAGCAGCACGCCGGCGATGAGTGCCGTGGCCACCAGTCCGGCAACGCCGGCGGCAATGCCCTGTTCAAAGGAGAATTTCATCGTGTCCTCCCGGTTCAACCGAAGGTGAAGGCATAGGCCTGCACGCCCGCATCGAGGAATTCGATCTCGAAGCGGTGCGGGCTGACCGTGCCGCGTTGGCGCACCAGCTGGTAGAGGCGGTGCTCGTCGACCACGCCGCTGCCATCGGCGCCGACATCAGTGCCGGCATCGGTGGCGGGCAATGGCTTGCCATCCAGCAGGACGCGGAAGCGCACCGGCTTTCCTTCCTGGCCCGGTGCCAGCACCAGGTGCAGGTCGCGCGCATGGAACTGGAAGGCGATGCGGCCACCGGCCTTCTGCAGCTGCGCAGCCTCGTCGGTAACGGTCCAGCGTCCGGACAGGCCCCACTGGTTCAACGCCAGGCTGGCCGGCAACGTGTAGTCGAACGCGGTGTCGCTGCGCTGCCCACCGGGCGAGGCGAACTGCTCGGCACGGGCGTGGCCCAGATAGGTTTCCGGCGAGCGCAGATTGCCCATGTCGGCCTGCGCAGCCACGCCCTTCAGATCGGCGGCGGCCGGATCGGCCGGCGGTGGCAGGTTCGTCTGGCCGGCCTCGGTCAGCAAGCGACGGATCACCTGTTCCGAGCGCGCATAGTTGCCCTCGCCGAACTGGTGGCCGCGGATGTTGCCCTGCGCATCGACGAAGTACTGCGCCGGCCAGTAGCGGTTGTTGAACGCGCGCCAGATCGTGTACTGGTTGTCCAGCGCCACCGGGTATTCGACCTTCAGCTGCTGCACCGCCTTCATGACGTTGCGCGGGTCACGCTCGAAGGCGAACTCCGGGGTGTGCACGCCGATCACCACCAGGCCGTGGTCGCGATAACGGCGCTCCCATTCGTGCACGAACGGCATCGCGCGCAGGCAGTTGATGCACGAGTACGTCCAGAAATCGACCAGCACCACCTTGCCGCGCAGCTGCCGGGCCGTCAGCGGCGGGCTGTTGAACCAGCCGGTGGCACCATCCAGCGCGGGCAGGGTGCCTTCCACTGGCAGCGGTGCATTGGCAGCGGCGTTGGCACCGGCCATCATCATCATCGGCGGAGCCGCCGGCTGCGCGCCGGGTACCGCATCCAGCAGGCCCTGCTCGATACGCGCGGTGCTGACCGTGGAAAGACGGGTCAGCAGGCCGGTATCCCAGCCCAGGCCGATCGCCACCACCGCCAGCAAGGCGGCCACGCCCAGCACCTTGCGCAGCACATCGCCGAGGCCAAGCCGCGCGTGCAGCGCACGGAACACGCGGCCGCCCACCCACACGGCCAGGGCCAGCGCCGTGATCGCGCCCAGCGCATACGCCAGCAGCAGGGCAGTGGTACCCACGCTGGCGCCATGCAGCGCGGCACCGGTCAGCACCAGGCCCAGGATCGGCCCGGCGCACGGCGCCCACAGCAGGCCGGTGGCGATACCGATCAGCAGCGAGGTCCATGCGCCGCCACGCCCCGCTGCGTCGGCCGCATCGGCACGCGCGCTCAAGCGGGCACCCACGCGCTGGAACGGCGCCAGCAGGTGGTCGGCCAGTCGTGGCCAGAGCAATGCCAGTGCGAACAGCGCCATCAGCAGCAGGGCGATCCAGCGTCCGACCTGGTTGGCCTGTGCCACCCATTGGCTGCCCACCGCAGCCAGGCTGGCGACCACGGTGAAGGTGAGTGCCATGCCCAGCAGCAGCGGCAGCGTGCTGCGCAGGAAGGGGCGGTCGGCACGGGCGAACACGAACGGCAGCACCGGGAGGATGCAGGGACTGAGCAGGGTCAGCGCGCCCCCCAGGTAGGCAAGCAGCAACAGCAGCATCGTCAGGCTCCGGAAGCAGGGGAAGAACCGACCGGCACCCGCCAGCCATCGGCGGTACCGCCCTCAGCGGCACCGGGAACGAACACCATCGCTGCGCCGTTCATGCAGTAGCGAAGTCCGGTTGGGCGAGGCCCGTCGTTGAACACATGACCGAGGTGGCCACCGCAGCGGCGGCAGTGCACCTCCACCCGCAGCATGCCGAAGGTGACGTCGCGGTCTTCGCCGATGGCGTTGTGCAGCGGCGCCCAGAAGCTGGGCCAGCCGGTGCCGCTCTCGAACTTGGTGGAGGAGGAGAACAGCGGCAGCGCACAGCCGGCGCAGGCAAACGTGCCCTGCCGGTGTTCCTTGTTGAGCGGGCTGCTGTACGGGCGCTCGGTCGCCTGCTGGCGCAGCACTGCGTACTGCGCCGGGGTCAGGCGCTGGCGCCAGTCGGCATCGCTGCGCATGACCTCGAACTGTCGCGACGGGCGCGCTTCAGCGGCGGCCGGGGCGGCACGGCTGCAGGCCCCCAGGCCGAGCAGGCCGGCGGCGGTGGCAACACCGCCCAGGCCCAGCAGATGGCGTCGGGTAAGGGACATGGCGGACTCCGGGAAGGGGCGACGGGGCCATGCTGCGCCCGCCCGGGTCAACGAATCCTCACGCAGGATTCAATTTTTCGTGAGGTATCGGCGTCCATCCCGCGCCACAATGCAGCCAGCCTCCCCACTGGCCCCGAGCTGCCGATGTCCACCAAACGCGTGCTGATCGTTGAAGACGATGCCCACATCGCCGACCTGCTGCGCATGCATCTGGGCGATGAGGGCTACGACGTCGCCCATGCCGCCAGCGGCGATGCCGGCCTGCGCCTGCTGGAGCAGGAAGGGCCATGGGATGCGCTGGTGCTGGACGTGATGCTGCCCGGCGTGGACGGCCTGCAGGTGTGCCAGCGTGCACGCGCGATGGCGCGCTATGTGCCGATCATCATCATCAGTGCGCGTGGCAGCGAAACGCAGCGCATCGTCGGCCTGGAACTGGGGGCGGATGATTACCTGGCCAAGCCCTTCTCGATGCCGGAACTGGTGGCCCGCGTGCGTGCGCTGCTGCGCCGGGCCGAGGCGATGGCGCAGAGCGCGCGCATCGATGCCGGCGCGATCGAGCTGGGTGGTCTGCAGCTGGACCCGGTCGCGCGCACCGCGTCGGTGGATGGCAACGCACTGGAGTTGACCCCGCGCGAGTTCGACCTGCTGCTGTTCTTCGCCCGTCATCCGGACCAGGTGTTCGCGCGCATGGAACTGCTCAACCAGGTCTGGGGCTACCAGCACGATGGCTACGAGCACACGGTCAACACCCACATCAATCGCCTGCGCAGCAAGATCGAGCCGGACCCGGCCAACCCGCGGCGGCTGCTGACGGTGTGGGGCCGTGGCTACAAGCTGGTCGATCCGGCCGGGGCGGCGGCATGATCAAGCCGAACCTGTGGCAGAAGCTGGCGGCGGTGATCGCTGCGCTGATGCTGATGTGCTGCATGGCGCTGCTGGCGCTGCAGATGCGCGCCAACACCCGCCACGAGCAGGAAGTGGTGCAGCGGTTGTCGCTGGGCCTGGCCGAGCACATTGCCCAGCGCAGCGAACTGATGGACACCAGCGGCATGCGTGATGCCGCGGTGCGCGCGCTGTTCGGCCAATTGATGGCGGTCAATCCCAGCGTCGAGGTCTACCTGCTGGACGACCAGGGCCGCATCCTCGGCCACGATGCGCCGACAGGTCATCTGGTGCGCAACCGGGTGGACGTGGCACCGCTGCGCCGGCTGCTGGCCGGTGCACCGTTGCCGATCCTGGGCGATGACCCGCGCAGCGCGGATGGCCGCAAGGTGTTCAGTGCCGCGCCGCTGATCGTGCAGGGTCGCCAGGCCGGTTATGTGTACGTGGTGCTGGTCGGCGAACACCGTCAGATGCTGTCCGACGACCTTGCCGCCGGCAGCCAGTGGAACACCACGCTGTGGTCGGTGATGCTTGTCGGCAGCCTGGGCCTGCTGGCCGGGCTGGTGGCCTTCTACTGGGTGACGCGCCCGCTGCGGCGGCTGACCCGGCGCATCCAGGCCTTTGACATCGACGCACCCACGCCATTGCCGCCGCCGGAGCCGCTGCGTCCCGGTGAGCGCGACGAGCTGGTGATCCTCGAACACGCACACGCGCAGATGGCGCAGCGGCTGGGCGAGCAGTGGCAGCAGCTGCGCCAGCAGGACCTGCAGCGCCGCGAGCTGGTCGCCAACATCTCGCACGACCTGCGCACGCCGTTGTCGTCGCTGCATGGCTATCTGGAAACGCTGGCGCTGAAGGACGCCACGCTGTCGCCGGACGAGCGCCGCCGCTACCTCGGTATCGCGCTGGCGCAGAGCGCCAAGGTTGGCCGGCTGGCGCGTGCGCTATTCGAGCTGGCGCGGCTGGAGCATGGCGAAGTGCGCCTGGAGTGGGAGGTGTTCGCATTGCCGGAGCTGCTGCAGGACGTGCTGCAGAAATTCGAGCTGGCGGCGCAGGCTCGCAACCAGTACCTGCACGCGGACTTCCCGCCCGGCCTGCCGCTGGTGCGCGCCGATCTGGGCCTGGTCGAGCGGGTGCTGACCAACCTGCTCGACAACGCGCTGCGGCATGCGCCCGACGGTGGGCGGATCGAGGTGTGCCTGCGCGCGACGCCGGACAGCGTGGAGGTGAGCGTGGCCGATGATGGACCTGGTGTTGCCCCTGCGCTGCGCACGCAGCTGTTCCAGGCACCGGCCGCGCTGGGCGCGCGACGTGGAGAGAACGGCGGGTTGGGCCTGCTGATCGTGCAGCGCATCGTGCAGTTGCACGGCCGTCGCATCGAACTGCGTGACAGCGAGCGCGGCGCGTTGTTCGCGTTTGCGTTGCCGCGTGCGGAACCAGCGGCCTAGCAGGCCGCATCGCACTCCACGGCAGCGCCGCTTTCCAGCGGCAGGTGCAGTCGGATGCAGGCACCACCCAGCTCCGAATCGGTTACTTCGACCTGGCCGCCATGCTTGTCGGCCACCACCTGCACCAGCGCCAGTCCGAGGCCGAAACCGGGGCTACCCGGATCCAGCCGCACATAGGGTTGCAGCACCTGGCCGCGCAGTTCGGGTGCGATGCCGGGGCCATCGTCCTCCACCTGCAGGCACAGCCAGCCGTCGTTGACCGTGCTGGCGATACGGATCTGCCGCCGCGCATAGCGCAGGGCATTGCCGAGCAGGTTGCGCAGTGCCAGTTCCAGCATGTGCCGGTTGACGTTGACCAGGCCCGCCGGCGACAGCACCTGCTGTACCGGCATCGGCAGCGGTGCGAACTGGGCCACCACGCCGCGTACCAGTGCCGCCAGCTGCAGGCGCTGGCGGGTCAGCTGATGGCAGCGGCCGAGCGCGGCGTACTCGACGCCGGCATCGGTGAGGTGCTGCAGCCGATCGACATCAGTGCGCAGGCCGCCCAAGGCATCACGCTGGATCTCGTCCAGCGCGGTGTCCTCCAGGTCGGCCAGGCCGAAACGCATCCGCGCCAGCGGCGTGCGGACTTCGTGCGCCACTGCCTGGGCCAGCACGCGCTGGCTTTCCAGCAACTGCTGCAGCTGCTCGGCCATGTGATTGAAGGCATTGGCCAGCGGCCGCACCAGCGCAGTGCCGGCGCGCGGGGCGCGCGTGTCCAGCTGTCCGTCGCGCATCTGCCGCGCGGCCTGGGCCAGCTGCGAGACGTCGCGCCACAGGCGGTAGACCATCACGTACATCGGCAGCGCCACGGCCACCATCAGGATCAGCAGCAGGATCGCCACGCCTGACACTTCGCTGTCCTGCCAGCCCTCGTCAGGCAGCGCTTCGTCCAACGGCCCAAGCATCACCGCGTAGTCGCTGTCGCCGATCCGCTGCAGGCTGCGCATGTGCTCCAGGTCGATCTGCACCCGGCCGTTGCTGAAGGGGGGGCGCTGGCTGGCCGGCAGCGCCTTCATCGCCTCTGCCAACGGCACCATGCGCAGGGCATAGGCGAAGTCGGCGTCCAGTTCGCGCGCCAGCGTCGGCCACTGCTCGCGCGGGGTTTCGGCGAAGCGGTGCTGCAGCAGGGCATGGGTGCCGCGCATCTCGGCCAGCAGTCCGGCTGCGGTGCGGTCTTCCAGCAGCGCATCCCAGGCCCACAGGCCCAGCACGATCAGTAGCAGGTGGGCGACCAGGAAGCCGATGCCGTAGCGCAGGAAGTGGAAGGCGTGGCCGCGCATCGCCGAGGGCGTGCGCTTCATCCCCATGCCGAGCGGCTGAACAGGTAGCCGCGGCCACGCACGGTCTTGATCCGCTCCGGTTGTTCAGGGTTGTCGCCCAGCTTGCGGCGCAGGCGCGAGATGCGTGCATCGATCGAACGGTCCAGGCCGTCGAAGGCGATCCCGCGCAGGCCGCGCAGCAGCGCATCGCGGTCCAGGATCTGGCCGGCATTGCTGGCCAGCAGGAACAGCAGGTCGAACTCGGCAGTGGTGAGCTCCAGCAGCGCGCCCTGCAGGTGCACGTTGCGGGTGGACGGGTCGATGCTCAGCTCGCCGAAGCGGAGGCTGCCGTCGCGTGGTTCGACCCGGCGGTGGCGGCGCAGGTGGGCGCGCAGGCGGGCCAGCAGCACCCGTGGTTCGATCGGCTTGCCGATGTAATCATCGGCGCCCAGTTCCAGTCCCAGCACCTGGTCGATGTTGTCGGTGCGGGCGGTCAGCACGCAGATGATGCCGTCATAGTGGGGGCGGATCTGCCGACACACTTCGAAACCATCCTGGTCGGGCAGGCCGACATCGAGCAGGACCAGGGCGGGCTTGTCGGCCAGGATCCGGGCCACCGCACGCTCACCGCTGCGCTCGTGGGCCACCTGGTAGCCATGCCGCTGCAGATAGTCGCTGACCATCGTACCCAGGCGGGCATCGTCTTCGACCAGTACGATATCCAGCATTTTCAAGGCCTCCGTGGACGCACACGTACCGCCACGGCACGAGCGCGGCGATGCTATCCCAGCCTTCGGGCCGCCCGGGTCCCGGGGGCGGGCGCCATTCAGCCGGGGTTGCTGGCGCACGGGCCGGGCCTCAGGCCTGGCAACAACTTGGCGTCCAGCATAGCCTGATGCTGTTACAAAACGTTACCTTCGTGATACGCACGGTGACCATCGCTGACAGCAATGCGACTGACGCAGGGCCGGGGGCGGGCCGAGCATGGAGTCTCCTCCGCTCCGCGTGTCGCTCCCATGTCGCCCGCCGCCGCCTGCCTGCTGAACCCGTCCCGCCGCTGCCGCTGCGGAGGTGCCCGATGAGCGGCGTGGTCGGGGCCTGGCTGCCGCCCGCCGAGGACGAACACCTGCTGCAGCAGCTGGCGCCAATGCTGCGCGCCCTGCAGCAGCGCGGCCGGGGGCGCATCGGCTACTGGACCGACGCCGAGGCCGGCCTGGCGCTGGGCCACTGCCGGGCGCCAACCGATACGCCGTTGCAGCCCCTGAGTTCGGACTGTGGCCGTTACGTGCTGTGCCTGGATGGCCGGTTGTACAACCGGGCCGACCTGCAGTCGCAGCTGCGCGATCTGCCACGCAGCTGCAGCGATGCGCGGCTGCTGCTGCAGGCGATCATCGAATGGGGCGTGGAACGGGCGCTTTCCCGCATCGAGGGCGCGTTCGGTTTCAGCGTATGGGACCGCGAGTCGCGCGAACTGTGGCTGGCCCGCGACCCGGTTGGCGAGCGGCCGCTGTACTACGGCTGGTACCAGGGCCGGTTCCTGTTCGCCTCGGAAATGAAGGCACTCCAGGCCTTTGCCGGTTTCGCCCCGAGCATCGACCAGGATGCGCTGAGCCTGCTGCTGCGCCATGACTACGTGCCGGCACCGCACACCATCTACCGTGGCATCCACAAGCTGGTGGCAGGCGCGATGCTGCGCATCGATCTGAATGACCATGCGGCTGGCGGCTCCAGCCAGGCCGCACAGGGTGGTTCACGCTACTGGTGCGCACGCGATGCGATGCAGAGCGCACTGCAGGAACCGCTGCTGCCGGCGCCGAGCCTGGAGCAGGCGACCGACCAGCTGGAAACTGCGTTGCAGAAGGCCATCGCCGCACGCATGCATTCCCCGCTGGCCTGCGGTGCGTTCCTGTCCGGCGGCACCGATTCCTCGCTGGTGACGGCGATGATGCAGGCACAGTCGACGCTTCCGATCGAAGCGTGGACGGTTGGCTTCGACGATCCCGGCCATGACGAGAGCGATTGGGCCTCGCAGGTCGCGCGGCATCTGGGCGTGCAACACCACCTGCACCGCATGGATGCGCGTCAGGGCCTGGATCTGCTGCAGCGGCTGCCGCAGGTCTGGTGCGAACCGTTCGCCGATGCCTCGCAGCTGCCGACCCTGCTGGCCAGTGAACTGCTGGGCGCGCGCAAGCCGGTGGCCCTCACCGGCGACGGTGGCGATGAACTGTTCTTCGGCCACCCCAGCTATGGCCGCGCGCTGCGCAATGCGCGCCTGTGCGGTGGCCTGCCGGACTGGGTGCGTGATCTGGCGCGGCGCAGCGGCAACCGCATGAATGTCGAGCGCGGCCGCCTGGGCGGCTGGCGCGCACTGGTGGCGGAAGTCGCCGCCAACGACGTGGAAGGTCACTACCTGCAGCGCGTGACGCGCTGGCGGCAGCCGGCGCAGGTGGTGCTGGGTGCACGCGAGCCGATGACGATCTTCCAGCAGCAGGACACGGCGCTGCCGGCCGAGGCCCGCATCCAGCTGCTGGATTTCCGCATGGACCTGGCCGAGGGCATTCTCGCCAAGGTCGATCGCGCGGGCATGGCGGCGGGCGTGGAGACGCGGGCGCCGCTGCTGGACATGGAGGTGGTGCGGTTGGCCTGGCGCCTGCCGCAGCACCTGAAGTACCACGATGGGGAGCACAAGCGGATCCTCAAGCACCTGCTGGCGCGCTACCTGCCCGAGCCGCTGGTGTATCGCCCCAAGCGCGGCTTCGGACCGCCGATGGCGCGCTGGTTGGCGGGCCCGCTGCGCGACTGGGCGGAGGCGTTGCTGGACCCGCAGCTGCTGCGCAACCAGGGCTGCTTCGATGCGGCACGCGTGCGCGGCATCTGGGAAGCGTTTCTGCGGGGTGAGCGCAAGTGGCACACGCACCTGTGGAACGTGCTGATGTTCCAGGCGTGGCACCAGCACTGGCACGTCAATCGCGGGCGTTGAGATTTCTTCGCGGTTTGTTCTGCGTGGCGCAGGGCGTAGGCCCTTGCGTACGAATGTCCTCCGGCGCCGGCCGTTGGCCGTCACCTCCCCCTTTACTTCGTACGCAAGGGCCTACGCCCTGCGTTCGGAGTTCGTCGACGCCTCGTTGAAAGGCGCCGCGAGCGCTGCGCTTTTCCTTTCCCACCGCAAGCCGAGCCTCGTCGGGGCGGGCAGGGGGTTGGGCAAAGTAAAGGAGGAGGGGACGGCCAACGGCCGGCGCCGGGGGACATTTGCCTAGGCCCCTGCTTGTCTCGGCGGGGCCCGTCAGTTCGCGGGGAATCGGGACGAAGACACGCGTGTGGCGGATTCATTCTGCGTGGCGCCGGGCGGATGCCCTTGCGTACGAATGTCCTCCGGCGCCGGCCGTTGGCCGTCACCTCCCCCTTTACTTCGTACGCAAGGGCATCCGCCCGGCGTTCGGAGTTTGTCGGCGCTTCCTTGAAAGGCGGCCGCGCGTGCTGCGCTTTCCTCACCGCACGCCGAGCCTCGTCGGGGCGGGCAGGGGTTTGGGCAAAGTAAAGGAGAAGGTGACGGCCAACGGCCGGCGCCGGGGGACATTTGCCCAGGCCCCTGCCTGTCCCGGCGGGGCCCTTCAGTTCGCGGCGAATCCAGACGAGGAAGCGCTCTTCAATGCAGACGCCAGGCAAAAAAAGACCCGGCAGAGGGAGGGATCTGCCGGGTCCGGATTGCGTGGGGGGAGGGACCCACGCAATGAGCGTTGCGTCGCGTCAGTGGTTGTTCGCGTCCGCCGTTGATTCGTTGTAGCCCTGCACCAGTTCGGACCAGGCCTTGCCGGCCTGCAGGCCGAGACCGACCACGTCCTGTTGGGCCTGGCCCAGCCGCTGCAGGTTGTCCTGCCACAGCTGTGCGCCCTTGTTGAGCATCCCGGCCGTGTCGTCACTACGGGCCAGTTCACCCAACCAGCCGCCGGTCGCGGTCAGGTTGTGCTCCATCGCCTTCAGCTGCACGCCGAACATGCTTTCCGCGTTCTCCAAGGCCAACCGGTTCGCGCGGGTTGCTGCGGCGGCGAGCTGGCGGGTGGCATCACTGAAGCGATCGCTGAAGGCGGCGGCCATGGGGCATCAGGGAGTGGCTTGATGCATTGCAGCATACGCCGTTGATGCGGCAATGCAACAAAAATAACAAAGGCGCCCAAGGCGCCTTTGAAACACCTTTCAGATCAATGGGTTGATCAGGCCGTCGGGCCGCGGTAGCGACAGCCGGAGGTGCAGGTTTCGTGCACGATGATCTCGCTCAGCGCCGGCAGGCTGGGCTTGAGTTCGTTCCAGATCCACACCGCCAGGTTCTCGCTGGTCGGGTTCTCCAGGCCGGGGATGTCATTGAGGTAGTGATGGTCCAGGCGGTCGTAGATCGGCTGGAAGGCCGCCTTCACGTCGCCGAAATCCATGATCCAGCCGGTCTGCGCCCCCGGCTCGCCCTCGACCTTCAGTTCCACCCGGAACGAGTGGCCATGCAGGCGCGCGCACTTGTGCCCCGGCGGCACGTTGGGGAGGCGGTGCGCCGCCTCGAGCATGAAGACTTTGAAGATTTCCATGGCGCGATTGTACGCCGCAGGTGGCCGGCCATCCTGAGCGGATGTTGGGCTTTCGTGAAGTAACTCTTTCCATCCGGATGAAGAGATGATAGTTTCTCTTATATCCGTATGAAGAGATGTTATTGGCCGGATCCCGGCCAGGCATGGACTACTGCGGAACTACGTCGCCCTTTCCACCTCCCCCACATCGTCATGCCCAAGCACACCCTGCTCGTGGCGGCCCTGGCCGTCGCTCTGGCCGCGCCTTTGTCCGCCGCCGCCGAAACCTCCGCCGATGCCAGTGGCGAAGCCAGTACCCTGGCCGCCGTGCGCGTCACCGGTTCCAACATCAAGCGCACCGATACCGAGGCCTCCAACCCGGTGCAGGTGATCGGCCGCCAGCAGCTGGAACAGACCGGCAAGGCCACCGTGGCCGATGTGCTGCGTTCGATCTCGGCCAACACCGGCAACGCCAGCAACGAAACCACCAACAATGGTTGGGCGTCCGGCTCGGCCGGCATCGGCCTGCGTGGCCTGTCGCAGAAAAACACGCTGGTGCTGCTCAACGGCCGTCGCTTGGCCAACTACGGCTTCCCGGCCGGTGGCCTGTCCGACACCTTCGTCGATCTCAATGCGCTGCCGCTGGTCGCGGTCGAGCGCATTGAGGTGCTCAAGGACGGCGCCTCGGCGGTGTACGGCTCCGACGCCGTGGCCGGCGTGGTCAACATCATCACCCGGCAGAACTTCGAAGGCGCCGAGATCGGCGGCAGCTTCGGCGGTGCCGACCAGGGCGGCCTGCACGAGCAGAACCTGAAGTTCGTCGG
Organism: Stenotrophomonas sp. YJH_SMC_6; assembly: GCF_059371335.1. NCBI lineage: Bacteria > Pseudomonadati > Pseudomonadota > Gammaproteobacteria > Lysobacterales > Lysobacteraceae > Stenotrophomonas > Stenotrophomonas sp. YJH_SMC_6. Next base: position 115,498 of record NZ_JCAFUM010000005.1, on the reverse strand, counting down.
CGGCCTCGGTGATCTCGACACCGATGGCTACAACATCCTCTTCAGCCTGCAGGGGTACAACCGTGAGCGCCTGGACCAGGACGAGCGCAACCTGACCAGGAGCGGCATCTACACCGACAAGCCGGGTGGCCGCTGGAACGGCTGGTCGGCCAAGGGCGCGCGCTACCTGGTCAACGGCGTCTCGGTGCCGATGCTCGATGCCAACGGTAACTGCCCGACCGGCACCACCCGCGTGGCCAGCGCACCGATCGACGGCCTGGCCGGCGACACCTGCGGCTTCAACCAAGCACCGTTCACCACGCTGATCCCCTCGACCAAGCGCTACCAGGCCTACGCCAACGGTACCTTCCGCCTGAACGACAACGTCGAAGCGTTCGGCGAAGTGCTGTACAGCCAGATCAAGAGTGCCGCGTGGTTCGGCAGCAGCCCGTTCTTCACCCTGGAGAGCGGCCGCTTCGCACTGAACGCAAACAGCGGCCTGGCCGAGCCGGTGTCGTCGCTGCTGCCGGCCAACAATCCGTACAACCCGTACGGCCGCGCGATCCCGATCGAGTACACCTTCTTCGACCTGGGCGGCACGATCAAGACCAACCGTTCCACCGCCTACCGCGGCGTGTTCGGCCTGCGTGGCACCACCGCGTCGTGGGACTGGGAAGTGGCCGCGTTCGGTGCACGCAGCAGCGAGCGCGAGAGCGTGTCCGGTGGCTTCGCCAACCGCTGGGCGCTGGCCGACGCGCTGGCCACGGGCAGCTACAACCTGCTCAACCCGGCGGCCACGCCGCAGTCGGTGCGTGATTCGATCAACATCGCCACGCTGCGTCCGGCCGAATCCAAGCTGCAGGGTATCGATGCGAAGATTTCCGGCAGCCTGGGCCATACCTGGGCCGGCGAGATCGGCTTCGCTGCGGGTGCCGAGTGGCGCCGCGAAAAGCTCGACTCCAACAATCCGTGGCAGATCGATGCCGGCCTGCAGGTGCGCCCGGCCATTGCCGAAGTACACGGCAAGCGCCAGGTCAGTGCCGCCTACGCCGAAGTGAACGTGCCGCTGGCCTCGACGCTGGAGCTGTCCGCCGCCGCGCGCGCTGATCACTACGATGATTTCGGCGATGCGTTCTCGCCGAAGATCGGCCTGCGCTGGCAGCCGCTGGATGTCCTGCTGGTGCGTGCGTCGGCGTCGAAGGGCTTCCGTGCACCGTCGCTGTCGGAAAACTCCAACAGCACCAGCATCGCCTACGGCAGCGTGGTCGACCCGCGTGATCCGGACGTGCCGGGCTCGCGCCAGAACCCCACCTTCTTCACCGTCGGCAACAACGAACTGAAGCCGGAGCGCACCAGGAGCGTCAACTTCGGTGTGGTGCTGTCGCCGTGGGCCAACACCAACCTGAGCGTGGACTACTACCGCATCCAGCTGGACAACCTGGTCGGCACCAACAACACCCAGACCCTGGTCAACGACAACGTGGCCGGCGCCGTGCAGCGCGATGAGCGTGGCAAGCTGCAGGCGGTCTACAACCGCTACCAGAACCTGAGCGAGCTGAAGACCTCGGGCATCGATGTCGAGCTGCGCCAGCGCATCCCGACCGCGGCACTGGGTGACTTCACCGTGTCCTCGGCCTACACCCACGTGCGCGACTACCGTCGCCCGACCGTGGTCGGTGGGCCGCTGGTCGACTACGCCGGCAGCAACCTGGGCGCGACCCTGCCCAAGGACAAGGCCACCACCACGCTGGACTGGAAGTACGGTGATTTCAACGCAGCCGTGACCTGGTACTACACCAGCAGCTACCGCCAGGAGGCCAGCACCGCCGCCAAAGCCGTGCAGCAGCGCGTCGGCAGCTACAGCCAGTACGACCTGTACCTGGCCTACACCGGCATCGACAAGCTGACCGTGTATGCCAAGGTGCAGAACCTGGCCGACAAGACGCCGCCGTACGACGCCTCGTTCCCGGGCATCCGCGCGCCGTACGACTTCAGCCAGTACGACCTGCGTGGCCGCTACTTCACGCTGGGCTTCGATTACCGCTTCTGATCCATCCGCCGCGGCCGGTCACCTGAGGGGACCGGCCGCGCGATCGTCTGCCGTTGTGTTCCAGGGGAGTCACCGTGTCCTTGCATCGCCGTGCCGTTCTTCCGTTGCTGCTTGCCGCCGCCACCGCACTGTCCTCGCCGCAGCCGGCGCAGGCACAGAGCGCGTACTTCTTTCCGCAGGTCACCAACGCGGCGGCGTTCGATGCAGCGGTGCCGACGCCGGAGCAGTTCCTCGGCTACCCGATCGGCAGCCGTTACACCCGGCACGACCAGCTGGTGGCGTACTTCCAGGAACTGGCGAAACGCTCGGACAAGATCAGCGTGCGCGAGATCGGCCGCAGCTATGAAGGCCGCCCGCTGTTGATCGCCACCGTCACCGCTGCAGGTAATCATGCGCGGCTGGAACAGATCCGCCAGCAGCACGCGACCCTGGCCGATCCGGCGCAGCCGCGCAGCGCCGCCGGTGACAGCCCGGTGGTGGTGTGGCTGGGCTACAGCGTCCACGGCAACGAGACCTCCAGTGCCGAGGCAGCGATGCTGACGGCGTACTACCTGGTGGCCAACCGCAGCGCAGAAACCCAGCAATGGCTGCAGCAGGCGGTGGTGCTGTTCGATCCAGCGCAGAATCCGGATGGTCGTGACCGTGCTGCCAACTGGCACAACGCCTGGGCGTCCGACCCAGCTTCTGCCGACCCCGCCGACAAGGAACACGTCGAGCCTTTCCCGCAGGGTCGTACCAACCACTACTTCACCGATCTCAACCGCGACTGGCTGGCCCTCACCCAGCAGGACTCACGGCCGAAGGTGGAGGTGTTCCACCAGTGGTACCCGAACGTGCAGATCGACTTCCACGAAATGGGCAAGGACAGCACCTACTACTTCGAGCCCTCGCCGAAGAGCATGCACAGCCCGCTGATTCCGGCGGCGTCGTATGAATTCAACAAGACCCTCGCCAAGTACCACGCGCAGGCGCTGGATGCGCTGGGGTCGCTGTACTACACCGGCGAGAATTTCGACAACTTCTCGCCGGTGTACGGTTCCACCTATCCGGACTTCCATGGCGCTGTCGGCGTTACCGTCGAGCAGGCCAGCTCGCGCGGCCGCGTGCAGGAATCGGTGAATGGCCTGCTGACCTTCCCCTTCACCATCCGCAACCAGGTCGCCACCGGGCTGGGCACGGTGCGTGGCGCGGTGACCGAGCGCAGCGGCCTGTTCGACCTGCAGAAGCAGTTCTTCCAGAGCGCGCTGAAGCAGGCTGCGCAGCAGCCTGTGAAAAGCTTCGTGTTCGGCGATGCGCATGACCCGGCCCTGACCCGTCGCCTGCTGGAACTGCTGCTGCTGCACCGGATCGAGGTGCGCGCACTGGACCGTGCAGTCACTGTCGATGGGCAGCGCTTCGATGCCGGCAGCGCCTACGTGGTGCCGGTGCAGCAGGCGCAGTTCCGCCTGGTGCATTCGATCTTTGCCGAGACGCCGCCGATCAAGGGTGATGTGTTCTACGGCAGCACCAGCTATGCAATCGCACCGGCCTACGGCGTGGCCTTTGCGGGCAGCCGCGGCCGTATCGAAGGCGGCGCACGCGTGGCCGCGCTGCCGGTGGAGCAGGGCGCGGTGCTGGGCGGCGAGGCCGGATTCGCCTACGCCATCGACTGGCGCGACTACAACGCCGGGCGCGCGCTGGCCGCGCTGCAGGGCAAGGGCGTGAATGCACGCGCGGCATTTCAGCCGTTCACCACCGCGACCGCGCAGGGTGACGTCAGCTTCGCCGCCGGCAGCCTGGTCATTCCGGTTGCCGGGCAGTCGCTGCAGGGCGCGGCGCTGCTCGAGACAGTGACATCGGCCGCGCGCGAGGCGGGCGTACAGGTCCACGCGCTGTCCAGCGGCCGGAGCCGCGAAGGCATCGACCTCGGCAGTGACGGCGTCAAGGCGCTGCGCAAGCCTGCGGTGGCACTGGTGATGGGCGAGGGCGTGGCCGCCACCGAAATCGGATCGGCGTGGTTCCTGCTCGACCAGCAGCTGCAGTTGCCGGCCAGCAAGCTGGATCCGCAGCAGCTGGGCAAGGTACCGCTGGACCGCTACACCACGATCGTGCTGTCCGGTGGCACCTACACGGGCGTCGATGCCACGGCGGTGGCTGCACTGAAGCGCTGGGTGCAGGCCGGAGGTTCACTGGTGACCTATGGCAGTGCCTCGAAGTGGGCGATCGAGCAGAAGCTGGCCGACGGCGAAAAGCTCGGCAAGGAAGAAGACGCTGCTGACGAAAGCCGCCGTGCGTTCGGCGATCAGCGCGACATTGCCGCGATCGAGCGGATCAGCGGCAACATCCTCAGTGCCGATGTGGATACCAGCCATCCGTTGGCGTTCGGCGTGCCGCGCCGGCAGCTGGCGATCAACAAGGAGAACACAGTGACGCTGCAGCCGAGCGCGAACCCGTTTTCCACGGTGGTGCGCATCGACACGCCGCCGCGGGTGAACGGTTACTTGTCCGAGCGCAACCGCACGCGGGTGGCGGGTAGTGCGTGGCTGCTGGTGTCGGCGCAGGGGCAGGGCAACGTGGTGCTGTTCGCCGATGATCCGGCGCATCGCAAGTACTGGCACGGAACGGACCGACTGCTGATCAACGCGATCTTCTTCGGGAATCTGGTGAATCCGAGTAAAGCGCGGGGTTGAGGGTTTGCGCGCCTTTGTTGACGCGTGTGGGGGAGGCCGGGCGGGCTGCACAGGACACGCTGTAAATACGTCCATGTAAGCTCGATCGGCGCATCCATGCGCCTCACGGTCCTGCGCAGCCCGCCCGCCCTCCCCTCGACAGTTTCCTGCGGGCGCGGACGCATCGAACCCCAAGGCGGGAGCAAGGGCAGACGCAAAGCCAGGAATTGCGGCTTCGGCTTTTGATTTTGAATTTGAATTTGATCTTTCTTCTCCCGGCTACCCGGCGGGAGAAGAAGGCGCAGGCAATGCTTGAAGCGGATGGGCATGGGGGCAGCGCAGAACCGTTGGCGCCATGGATGGCGCCATTGAGCTTACATGGACGTATTTACAGCGTGTTCTGCGCTGCCCCCATGCCCATTCGCCCTCGGTACTGCCACCGCGTGCTTTATCACCCGGTAGCCCGCAACAAAAAAGGACGGCGCGTCAGCGCCGTCCCTCGATAGCCTCCGCGCAGCGGGAAGCACCCTCCATGTCAGCTGGAATCAGCCGGCGCGACCGCCGCCGTTGCCACCCTGGCCACGACCACGGCCGCCACCATTGCCGCCACCGCCACGACGCTGGCCCTGGCCGGCACCTGCACGCTGCTGGCCATTGCCACCGCCTTCGCGGCGGCCACCGCCGGCCTTCTTCGGGCCTGCGTGCGCGTGGCGCGGCGCATCACCGTGCGGACGGCGCGCATGGCTCTTGCGCGGTGCGCGCTCGCCGGTATCGTGCTCGGCCTTGCCCGGCGCACTGTTGCCCCAGCGGATCGGCACCTGCAGCTCGAAGCCCGGTACATCGCGGATGTCCATGTCGCGGCCCAGCAGGCGCACGATCGCACGCAGCAGCTTCACTTCATCCTGTGCCACCAGCGAAATCGCCTGGCCGGTCGCGCCGTTGCGGCCGGTACGGCCGATGCGGTGCACGTAGTCCTCGGCCACCATCGGCAGGTCGAAGTTGATCACCTTCGGCAGCTCGTTGATGTCGATGCCGCGCGCAGCGATATCGGTCGCAACCAGCACGGTCACGCGGCCGGCCTTGAAGTCACCCAGTGCACGCAGGCGCTGCCCCTGGCTCTTGTTGCCGTGGATCGCCGCGGTCTTGATGCCCGACTTTTCCAGGAACGAGGCCAGCTTGTCGCTGCCGTGCTTGGTGCGGGCGAACACCAGGGTCTGCTCGCGGCTGTCCTGCGCCAGCAGGTGCAGCAGCAGGTCGCGCTTGCGACCGGCATCGACCGGGTGCACGCGGTGGGTGATGGTTTCGGCCACGGTGTTCTTCGGCGTCACCTGGATCTGTTCCGGGTTGCGCATGAACTCCAGCGCCAGCTGGCGGATGTTGTCCTCGAAGGTGGCCGAGAACAGCAGGGTCTGCCGGTTCTGCTTCGGCAGCTTGGCCAGGATGCGCTTGATCGACGGCAGGAAGCCCATGTCGAGCATGCGGTCGGCTTCGTCCAGCACCAGCAGTTCAATGCCGGACAGGTCGATGCTGCGACGCTCCAGGTGGTCGATCAGGCGGCCCGGGCAGGCCACCAGCAGGTCCACGCCACGGCGCAGGATGTCCAGCTGGTTGCCCATGCCGACGCCGCCGTAGATACAGGCGCTGGGAATGCGCAGGTACTTGCTGTAGCCGCGCAGGCTGTCGTGCACCTGGGTGGCCAGTTCGCGGGTCGGGGCCAGGATCAGCGCGCGCGGCTTGCGCGGGCCGCTGCGCACTTCCTGCGAGGCGGTGCCCAGGTGCTGCAGCAGCGGCAGGCCGAAGGCGGCGGTCTTGCCGGTGCCGGTCTGTGCGCCGGCCAGCAGGTCACGACCGGCCAGTGCCAGCGGGATCGCCTGCTGCTGGATCGGGGTCGGGTTTTCGTAGCCCTGCTCGGCAAGCGCACGCAGCAGGAAGGGCGCCAGGCCCAGCGATTCAAAAGACATTGAGTTTGCTCCAAGTACAAGAAACGCCTGTCCGAACGGACAGACGGGGGCAGATCAAACTGATCGGCTGACTCGGAGCGTTCCCGTGAACCGCGCTGCGAGAATTGGGTGCAGCCGGCACGAAGCGCAGGCTGGAATGCGTGACGAACGGCGTCGGAGTGGGGGCGGGCGAAGAGGGCGGACCCTGATCGCCGGCGATCCCGGAGGGAAACGGACGGCCGCTGCAGACCGCGCAAGTCTAAACGATGTTTGAGACTTCACGCAAAAAGACCTGTTCAGGTAGGGGTTCTCTCTGCAGGGCTGCGCCCTGCACCCGCAGAGGCTGAAGCAACGTCAAAGGCCGGGTTCCTGTGGGAGGCGGGGTGGGTCCGGTGGCAGGGGGCGCTGCAAGTACGTCCATGTAAGCTCGGTCGCCGCATCCATGCGGCTCACGCCCCTGTCACCGGACCCACCCCGCCTTCGACAGTTTTCCGCGATCTGTCGAATCTCATTCGATCAATTTCGGTGTCTGACGGATCTCGACGATGAATGATGTGGATGTTCGATCAGTCATTGGGAACCTGTCGGGGGTGGGGCGGTGTGGGTGGGCAGGACCGTTGGCGCCATGGATGGCGCCATCGAGCCCCCATGGACGGGTTTACGGCGTGTCCTGCCGGCCCACACCGCCCCGCCCAACCAGCAGAAAGCCAGAGCCGCTTTTGACGTTGCCGTTGCTGTTGCATTGAGCAAGTGCAGGGCTGCAAGCCCTGCCGAACCCCCCACTACGGTAGGGTGGGCCGATGCCGCGCTGCAGCTTGGCGCCGCCGCAGATTTGATTACACTTGAAACTTGTTTGCCCACGACTCCGGACACCCACCCATGAAGCTTGGTTCTTTGAAGGAAGGCGGCCGCGACGGCACCCTGATCGTCGTCTCGCGTGACCTGCGCCACGGCGTGCGCGCCACCGGCATTGCCGCCACCCTGCAGCAGGCTCTGGAAGACTGGAGCCACATCGCGCCGCGCCTGAACGCCCTGTACGAATCGCTCAATGCCGGCGATGCCGACGGCGTGTTCGACCTCGACCCGCAGGCCCTGGCCGCGCCGATGCCGCGCGCCTATGAATTCGTCGACGGCAGTGCCTACCTGCCGCACGTCGAGCGCGTGCGCCGCGCCCGTGGCGCCGAGGTGCCGGAAAGCTTCTACACCGATCCGCTGATGTACCAGGCCACCAGCGCCGGCTTCTACGGCCCGCGCGATGCGGTCAAGGTGGTCAGCGAGGAGTACGGTATCGACCTGGAAGCGGAGATCGTGGTGATCACCGACGACGTGCCGATGGCGGCCACCCCCGAACAGGCGGCGGGCCACATCCAGCTGATCGGCCTGGTCAACGATGTGTCGCTGCGCAACCTGATTCCGGGCGAGCTGGCCAAGGGCTTCGGCTTCCTGCAGTCCAAGCCGCGCTCGGCGCTGTCGCCGGTGTTCGTCACCCCGGATGAGCTGGGTGCGGCCTGGCAGGACTGCAAGGTGCACCTGCCGCTGCTGACCCACATCAACGGCAAGTGGTTCGGTGCACCGGAAGCGGGCGTGGACATGCAGTTCAATTTCGCCCAGTTGGTCGCGCATGCGGCCAAGACCCGTCCGTTGGGCGCCGGCACCATCGTCGGCTCGGGCACCATCGCCAATGAAGACACCAGCAAGGGTGCGTCGTGCTTCGCCGAGCAGCGCGTGGTCGAAACCCTGCGCGACGGCAAGCCGAGCACGCCGTTCATGTCGTTCGGCGACGTGGTCCGCATCGAGATGCTCGATGCCGCCGGTAACAGCATCTTCGGTGCGATCGAGCAGCGCATCGAACAGGCCGCCAAGCCCTGAGCATGGAGGCGGCCATGGAGATTCCGGTCGACGACGGCATCGTGCTGTACACCTACTGGCGATCCAGCGCCGCCTACCGCGTGCGCATCGGTCTGGAGCTGAAGGGCTTGGCCTGGGAGGCGCGGCCGGTGCATCTGGTGCGCGACGGCGGAGAGCAGCACCTGGACGCCTATCGCGCGCTCAACCCGCAGCAGCAGGTGCCGACCCTGCTGCATGAGGGGCATGTGCTGACTCAGTCGCTGGCGATCCTTGAATACCTGGACGAGCGCTTTCCGCAGGTACCGCTGCTGCCGGCCGATGCCGCCGGCCGTGCGCGGGTGCGGGCACTGGCCCAGCTGGTGGCCTGCGACATCCACCCGATCAACAACCTGCGGGTGATGCAGTACCTGGAGCGCGACCTGCAGCTGCCGGCCGACGCCCGTATGCAGTGGACCCTGCACTGGATGGCCGAGGGCTTCGCGGCAATGGAGGCGATGCTGGCCAACAGCCGTGACACCGGCACCTTCTGCCACGGTGACCGCCCCGGGCTGGCCGACCTCTGCCTGCTGCCGCAGCTGTACAACGCCCATCGTTTCGGCCTGGACCTTGCGCCGTACCCGACCCTTCGCCGCATCGAGGCCGCCTGTCAGGCGCTGGACGCCTTCGACCGCGCGCGCCCGGAAAACCAGCCCGACGCAGCCTGAAAGTAGAGGGACGGAGGGGATCAAGTCGCAAGTGCATTCACGACTTAATCCCCTCCGTCCCCTTTTTGCAGCAGTTGCGCGAGATCATCGCGGAACAGTGCATAGGCCCGTTCGCGGCGCGCGCCATCGCCTTGCCGCAGCACCCACGCCGGGTGCACGGTGGCGTAGCCGCGGGTGCCTTCCTCCAGCGTGTGCCAGCGTCCACGGTCGCGCGACAGATTGAAATCACGGCCAAATACCGAGGCTGCCGCGGTTGCGCCCAGGCAGACGATGAGCTGCGGCCGCACGCGCGCGATCTCGCCCATCAGCCACGGCCGGCAGGCCTGGATGTGGCGGCTTTCCGGCCGCTTGTGCAGCCTTACCTTGCCGCGCCGCTCATGGTGGAAGTGCTTCACCGCGTTGGTCAGGTACAGCGTGGCGCGATCGATTCCCAGCTCGGCCAATGCGCGGTCCAGCAACTGGCCGGCAGGGCCGGCGAACGGCTGGCCGCGCAGATCCTCGGTATCGCCAGGCTGCTCGCCGATCACCATCACCCGCGCATCGGCCGGCCCCTGGCCGAACACCGTCTGTGTGGCGGTCTCCCACAGCGGGCACTGGCGGCAGGCGCTGGCCTGCCGTCGCAGCGTCTGCAGGCTGGCGGTATCTGGGCGCGCTGCCGCAGCGTCCCCACGCATGGGAATCCTGCGCTGGGGTGCCTGCGCGGGCCGGTCATGCATTTCCTGCACGCGATCGCCCGCATCGCGCACCAGGCGCGGCAGCAGCTGCGCCTCGGGCAGGTGGCGCCAGTATCTGGCCGGCATCTCCTGCATCATCATCCGGGTGTTGAGCCGGGCCGGATTGAAGATGCTGGCGTAATAGGTCTGCCACAGGGCCTCGCGCGCATCCTCGGCCGGGGCGTCCTCGCGGCGTGCGCCGGGGCCGAAGGTCAGCGCCTGTCCATCCCACGCCACGCTGCGCGAAGGAGTGAGGATCGCCCAGCGCATGCCGGTGAAGCGGCGTGCGAAGAACGGCGCGACCCGGTCGACGATGTGGTGCTGTGGCTCGAACCAGGCGATGAACGCATCAGGTTGGCCAGGCACCTCGCGGAAGCGCACGAATGCCTTCATCTTGTGCGTGTCACGGCGGACGGCCTGGGCCAATGTCATCGCACGCAGCACATCGGCATCGGCGGGATTGGTCAGCACCGCGCGTTCGCCATGGGTGATCCGCCACAGCAGCCGGTACAGCAGTGACAGGCGCTGCGGTTCGCCATGGCACAGGCAGGTGTCGGCCAGTTCCAGGAATTCGCGCGGGACGCCGGGAACGCTTGCCTGTGCCGCCACCGGTGCCTGCTGCACCGGCGGCGCATCCAGCAGCGATGCCTCGCCGCCTTCGAGCCAGTCCAATTGCTCGGGCCGCACGCCCCGCAGCAGCGCATCACGCGCGCCGTCGCGCCAGGCCTGCAGCGACCACGGCGGATCCACCCGCTGCGACCAGCGCGGCGCGTCAGGCTGCCGGCGGTGCATCGAACAGTGATCCCTGGCGCGGCGGCGGGGCCAGTTGTGCTCGCAGTGCGGCCGGGTCATCCAGTGCCTTGCGCGGGTGATGGTCGGCCAACAGCACAAACGGTAGCAGTTTGCTCATCGGCGCCTTCAGGCGGGCGATGTCCGCCACGCGCAGGCGCCCGTGCCGGCGCGCCATCAGCACGCGCTCTGCATTGCGCACGCCCAGGCCGGGCACCCGCAGCAGCATTTCCTTCGGTGCACGGTTCAGATCGACCGGGAAGCGTTCGGGATGGCGGATCGCCCAGGCCATCTTCGGGTCGATATCCAGATCGAGCATTCCGCCCTGGGTGGTGTCGGTGATCTCGTCCACGCGGTAGCCATAGAAGCGCAACAGCCAGTCGGCCTGGTACAGCCGGTGCTCGCGTTGCAGGGGTGGGGGCTGCAGCGGCAGCTGCCGGCTGGCATCGGGAATCGGGCTGAACGCGGAGTAGTAGACCCGGCGCATCCGGTAACTGCCGTACAGGCTGTCGGCGCTGGCCAGGATCTGCTGGTCGTTGGCCCCGTCCGCGCCGACGATCATCTGCGTGCTCTGCCCGGCCGGGGCGAAACGGGGAGGGCGCGGGCGTGCGCTGCGGCTGGCCGTCGGCGCCACCGCTGCGGGGGCCTTGCGCGCCTCCTTGGCTTCCTCGATGCGCCAACGCAGTTCGCCCATCGCGCCGCGTATCGAATGCACCGTCTTCTCCGGCGCCAAGGCGCTCAGCCCGGCTTCGGTCGGCAGTTCGACGTTGATCGACAGGCGGTCGGCGTAACGCCCGGCGCTGGCCAGCAGTTCCGGCGAGGCCTCGGGAATGGTCTTGAGGTGGATGTAGCCGGCGTAGCGGTGTTCTTCGCGCAGTTGCCGGGCCACCTCCACCATCTGCTCCATGGTGTAGTCCGCATTGCGGATGATGCCGCTGGAGAGGAACAGGCCCTCGATGTAGTTGCGCTTGTAGAAGTCCAGGGTGAGCGTGACCACCTCGTCCACGCTGAAGCGCGCGCGTGGCACATTGCTGGACACGCGATTGACGCAATAGGCGCAGTCGTAGACGCAGAAGTTGGTCAGCAGGATCTTCAGCAGCGATACGCAGCGGCCATCGGGCGTATAGCTGTGGCAGATGCCCATGCCCTCGGTGCTGCCGATACCGCCGCTGGCGCGCGAATCGCGCTTGCCCGAGCCGCTGGAGGCGCAGGAGGCGTCGTATTTGGCGGCATCGGCCAGAATGGCCAGCTTGCGGATGGTTTCCATTGAGGAAACCTACGGATGAGGGGTCTCATTGGATGAGACGTCCCCTGAATTCTTCAGGAAAAGGGGACGGAGGGGATTAAGTCGTATATGCACTTACGACTTGATCCCCGCCGTCCCCTTTTTGTGCGGTCAGAAACCGTGGGTGATGCTGGGTGCGCCGGCCGAGAAATCCGCGTACGGGTCATGCTCGCCGCTGCTGCCTTCGGACAGGCGGAACTTCAGCGCCAGGCCATCGCGCGAGTCGGCCGCGCGCAGCGCTTCCTCCTGCTCGATGGTGCCGGCCTTGGCCAGCCGGAACAGGCACTGGTCGAAACTCTCCATGCCCTCTTCCAGCGATGCTTCCATCGCCGCCTTGATTTCGTGCACCTGGCCGCGACGCAGCAGGTCGCGGATCATCGGCGTGTTGAGCAGCACTTCGGTGGCCGGCAGGCGACGGCCTTCCTTGTTCTTCACCAGGCGCTGGCTGATCACCGCACGCAGGTTCAGCGCCAGGTTCATCAGCACGTTCTTGTGCGCGCTTTCCGGGAAGAAGTTCAGGATGCGCTCGATGGTCTGGTCGGCGTTGTTGGAGTGCAGGGTGGCCAGGCACAGGTGGCCGGTTTCGGCGAAGGCGATCGCCGCTTCCATCGTCTCTGCGTCCAGGATCTCGCCGATCAGGATCACGTCCGGCGCCTCACGCATGGCGTTCTTCAGCGCGTTGTGGAAGGCATGGGTATCCAGCCCGACCTCGCGCTGGTTGACGATCGACATCTTGTGCTTGTGCAGGTATTCGATCGGGTCTTCGATGGTGAGGATGTGACCGGTGGTGGTGCTGTTGCGGTGGTCGATCATCGACGCCAGCGAGGTGGACTTGCCGGAACCGGTGGACCCCACCACCAGCACCAGCCCGCGCGGGGTCATGATGACGTCCTTCAGCACCTGCGGCAGGTTCAGCTCCTCGATGCTCGGAATCCGGCTGCGGATGGCACGGATGACCATGCCCACTTCGCCGCGCTGCTTGAACACATTGACGCGGAAGCGACCGGCATCGGGCAGGGCGATGGCCATGTTGAGTTCCAGCTCGCGCTCGAACTGCGGCACCTGGCCTTCGTCCATCAGCGAGTAGGCGATCTTCTTGACCATGCCCGGCGGCAGGCCGGTGTTGCCCAGCGGATAGAGCTTCCCCTCGATCTTGATGTAGACCGGTGCCCCGGTGGTCAGAAACATGTCCGAAGCGTTCTTTTCGGTCATCAGCTTCAGGAAGTAGCCGATATCCATTGCGAATTTTCCCCAACGAAACGGCCGACGCCCGTTGCCAGCACGGTGTCGGCTTGACGACAATGGCCGTGAACCGACAACCGGTACGGCCTCCCCAATGAAACGACTTAGCTTCGCACGAATGCGCCACAGCCTGTATGTGATGGCGTTTGCATTCGCACTGTCTGCCCCCGCCTGGGCGCAGGATGGCGCGATGGAACTGGCCCAGGCCCGGCAGGCGGTCGACAAGGCCACCCAGGCCGATGCCGACCAGTACGCCCCGGACCTGATCGGGCTGGCCCGGCAGGGGCTGGAGCAGGCCCAGCGCGCCGCCGGCGACCGCCGCGAGCGCAAGAATGCCCCGGCCATGGCCCTGCGTGCCGCCGCCGATGCCGACCTGGCCCGCGTGCGCAGCGAGGAAGCCACCGTGACCGCCCAGCTGCAGCTGCGCCGCAACGAGGTCAACCAGCTGCAACGCCAGCTGTCGACCGGGGAGGATCGCCGGTGAAGCCGATGACTGCCGCAACCCTGGCCGCGCTGCTGGCGCTGCCGACCCTGGCCGTGGCCGCCGACAACCCGATGGTGGCGCAGCTGAGCCAGCGCCTGCTGGCCATCCAGGCCAACCCGGATACCGCTGAGCTGGGCGCCTTCGAGCGCATGCAGGCCCAGCAGGCCATCGCCACCCTGGACAAGGCCAAGCGCCGCGACCAGGAGCTGGCCACCTACCTGGCCGAGCGCCGGGTGGAGATCGCCGAGACGGCCGTGCGTACCGCGCTGGCCGCCCGCGAGGTCGACCGCCTGGAGCGGACCCGCAGCGACCTGCTGATCGAGGCCAGCCGCCGCGATGCCGCGCGTGCCCGCCAGGAAGCCGAACAGCTGCGCATGCAGGCACAGATGCAGGCCGAGGAGGCTGAACGCCTGCGCCAGGCCGCCGAGGCCGAGACCCTGGCCCGCCAGGACGCCGAGAACGCCCTGACCAGCGTCGCCGGCAAGCAGCAGCAGCGCCTCAGCGCCGCCCAGCAGAACGCCGCCAAGCTCGCCCGCGAGGAAGCCGAGCTGGTGTCCGGTCAGAAGCTGCCGGGCTCGAAGTTCGATGGCCGCGGCGAGGTCTTCACCTTCCGTGGCGATGCGTTTGCCGCCGGCGCCTCCAGCCTGTCCGGCGGCGCCCGCAACCAGGCCAAGGCGTTGGCCGAATACCTGAACATCGGCAAGAAGGGCCGCCTGCGCATCGAGGCTTACGACAGTGCCAACGGCGTAGGCCAGAAGCGTGCCGAGGCCCTGCGCGATGCCCTGGTTGCGGCGGGTGTCGCGAGCAACCGGATCCAGCTTGCCGGCAAGAAGGCGGCCTCCACCCAGGCACGTTCGGCCGAGGTCATCATCGCTCCGTAATTGCTTGATATTGTTTGTTTTTCGTTGTGATGAGCATTCAGCCTGAACCCCGCCCCGGCGGGGTTCGGTCTTTTTGACGCAGGGGTCTTGTACCCCGCCTTGAGCAGGCGTAGGGTCAATCGTCCGGGACGCAATGCCGCGGACCGGACGATGGGAGGGCCGGGCCGATGCAAGCAGGGCGCGAACCGCAGCAGATCGACGTGCGCAGGCCAGTGCTGCAGGTCGTTGCAGGCGTCCAGGTGGCCATCGACCGGCGCTCCTCCATGAACAACGCCCCGTGCCTTGCGGCCGGGGCGTTCGTGTATCTGTCGAAGGAGGTCCATCATGTTTGAAGATCAGCCCCAGAGCGAGATCGACGCACGTCGCGCGCGTGATCCGGAGTTCAGGGCGCTCCATGACCAGCACCGCAAGTTGAACAAGAAGTGCATGGACGCGGAGTTGGGTGTACTCCCGATCGATGATGTCACCCTGGGTCGCATGAAGCGCGAGAAGCTGCTGGCCAAGCAACGACTTCTGCGAATGTACGAAACACCGCTCCCAACGACGTCCCCCACGCTTTGACGCACCCCGTCACGCCCGGAACGGCGTGACCCGGCCATCGATGGCCCCGCCGGGCGCTCCTGCCCCGGCATCGCGGCACCGCCGATGAGGCGGCCGCGCCAAGGCACCACAGGCGGTGGTGCCTTGGCCTGCAGGCACAACTCACCGATGCGGGCGGTACCGGTCTCCTCGTCGATCCGGGGCCGTCCGCATCTCTTTCTGCGGGCTTGCGGCCCGTCTCCGCGCCGACCTGACATTCATCGCCATCCGACGGATAATCATCGGTCCGGCCCCCTGCGGCGCGAACCGAAAGTCCTCCGAATGCCCATTCATTCTTCCGTCCTCGAACTCATCGGCCAGACCCCGATCGTCAAGGCCCAGCGCCTGGACACCGGCGTCTGCGAGCTCTACCTGAAGCTCGAAAGCGCCAACCCGGGTGGATCGATCAAGGATCGCATCGGCCTGTCGATGATCGAGGCGGCGGAGCAGCGCGGCGACCTGAAGCCGGGTGCGACCCTGGTCGAGGGTACCGCCGGCAACACCGGGCTGGGCCTGGCCCTGGTCGCGCAGCAGAAGGGTTACAAGCTGATCCTGGTCGTTCCCGACAAGATGAGCCGCGAGAAGATCTTCAACCTGAAGGCGATGGGCGCCGAAGTCCGCCTGACCCGCTCGGACGTGGCCAAGGGCCATCCGGAGTACTACCAGGACCTGGCCAAGACCATCGCCGAGCAGACCCCGGGCGCCTACTTCATCAACCAGTTCGGCAACCCGGACAACCCGGCCGCGCATGAATTCGGTACCGGCCCGGAGATCCTGGAGCAGATGGGCGGCGACCTCGACGCCATCGTGTTCGGCTGCGGCAGCTCCGGCACCATGACCGGCCTGTCGCGTGCCTTCGCCAAGCTGTCGCCGAAGACCGAGCTGGTGCTGGCCGATCCGGTCGGCTCGATCCTGGCCGAATACATCAATGACGGCGTGCTCAACGACAAGTCGGGCAGCTGGCTGGTGGAGGGCATCGGCGAGGACTTCCTGCCGTCGATCTCCGACTTCAGCCGCGTCAAGAAGGCCTATGCCATCAGCGACGCCGAGAGCTTCCACACCGCGCGTGAACTGCTGGGCAAGGAAGGCATCCTCGGCGGCTCGTCCACCGGCACCCTGCTGGCCGCTGCGCTGAAGTACTGCAAGGAGCAGACCACGCCGAAGAAGGTGCTGGTGCTGGTCTGCGATACCGGCAACAAGTACCTGTCGAAGATGTACAACGACTACTGGATGCTGGACAACGGCTTCCTGGAGCGCCCGCAGCACGGTGACCTGCGCGACCTGATCCTGCGCCCGTACGGCCAGCGCGACACCGTGGTGATCGGCCCGAACGACCTGCTGACCACCGCCTACCAGCGCATGAAGCTGTACGACGTGTCGCAGCTGCCGGTGATGGACGGTGACCAGCTGGTCGGCATCGTCGACGAAAGCGACGTGCTGCTGCACGTCTATGGTGACGAAGCGCGCTTCCGCGACACCGTCGCCACCGCCATGGTCAGCAAGCTGGACCGGCTGGACGTGAAGTCGCCGATCGAGGCGCTGCTGCCGGTGTTCGACCGCGGCCAAGTGGCGATCGTGATGGACGGCAACGCCTTCCTGGGCCTGATCACCCGTATCGACCTGCTGAACTATCTGCGCCGTCGGGTGCAGTAAGCCGTTGATCGCAGACGTTCGCTGCTGAATCCCGGTTTATCCGCGTCAAAGGTCGTTAAGGCCGCGCTGGTAGACTTCCGCACCTTCGATGGCGCCGCGTGTCGGCGCCCCTCAGGAAAGAACATGTCCAACGCTACTTCCCAGGATCGCGCCCTGGCCCTGGCCACGCTGGCCATCCACGGCGGCCAATCGCCCGACCCCAGCACCGGCGCGGTGATGCCGCCGATCTACGCCACCTCGACCTATGCGCAGTCCAGCCCGGGCGAGCACCAGGGCTTCGAGTACTCGCGTACCCACAACCCGACCCGCTTCGCCTATGAGCGTTGCGTGGCGTCGCTGGAAGGCGGTACACGTGGCTTTGCCTTCGCCTCGGGCATGGCGGCCAGCTCGACCGTGATCGAACTATTGGACGCCGGCAGCCACGTGGTGGCGATGGACGATATCTATGGCGGCAGCTTCCGCCTGTTCGAGCGCGTGCGTCGCCGCACCGCCGGACTGGATTTCAGCTTCGTCGACCTGACCGACCTGGCTGCGTTCCAGGCAGCCATCACGCCAAAGACGAAGATGGTCTGGATCGAGACCCCGACCAACCCGATGCTGAAGATCGTGGATATCGCCGCGGTCGCTGCCATCGCCAAGCGTCATGGCTTGATCGTGGTGGTCGACAATACCTTCGCCTCGCCGATGCTGCAGCGCCCGCTGGAGCTGGGCGCGGACCTGGTCCTGCACTCGGCCACCAAGTACCTCAACGGCCACTCGGACATGGTCGGCGGCATGGTGGTGGTGGGCGACAACGCCGATCTGGCCGAGCAGATGGCGTTCCTGCAGAACTCGGTGGGTGGTGTGCAGGGCCCGTTCGACAGCTTCCTGGCTCTGCGCGGCCTGAAGACCCTGCCGCTGCGCATGAAGGCGCATTGCGCCAACGCGCTGGCCCTGGCCCAGTGGCTGGACAAGCACCCGGCGGTGGAGAAGGTGATCTACCCGGGCCTGCCGTCGCACCCGCAGCACGAGCTGGCGGGCAGGCAGATGGCCGGCTACGGCGGCATCGTCTCGATCGTGCTCAAGGGCGGTTTCGAGGCGGCCAAGCGCTTCTGCGAGAAGACCGAGCTGTTCACCCTGGCCGAGTCGCTGGGCGGTGTGGAAAGCCTGGTCAACCACCCGGCGGTGATGACGCATGCCTCGATCCCGGTCGCGCGGCGGGAACAGCTGGGTATCAGCGATGCGCTGGTAAGGCTGAGCGTGGGCGTGGAGGAGCTGGGGGATCTGCAGGTGGATCTGGAGAGGGCGTTGGCGGGTACTGCTGCGTGAATCCGATGACCGTGTCGTCCGCCAACACATCAGTTTCGCCGCTGGCGATGGTGCGCAGTTTTCTCGGCAACCGCGTACTCATCTACCAGCTGGCCAAACGCGAAGTCATCAGCCGCTACCGTGGCTCGTTGATGGGTTTGGCGTGGTCGTTCTTCAACCCGCTGTTGATGCTCGCCGTATATACCTTCGTGTTCTCGGTGGTCTTCAATGCCCGATGGGGCGGCGACGTGGCGCACAAGGGCGACTTCGCGATCATCCTGTTCGTGGGCATCCTGGTGCACGGCATCTTCGCCGAGTGCGTCAATCGTGCCCCCAGCCTGATTGTCGGCAATGCCAGCTACGTCAAACGCGTGGTGTTTCCGCTCGACACGCTGCCCTGGGTGGCGATGGGAGCCGCGTTGTTCCATGCGTTGGTGACGTTGGTGGTGCTGCTGCTGGCGCAACTGCTGATCCGTGGCGTTCTGCCCGTCACCGCGTTGTACTTCCCACTGGTCGTGTTCCCGTTGGTGTTGTTCACGATGGGCCTTGCCTGGCTGTTGTCGGCGCTGGGTGTGTTCGTGCGCGACATCGGCCAGATGACCGGCATCTTCACTACCGTGCTGTTGTTCCTCGCGCCGGTGTTCTATCCAGTGCACGCGTTGCCGGAGAACATGCGCAAGTGGATCTACTTGAATCCACTCACGTTCATCATCGAGCAGTCGCGGGAAGTGCTGATCTGGGGCAAGGCGCCCGATTTCATTGGCTTGGGCAAGTACGCCATTTTCGCCGCCGTGGTCGCGTGGCTGGGCTATGTCTGCTTCCACAAAATGCGCCGGGGGTTCGCCGATGTCATCTAATGAACCTGTGCGTGAGCCTGATGATCTGGCGATCCGGGTCTCCGGTGTCACCAAGTGCTTCCAGGTGTACTCGCAGCCACAGGACCGTCTGAAGCAGGCCGTGCTGCCGCGACTGTCGCGGTTGCTGGGGCGTCCTGGTGGCATGTACTACCGTGAGTTCTGGGCGCTGAAAGGCGTCGATTTCGAGGTGCGGCGTGGCGACACGGTGGGCATCATCGGCCGCAATGGTTCCGGCAAGTCGACCCTGCTTCAGATCATCTGCGGCACGCTGCAGCCGACGCACGGCGAAGTGACCGTTCGAGGTCGCGTGGCCGCACTGCTTGAGCTGGGTGCAGGCTTCAATCCGGAGTTCACCGGTCGCGAGAACGTCTACATGAGCGCGTCGATCCTGGGCCTGTCGCGCGAGGAGATCGATCGCAAGTATGACGATATCGTGGCATTCGCCGACATCGGCGACTTCCTCGAACAGCCGGTCAAGACTTACTCCAGCGGCATGTACGTGCGCCTGGCGTTCGCGGTGATCGCGCATGTCGATGCCGATATCCTGGTGATCGATGAAGCGCTGGCGGTCGGTGACGCGATCTTCGTGCAGAAGTGCATGCGCTACCTGCGCAAGTTCCGTGAGAACGGCACGCTGCTGTTCGTCAGTCACGACACCTCTTCCGTGCTGAACTTCTGCCAGAGCGCCGTCTGGCTGGATCGTGGCGACATGCGCATGCATGGCACTGCGCAGGAAACCTGCAACGCCTACATCGAATACTGCTCGCAGGAAGTGTATGGCGATACGGTCAAGCTGCAGTCACGGCAGGCCGCTGCCCGTGCCGCGGAGGCATCGCCTGGCACTCCGTCGCCAGCCCGGATCGAGAAGGACCTGAAGGTCGAGCTGTTCGACAACGTTGCCAATTCAGCCGGTTGGCAGTCCGGCGTGGCAAGCATCGACTCGGTCACCCTGTGCAACGAGGACGGTGAGCCCTTCACGACGTTTGCCGGTGGCGAGCATGTCGTGCTGAAAATCCGCGCGACCGCGCATGATCCCCTGACGAGTCCCTTGATCGGATTCTTCGTCAAGGATCGCCTTGGGCAATCGCTGTTCGGTGAACACACCTACACCTATATCCAGCCGCCGATGGAAGTGGAGGGTGGCACCGGGTTGGAAGCGTCGTTCCGGTTCACTCTGCCGCTGCTGCCCAACGGCGAGTACTCGATGACCGTCTCGATCGCCGAAGGCGACCCGTACACCAACACCCAGCACGCCTGGCTGCATGATGCGGTGCTGATCCGGGTGGCCTCGCCCAAGCTGCGTTATGGCCTGGTCGGTATCCCGTTCGAGGAAGTGACCATGGTCCGCACCCGTCAGCCGCAGCCGACAGGAGAGCCGCAGTGAGCGCATCGCAGGGACCGACGGTGACCGAAGCGCACGGCTTCATTCCACCACTGGCCAGTACCGACCCGCGCATCAGCGTCGGTCGATACACCTATGGTTCTCCGCAACTGAAGGTATGGTCGGAAGGTGAACGCATCGAGATCGGGGCGTTCTGTTCGATCGCCGATGACGTAGTGATCTTTGGGGGCGGCGAGCACCGTCTGGATTGGGTAACGACCTATCCGTTGCGCATCGCGCTGAACTCCCCCGGTGCTGGCCACGATGGGCACCCGCACACCAAGGGCCCCACGCGCATCGGCAACGATGTCTGGATCGGGCATGGCGCGATGATTGTTTCCGGCGTGACCGTGGGCGATGGTGCCTGCATCGGTGCTGGCGCCGTGGTTTCGCGCGATGTGCCGGCCTATGCCGTCGTTGCTGGCAATCCAGCGAAGGTGGTGCGTACCCGATACGACGAGCCGACGATCGCCCGCCTGCGTGCGATTGCCTGGTGGAGCTGGCCGATCGACCGTATCCGCGCCTTCGAATCGCTGCTCTGCAGCGGTGACGTTGAAGCCTTCATCGCCGCCGCCAGTGCGCCCTGACTCTCTGAACATCTCTCAAGAAACCGGCTGTCCCATGAACGATTTTCCGCTGTCGAACAGCATGCTGATCTCCCCGCGCGAACTGTCGCTGAGCGCGTGGCTGGGTCACATTCCCTTTGCCTCGTGGCTGGTCGAGCAGCTGCAGCCGCAGTCGATCGTCGAGCTGGGCACCCATCGCGGTTCCTCCTTCCTCGCGCTCTGCCAGGCGGTGCAGGAGCAGGGGCTGACTGCACGGGTCTTCGCGGTCGATACCTGGGAAGGGGACGAGCACGCCGGTTACTATGGCGACGAGATCTACAATGCGTTGCGCGAGTACCAGCAGCGCAACTATGCCGGCATCTCCGAGATGCTGCGGATGCGGTTCAATGAAGCCCTGCCGTATTTTGCCGACGGCTCGATCGATCTGCTGCACATCGATGGCCTGCACACCTACGAAGCGGTCCGTGAGGACTTTGAAACGTGGCTGCCCAAGCTCTCCGATCGGGCGGTGGTGATCTTCCACGATACCTGCGTTCGCGAGCGTGGTTTTGGCGTCTGGCAGTATTGGAGCGAGATCAGCCAGCAGTACCCGGCATTCGAGTTCACCCATACCCATGGTCTGGGGGTACTGCTGGTCGGCAAGCAGCGTGTTCCCGCGTTGGCGGACTTGGCAGCGCGCGCGGCCGCAGGCGACTTTGCTCCGATCAATCGCCTGTTCGACACACTGGGCAGCAACATCAAGCGTGCCGAAGAGGTGGAGCGTGTCAATGCAGGATTGATGGATGCACGCAACGAGGTCAACCGCCTCGGAACGCTGGGCCACGAGCTGCAGCAGCGTTGCCTGCAACTGGAGCAGGACGTGCGTGATGGCCGGGAGCTGGTTCGGCAGGCGGAGCAGCAGGTGCAGCAGCAGCGGGAACGCGCCGAACAGAGCGCTGTGACCGCAGAAGACCTGCGTCGCATCGTCGCCGAGGAGCGTGCCAGGATGGTCGAAGAGGTACAGGCGGCACTGGGACCGCAGCTGGATTCGCAGGCACGATCGCTCGACAGGCTGCTGCAGCCCTGGTGGCGTCGCTAATCCACGCCCTGCCAACGAGCGGGATGTTAGGTTGAAAAATACGGGGTGCCTGGTCCCACAGGGAACAGCAGAGGGCCGGCATTCCAAGCAACCGATTTCTTCACGACCCATCAGCAGATTGGGTTGAACCACCTCCTAGGGATGAACATGTCTACCGTCAAGCCAATCTGCTTCTATCTGCCGCAATACCACCCCGTCGCGGAGAATTCGGAGTGGTGGGGGCCTGGCTTCACCGAGTGGACCAACGTTGCCAAGGGAAAGCCGAACTTCGCCGGCCACTACCAGCCCCACATCCCGCGCGAGCTCGGTTTCTATGACCTGCGCCTGATCGACAACATGCGGGCGCAGGCCGAGCTGGCCTCGCTCTATGGAATTCACGGGTTCTGCTTCTACTACTATTGGTTCGATGGACGTCGCATCCTCGAGTTGCCGCTGGACAACTACCTGAAGAGCGACATCGAGTTCCCGTTCTGCGTGTGCTGGGCCAATGAAAACTGGACCCGCACCTGGGACGGGCTCGAGAAGGATGTGCTGCTCGAGCAGAAGCACGGCGCCGATGAGGATCGCCGGTTCCTTGAGGACATCCTGCCGCTGTTGAAGGATCGCCGTGCGATCAAGGTCGATGGCAAGCCCATGCTGCTGGTCTACCGTGCCGACCTGTTCCCGGACGCGAAGGAAACCGTCGCGCGCTGGCGCCAGGTGGCCCGCGAGAATGGTGTGGGCGAGATCCATCTCGTGGCGGTGCAGTTCTACGGCATTGTGGATCCGCGCGATTGGGGTTATGACGCTGCCGCGGAGTTCCCGCCGCATACCTTCATCGGCGCGGAGAATCGTCTGACGCGACCGATCGACATCACCAATCCCGAGTTCCGTGGTGGCCTCGTTGATTATCGCAAGGTGGTCGCCCAGTCCATCAGCCGGCCCAAGCCCGACTTCCGCTGGTACCGCGGCATCGTGCCGTCCTGGGACAACACCGCGCGGCGCCAGCACACCTCGCACACGCTGGTTGACGCCTCGCCGTCGATCTACCAGTACTGGCTGCGCCGCCTGGTCGAGTACACCCGGGTCAACAATGCACCGGAAGACCAGATCCTGTTCATCAACGCCTGGAATGAATGGGGCGAGGGCTGCCACCTGGAGCCGGACCTGAAGCACGGCCTGGCTTACTTGGAAGCGACCCATGCCGCGCTGAACGGTGCTGGCAGTGATGAGATGCTGATGAAGGATGAGGCGTTGCTGCGCGCACTCGGCGGCGAGCGCATGAAAGCGCTCCTGGATGATCGCGAGCGTCTGGTCAACGATGTGGTCCTGCTGTCCGCCGAAGTACGCAGGACCAATCCCCAGGGAATCTCTTCGGTGCCCAGGCCGGGCCTGCGTGCGTTCATTGGCCGTTGCCTGAGGCCCTTCCCCCGCCTGCGTTCCTTTGCGGTGCGCGTCTATCACGCGTGGCACGCATGAGTTCCGTCCGTCGCGTTGCGGTTGTTGCCCACTTCGACGCCGAAGGCCGGTTGACTGACTTCACGCGTCGGCTGCTCGAAGGCCTGTTGCGGCACGCAGAGCGCATCGTGCTGGTGTCCACCCGCCTGGCGTCTGACCAGGCGGTGGGCCTGGATGAGCGCATCACGGTCATCGTCCGAGAGAACGTTGGATACGACTTCTACTCGTTCCGGACCGGTGTGCTGGCCGTGGAGGCGTTGTATGCCTACGACGAGCTGATCATCGCCAATGACAGCGTGCTGGTGATTGATCCGGAGGGCCTGGACCGTGCCTTCACGAAGATGCAGGGTGTGGAATGCGGTGCCTGGTCGATGACCGAGTCGCAGCAGGTCAGCCGCCACCTGCAGTCGTATTTCATGGTGTTCCGCAAGGACGTTTTCTTCAGCCAGTACTTCCACCAGTTCTGGCGCGATGTGCGGGTGCTGGATGACAAGTGGGAAATCATTCTTTCCTATGAGATCGGCTTGACGCAGTGGCTGTTGCATCACGGGGTACGCATTGCGTCGGCGTTCCAGCCTGGCGCGGATGGGATGCAGAAGCTGGCTGCGCGCCTGAAGCGCAAGCGCGAGCGCGATGCGGCTCCGGACAGCATTGCTGCACCGGGGGCATTCGAGATCCAGCAGGCCAATCTGGTCCACTACCTGTGGGATGACATCTACCGCCAGTTTGGTTTCATCAAGACCGAAGTGCTGCGCGATGATCCCAATGGCGTACAGGACGTTGGCCTGTCCAGCCTGATCGCCGACCCGGTGCGCCTGGGCCGGGTCGAGGAGGAAGTCGCCAGGATGCGGGCCACGCGTGTCAACGCGATGCCGCTGCTCGCCCAGTCCAGTGACGGAATTTCACAGGAAGAACTGCAGCGCTATGGTGTCGGCGCCATTCCTGCTGACAAGCTGAAGTCGCGGTTCGCCATCGTGCTTCATCTCTATCATCTGGACCTGATCGAATCGATCCAAGGCTACATGAAGAACATGATCGTTGATCATGATCTGTTCGTGTCGGTGAAATCGGTTGCTGATCGTCGGGTGGCTGTGCGCTTTTTCGAAGAGCGGAAGGTGCGTGCCTTCGTCTTCGTGCATCCGAACATCGGGCGCGACGTCGGTCCCTTCGTCAGCCTGCTCAATACCGGCCTGCTCGACCGCTATGACGCGGTCTGCAAGATCCACTCCAAGAAGAGCGTGTACCACGATGGCGGTGGCCAGTGGAGGGACGAGCTGATGAAGTCCCTGCTGGGCTCTTCACACACCGTGCTGAAGATCCTGCGCGCCTTCAGGCACGATTCCAGCTGCGGCATCGTGGGCCCGGAGCATGCCTATGTCAGCAATGCCCGTTTCTGGGGAGGCAATGAGGAACGGCTGCGCCGCCTTGCTGCGGAAACCGGGATCGACGATGCCCGCATCCGGCTGGGGTTCTTTGCCGGAACGATGTTCTGGTTCCGCCCGGCGGCGCTGTATGCGCTGCGGGAGCGGGCGCTGGCCTTGAGTGAGTTCGACCCGGAAGCAGGGCAGCTCGATGCCACCCTGGCCCACGTGATCGAGCGGCTTTTCGTACTGTGGGTGGAGCAGGCGGGCTACTTCGCGGCGACCACGCGGACTCCAGACGCTGCGTTGCGCCATGAGAACTACGCCAATCAGGGCATTTCTGTCCTTCCGGCCTGAGCTTGCTTCCGGTCTGGGAGATGGACGGCCTGCGGCGGCTTGAGCGCATCGGTCCCGGCGTGCTGTGCACGGGCTGCACGTGCGGCCCCGGCTCTGATCATCACTCCGAACCATCGTGCCTGTACTATGCAGCGTCCAGACTGATGGCTCCCAGATGTGACTCATGAACAACGGTAAAGTAGCGATGACCCGGCTGGGCTGGCTGGCGTCGGGTCTGGCGTGCATCCTGACGATCCTGGTGCTGACGCCCTTCGCAGTGGAGATGCCCATCGCCGGTGTCGACGGTTCCTGGGCCTACGCGATGAACGTCGCCACAGCCGAGCACCTGCGCTTCGGCAAGGACATCATCTTTACCTTTGGTCCATTGGCTTCGATCTACACCGAGGTGTACCACCCGGCGACCGATCACTTGATGATCGGTGGCGCGATGTTGCTGTCTGTTGCCGTGTTCGCAGGGCTGTTTGCGGTCACGTCGCCGCACAGGCGCGTGCTGCTCCCATTGTTTCCATTCCTGGTGGCATTGACCTGGCTGCCTGATTGGGATGGTTGGCGCGACGCCGTGTTCATGCTGCTGCCGCTACTGCTTCCGATCACGGTGGCGCGCGGGCAGGAGACCGGCAAGCCCAACTGGGCTGCAATCATTCTACTGGCCATCGCGATTGCGATTCTGCCGTTGATCAAGGGCAGCCTGAGCGTTCCGGCGGCGCTGGCCAGTCTGGTGGCGGTGCTGTTGTGCTGGCGGGAGTCGCCGAGGCTGGCGATCACACTGTTTGTCGTCGAAGTTGGCGTGCTGATCGCAGCCTGGCTCACCGCAGGTCAGTCATTGCTCGACCTGCCGGTCTACTTCCTGGCGCAGATGCCGCTCATCTCGGGTTATACCGATGGCATGTCGGTGTCGGTAGATGGGCGCCCCCTGAACATCGTGATCTACCTGTTAGCCAGTGTGATGCTGGTTGCCCTTTCGACGTTCGGAGGCGTCCGTCGTCGTTGGTATCTGCCGGTCCTGGTCGCGCTGTATCTCTTTGTGATCTTCAAGGCCAGCTTCGTCAGACATGACCCGCCACACGCCCTGATTGCTTCGTCGGCGCTGCTCCTGATGGGCGCACTGCTGTATCTGGTGCCGGGCTCTGGTAGGTGGCCGGGCATCGCCGCCATGGCAGTGGGCGCGCTGGGCTATGGGCTCCTCGCCTTCGCCTTCCTTCCGTTGGATCCTGTGGCGTCACTGGCACGGGTTGGTTCGAAGTTCGAGCTTTCGGTCGAAGCCGCATGGAGGCGCGCTACAGAGCCGGCAGCACTGGCGAAGGAGTATCCGCGTCGCTTGGTGCTCCTCGGGGACAGGCCGCCATTCAAGGGCCTGTCGGGCGATGCTGATCTCTATCCATGGGACCTGTCACCGCTGCTCGCTTCTGGCGCAAGCTGGAAGCCACGCCCGGTTCCGCAGAGCTATGCGGCATTCTCGCCCCCGCTACTCGATGCCAATGCTGAGCATCTGCGCAGCAGCCCGCCGACCAGGATCTTCTTCAACATCAATCCCATCGATCAGCGCTACCCCAGCATGGAGGATGGCGCCAGTTGGCTCACCCTGCTTGGAGGGTTCCGGGCGCAGCGCATCGATGCGGGCTACGCGTTGCTCTCGCGCCGCGATGCCGTGGCGGAAACCCTGCAACCACGGCCGGTGACCTCGACCGAGGTCCGCATGGGCGAGGACGTTGCGGTGCCTGAGAACCAGGGGCCGGTGTGGGCATCGATCGACGTCCAGCCGACGCTCCTGGGCAGGCTGTTCTCGATTCTCTACAAGGCTCCGGAGTTGACGCTGCAGGTGCGCTACGACAACGGCGAAACCGCGTCATATCGTTTCATTGCCGGTCTGGCCAAGAGCGGCTTCCTGCTTTCGCCTACGATCACGGATGTGAATGATTTTGTCGCGCTGACGTCCAGCCACCGCGATGACCTGCTCGGCAACCGCAAGGTCGTCGCCATGGGCATTCGCGGGGCCAGCGGCACACGCCTGATGTGGAAGTCGGCGGTCAGGGTGAGCTTTGCCCGTCTGGATGTTCCCACCGCCCCGGAGGCCGACGCGGCCTTGGCGGGTATCTGGAAGCACGGCGATGCGGTGGAGTCCTACGTGGCTGCTGGTGATTGCCACATCGATACCGTGAACCAGCTGCAGGCGGAGGGCGGCACGCTGGATCTGCCGGCAGGCCTGGTGAAAGTGCGCGGTTGGTCGGCGCTCGATGGCGCGCGGGGAAGGCCCAACGACGGCGCTTTCCTGCTTGCGTCGGCCACCGATGGCCGCACCTGGATGTTGCCGGCGAACCGGGTGCCCCGCCCCGATGTGGCTGCCTACTTCAAGCAACCGGCACTCCATTACACCGGTTTTGAAGCGTTCGTGGACACCCGCCAGCTGCCTGAGGACGTGCAGATCCGCGTGCTGCAGAAGGATGGTGAGCAACTGAAGGTCTGCGCCGCAGTGCTGGCCATCCGCCGGGCGAGGGTTGCGGAACTGCCCTGAGCGGGCAGTTCCATCGCAGCTGACAGCGCTTACTGTGCGGTTTGGAACAGCGGCAGCAGTTGCGTGAGAACGACCGCGTGGCCTTCGCGGTTGGGGTGATTGAACTGCGCCATCAGCCGTTTGCGGTCACCAGGATAGGCTTCGAACGCGGCAAGGCTGTCGGCGACAGGGGTGTCGGTCAACTCTCCCAGCTTCCGGATCATGCTGGCCTGGGCCCGGAGAGCGGCACGAGCCTGGCCGTTCTCGGCCTGTTGGTCCCAGGTTGGCGTCAGCAGGACCGGACACGCTCCCGCCGCGCGCGATGACATAACAAACCAGGCGAGATTGCGTGCCGACTGCTGCAAGGGAAGAGCACGGTCATTCAGGCCATAGTCAATCAAAACGACGCGGGGGTGCAGGTCCAGCACCCCGCGCTGGAAACGGTCGCGGCCCTGCTGGGAGTTCTCGCCTCCGACAGCGGAAGTGATCACATTCAATACCGCATGCGGATAGGCATCAGCGAGTGCATCTTCCAGTTGCCGCGGGTAGGCATCGCGTTTGTGCACGGCGGGCGTCACGCCGAATCCGGCAGGAACGCTGTGGCCAAAGGCAACGATGTCCACAGTATGGTTATTGGGCCATGCGACCTGCAGATCCCGTACCACTGCAGCCAGGCAGGCTTGCCCAGTGGGGGCAGGTGCAGGTGCGTTTGCCACGGTCTGCGGCGAGGGCTCCGAAGGGACTGGCGTGGGTTGGCAGCCGGGGGCCGCCAGGACCAGGAGAAGTAGGGCGGTATGTTGTTTCATGCGCGCAGTGTGGGCCGTTTTCGCCCAATATAGCGCGCCGCGGACGACAAGGTAGCCAGCGCTCGCCGATGGCCCTGCGCGGAATCCGTCCGCGACCCGAAGGCGACGGGACGCGAGGGGTTTGCGGATACAATCTGTAGGGATAAATGGGGCCGCTGCGGCTTGTCGCACCAGCGAGATAGCGGCACGGCCTTTCAGCGCAAGAATCTCAAGGCAAGCGATGAAACAGGCGATCAGATCAGTCAACGGTGCGGACGGTGCGGGGGCGGCCATGACGCCTGTGTGGGCGGCCTGCGTCGCTTTGTTGAGCTCCTTTCTGGTGATCCTGATGGTTACGCCGTTCGCACCGGCGATGCCATTCGAGAGTCTCGATGGATCGTGGATGTATGCGATGAACCACGCCGTTGCCGAGCAACTGCGTTTTGGCACGCAGATCGTCTTCACCTTTGGACCGTTGGCATCTGTCTATACCACGCTCTATCACCCGGCCACGGACCTGCTGATGCTGGGCGGCTCCCTACTCATCGCGGCAGCCCTGTTTGCAGGCATGTTCGCCGTTGCGCCCCCTCGCTGGCGCGCATGGTTGCTGCTGTTGCCGCTGGTACTCGGGCTGGGCGTAAGCCGCGACGTTGCCTTCCTGTTCCTTCCTGTTCTGCTTCCATGCGTTGTCATGCGCGGTATCGAGCGCGGGCGTGCGTATTCCGCTGTCGTCTGCCTGATTGCGGCGGCGATGGCAATATTGCCGCTGGTGAAAGGCAACTTCGGCGTGATGGTCGCGCTGGCGAGCGCGGCGACGATCCTGCTGGGCTGGCGATTGGATCGCCGGACGGTAATGCTGGCCCTCGCCGTCCAACTGATCGTGATGCCGATGGCATGGATGGCCTCAGGCCAGGCGCTGCCGGATCTCCCGCGCTACTTCATCGCTCAGGCCCCGATCATTTCCGGCTACACCGATGGTATGTCGGTGGTTGGCAGGGGCAAGGACATCCTTTACTTCCTGTTGGCGGCCGTTGTGCTCGTTGGCCTGTCACTGTGCAGCGGCGGGCGTCGCTATTGGCATGTAACGTTGCTGGTTGCGGCCTATCTGTTCGTTACCTTCAAATCCGGCTTCGTACGGCATGACCTGCATGCGCTCACCGCGGCGGTGGCGCTGACGATGGTTGGCGCATTCCTGTGCATCCACAATGCCGGCCGCGCCGGCATGCTGGCCCTGGTCATTGGCCTGGCCGGGTGGTGGGCGATTACCGATCCCTATGCTCCCGTAACGCCGAAGTCACTGTCAGCGCAGTTCGCCCAGTCAATCCAGCGGCCCGCAGCCGGACTGGTGACGCGGATGATCGAGCCGGAGGCACTCGGCAACCAGTTCAAGGCGATTTCCGCGGCGATCGGCTCGCGCGCCCCGTTCGCAGGGTACACGGGGACGGCCGATGTCTATCCCACCGAACTCGCTCCGCTGATCGCGGCTGGATCGACCTGGGTGCCACGTCCGATCCTGCAGAGCTACTCCGTTTACACGCCGGCCCTTGCGACGGCCAATGCCGATCATCTGCTCAAGGATCCGCCTTCGCGCATCTACTTCAAGGTGGATCCAATCGATCATCGCTATCCAGCCATGGACGACGGCGCGAGCTGGCTCCCGTTGCTGGGCAGCTATACCCCGGTGGCTCTGGAAGGGGGATATGCGGTGCTTCAGCGGTCCGGTCGGCCGCCGATGGCGTTGCAGCCTCAGGACGCTCAGCTCACCGTTGCGCGGGTGGACCAGGAAGTCGCCGTACCGGACTGGAGGGAGCCGGTCTGGGTCTCGATGGATATTCGACCGACCCCGGCTGGTCGCATCGCATCGACGCTCTACAAGCTCCCCAAGTTGTCGATCAAGGTCCGCTTCGAGAATGGCCTCACCGCCGACTATCGGCTGATCGCTGGGTCGACCCGGACGGGCTTCCTTCTGTCACCCACGGTGGCCGACGCCAGGGATTTCGTTGCGCTCTCTTCCGGTAGCCGCGAGGAACTGCTGCGTGGGCATCGGGTTGTTGCCTTTACCGTCTATGGCGACAGCGGTACCCGGCGGTTCTGGAATTCAAGCTTCCCGGTGACCTTTGCACGTTTGCCTATTCCTGAGGCCGCCGGGACAGACCGTGTACTGGCTGCTGCGCAGGAGCCCGCCCACTGATCTGCGCGGGCCTTCCGTTGCCGTGATGGCTGGAATCACTCAGGCTCGGAACGATAGTCGCTTGTGGCCGATGTAGCTGGTGATCACCGGTACGATGACGCCCAATGCGTGGGCGATGGTTTCGTTATGAAAATCCACGTTCAGAAGCGGCAGCAGCCAGCGTGCCACCAGCAGGCTGATGAGGAGGGTCTGCCCGACAGCAGCGATGTTGACGGCAATGAACCAGAGCACCTGATGGTGCAGGCGGTTGCTGGCCTGGTTGAACACGAACACCTTGTTCAGCGCGAAGGCGGTGACCAGGCCCAAGCAGAAAGCGAGCAGGATGGCGGTTACATACGGCAGCCAGTGGCTGAGCAGGATCCGGGAGCCGACGTTGACGGCGGCTGCCAGCCCGCCTACCAGCAGGAACCTGATGAACTGGCTTGAGGGCAGTGGTACGTTCATTGGGTCACTTCATTGTTGCCCATCATGTACCTTTATCCTTGATGCGCACGAGTTCTTGAGGACCGCGCAGGTGAGCGTTCGTCACGAACGGCGTCCGGTGACAGGATGCACGCTTCACGCGGCCCGGAAGGATAGGTGCTTGTGGCCGAAGTAGCTGGTCACGACGGGGGCCAGTACGCCGACTACGTGTGCCAGTGTGTCGTTGTGGAAGTGCATGCCCATGGCGGGCAGCAGCCAGTGGGACAGTGACACGCTGATGAGGAGCGTCTGGACAACAGCGGCGGCGTTGACGGCCATGAACCACAGGGCCTGCTGGTGCAATGGGTTCTGCGCCTTTTCAAACACGAACTGCTTGCCCAGTACGAATGCGGTTGCCATGCCGAGGCAATAGGCAACCAGGATGGAAGGTATGTACGCGAGCCAGTGACCCAGCAGCAGGCGTGAACCGATGTTCACCCCCGCCGCGAGGCCACCGGCAATGAGGAACAGCACGAACTGCCGTGCTACGGGAACTGTGCTCACGTTGCGACTGTTCCCTGCAAGGCCAGTGCCGCCAGCGTCTGCCCCACCGCAATGCTCTCGTTGATCGAGCGATCTTCCGGGTAGTAGTAGGCGGTGTCCGCCATGAAGAAGCCCTGCAGCGGCGTCTTCATCGGCGGCAGCATGTCCTGGAAGCCCGGCGGGCAGATCGTCTGCGCGTACTCGTAGCGGTGGCAGTGCGTCGCCTTGATCCATTCTGGCTTGAACGCCGGATTGATCATCGGCAGGTAGCTGATCACCTCGTCGATCAGCTGCTGGTTGCTCCACTGCCACTTCGGGTGGGTCTTGGGCATGTAGTACGGCGCGTACACGATGTGCTCGCCCGGACCCTTGCCCGGATTGAGGTTGCTGTACTCGATCAGGCCCGGGATGGTGATGCGGTCATCACTGATGTTCATCCAGAAGTTCTCGCTGACCGGCTGCGACAGCTTCAGGATCACGCAGGCCACCGGGATGTTCTCGATGGCATCGACCTGCTCGGCGAAGACCTTCGGCAGTGCCGGCACCATCTTCGGCACGTACTGGATGGGGGCGGTCGAGACAACCGTGTCGTACGCTTGTTGCGCGCTGGCGGTGCGGATGCCGGTGACCTTGCCATCGACCGCCGTCACTTCCTCGATTGGCTGCGACAGCAGGATGCGGCCTCCCCGGCGCTGTACCTCTACGGCCATCTTTTCCAGCAGTACCGCCGAGCCACCCTCCAGGTAGCCCATGCTTTCATTGAACAGGTTGCGGCGCGACAGCGCCACGCGCTTGATGCGGGTGCCGATCCACGATGCCGACAGGTCGTTCTGGTATTCGAAGAACTTCAGGGCGAACGCCTTCTCCCACATCACCTTGTAGGCCTTGGGGCCGATCCAGCGGGTGATCCAGTCGCGGGCGTTTTCCTTGTCCAGCGCGGTCCAGTCCTGGATTCCCTTGGTGTGCATCACATGCAGGGCGTAGCGGACCTTGTCAACCAGGCCCAGATGCGGGAAGCCGAGCAGCGCGAACGGGGTGCCCCACTTGTGCAGCTTGCCCTGGTAGTAGTAGCCCATCTTCGTGTCCGTCCAGTGCAGGCGGTCGGACAGCTGCATCTCGTCGAGCAGCTTGAACAGCGGGTAGTCGGTCTTGCAGATGAAGTGGTAGTAGCGCTCGATGCGCAAGCCGTCGAAGTCGAAATCCGCGGACATGCCGCCGATGCGGTCGTCGCGTTCGTAGATGTCGACCTGGTGGCCCTGCTTGAGCAGCTCCAGTGCTGCCATGAGACCCATGGGGCCGCTACCGATGATGGCGAAATTGGGCATGTGAGGAACTCTTCGTCTGTTCTGTCGGATCAGCGCTGCAGCACGATATGGCTGTAGCGCGGGTCGGTGTAGCTTTCGCGGATGGCGGCTTCGAACGGGGTCTGCTTCACCCCGAACACCGCCTCGGTATCGACACCCTTGAAGTCGTCACCGGCACTGAGCGCCTTGAGCTGATCGGCGGTAAAGGGCGGCTTGCTGCTGAACAGGCTGTATACCTTCAGCAGGAAACCGAAGAATCCGATCGGGATGTGCACGATCACCGTGTGCAGCTTCTTGACCCGCTTGATGGTGCGGATGATGTCCACGTAGTCCACGCGGGTATCTCCGACAATATCGAATACTTGGCCGTCCGGTTCGGTCTCGATGCACTTGGCGATGCAGCGGCAGAAATCGCGTTCGTACAGTGGCTGGCGCATGAACCTGCCGTCGCCGGGAATCGGGAAGACCGGCGTACGCGCCATGAAGCGCGACAGCCAGCCCAGGTGCTTGGGGTCGAACCAGCCGAACATCAGGGTGGGGCGAAGCACGCAGTGGCGCTGGCCGCTGGCCACTACCATCTCTTCCTGCTCACGCTTGGTATTGGTGTAGTCGTCCTTGGCGACGGAATTCACCACCGAAGAGCTGATGTGCACCATGTAGGGCACGCCGGCAGCCTTGCAGGCGGCCAATACGTGCCCGGTTGCTGTCAGGTTGTTGCGTACGAACAGTTCGGTGGTCTTGCCGGTGATCTGTGCATGCAGCTGCACCACAAGTCGCGCGCCTTCGAAGGCGCGCGCCCAGTCGCCGGGCTCCGCAAGGTCGGCCAGGATCGTCTCTACGTCGGGATGCAGGCTGCGCAGGATCTCCAGGTTATGGGCGTGCTTGTCGATCGCCACCAAACGGGTATAGCCCTGCTGCTTCATCTCGACGATGAGGTTCTGCCCCACCAGGCCCGCGGCGCCGGTCAGGACGATCTTGTCGTTCTTGTCTACCATGGACGAATTCGAATGTTTGGAAAGGGATTCAGCGTGGCTTGTAGGCCACGACCAGAGCTTGCTTGCCCAGGATGTGCCAGGCGAGCGGAATCTTCAGGTACAGCGAGACCAGCCAGGGCGCCTGTGGCAGGCGGCTTTTGGTGGTGTAGGGCAGGAACTTCGGGATCACAACCCGGGGCTCGAGACCGGCCATCAGCACACCCTCGACCAGGCTCCGGTCGCTCAGCGCGGTGTGATGATCGAAATAGTCCCAGTATTCGTCGTACAGGAAGCGGATGTTCGGCTGCAGAATGATCGCACGGCCACCGGGTTTGAGCATGCGCGCGCTCTCGCGCAAGGTCTGCAGGACGAGATCCTTGGTCGGAAGGTGTTCCAGGAAGTTGCTCATGAACACGGCATCGACGCTGGCATCGGGTATCGAAGCCACCGCCGTGCAGCTCTCGTTGATGATGCGCACGCCATCAGCGGCGAACTGGCGGACATCGGGATTGAGGTCGACCGCGATCTTGCCCGCCGCCGGAATGTTGTTGATGAATTCGCAGTAGCCTGCGCCGATGTCGACCACTGTATCGGATGGATCCACGAAACGACTGAAGTACTGGCCACACAGTACCTGCCAGATCCGATTCTTGTTGGCGAGCTCTTCCTTTGGGAAGCGGTGCTGATAGAGAACGTCTAGGTCGCGATCGATATCGGGCATGCGTGAGATCCTCTCTCTTGCTGGGTCGACGTTTGAGTCAGAGCTTGATTCTGCGGAAAACGAATTCAGGAATGTTCTTGATGATCATCATGATCGCCCACCAGAACCCCGGCAGGTAGGCCACGGCCTTGCGCTTGCCGATGGCCTTCATAATGCCCACAGCGACCTTCTCCGGGGTCGCCCACAGGGCGCCCTTCTTGAAGGCTGCGGTCATCGGTGTATCGACGAAGCCCGGCTTGATCACCAGCACGTTGACGCCGGCAGGGCGCAGGCGCTGGCCAAGGCCGCTGAGGTAGGCGGTCACCGCTGCCTTGGCACTACCGTACAGGTAGTTGCTGGCGCGTCCACGATCGCCGGCCACCGAGGAAATGACCGCCAGGGTGGCACTCGGCTGAAGGCGCTGCGCCAGTGCAGCGGACAGGGCGATGGTGGAGGTGCCGTTGGTGGCGAACTCGCGCAGCGACAGGTTCACCGAGGCATCGCAGGCAGACTGGTCGGGCAGGGTGCCATGCGCGATGAGCACGGTGTCGACACCGCCCAGCGCGTTCCAGGCCGCATCGAGCAGCGCACTGTGCGCGCCTACATCGTTGATGTCGAGCACGCCGTACTCAGCGCGCTGCGCACCGCGCACCTGCAGGTCTGCGGCAATGGTGTCCAATCGACCGGCATTGCGACCGACCAGATAGATTGCAGCCGCGCGGGCGGCATACAGGCGGGCGACGGCTTCTGCAATCGCCGAGGTGGCGCCGATGATCAGGATCTTCTGCATGCTTACTCCATCACCCGGCGCCAGAAGCCGGACGAGAATCGGGGGTCGATGTGGCGGGAGAAGGCCTCCCAGGCCGGGTAGGCCTGCCGGAACAGCGCGCCGGACATGCGCGCATCCTTGGCCGGATAGACAGCGCCGCCGGCCTCGCTGACGATGCGGTCCAGGCGGTCGAGCATCTTCAACAGGTCGGCGCCGTCGTTGGGGAAATCCAGCGCCAGGGTGGTACCCGGGCGCGGGAAGGAGAGCATGCCCGGTGAGGGCCGGTCGCCGAACTCCTTCAGCACCGCCAGGAACGAGCCGCGACCGCTGCGGGCGATTTCGCCCAGCAGCGCCGCGGTGGCATCGTGCGCGATGGCCGGCGGCAGCACGCACTGGTGCTGCAGGAAGCCGCGCGGGCCGTACATGCGGTTCCAGTGGTTGATGCCGTCCAGCGGATAGAAATAGCTCTGGTAGTGCGAGACGTGGCGCGCGCGGCGTGCCGGCTGGCGCCAGTAATACAGCGTATTGAACGGGCGCAGAGTCAGGCGGTTGACCAGTGATACGGGCGGTACCACCGGCATGCTGCGGCGTGGCGCCGAGCTGGGGGCAGCGGCCTGTGCATTGCCCGGCGCATGGTCGCCGCGCAGGAAATGCCCGCGGCCCAGATGCTTGCCACTGGCAAGGCAGTCGATCCAGGCCACGGTGTACTCGAAGCCGCTGGCGGACTCCCGCGACAGGCTGAAGAACTCATCGAGGTTGTCGAAGCGGATCGATTCGGTCTCGATCCAGGGGCCGGGGACGCGTCGCAGCTGCAGTTCGGCCCAGGTGATGAAGCCTGTCAGACCGAGACCGCCTACGGTCGCTTCGAACAGTCCGCTGGCATCGCCAGGTGCCAGTTCCAGTCGCGTGCCGTCACTGCGCAGTAGCTGCAGCCGACGGATATGATGGCCGAACGTGCCCGCACGATGATGGTTCTTGCCATGCACATCGTTGCCAATGGCCCCGCCCACTGTGGCATAGCGCGTGCCGGGGGTAACCGGCAGGAACCAGCCGCTGGGCAGGGCGATGTCGATGATGTTGGCCAAGGTTGCCCCGGCTTCGCAGCGGACGATGCCGGTTGCCGGGTCGAAGGCGATGAAGCGGTCCAGCGCCCGGCTGGCCAGCAGGGTCCCATCCGGGTTCAGGCAACTGTCGCCGTAGCTGCGGCCATTGCCGTGCGGCAGCACGCTGCCATGGTCAGGCAGCGGCAGGCCATCCTCACGATCGAGCACAGGGACGACGCGTTGTTGTACGCGCGGGTAACGCCCCCAGGATGAGCCGCTGACCAGGGTCATATCGCGATCAGGACGATCAGTACGCACAGCGCGATGACGATCTGGCTGCCGCGGTCCAGGGCAGCGAACACGATCGGGTCGTCATGCATGTCGCCGCGGTGGGAGACGATCCACATGCGGCTGATCCAGTACAGCAGGATCGGGCACAGCAGCCACAGCAGCTTGGGATTGCTGTACAGCTCCAGGCTCTCCGGGCTGTTGATGTAAAGCGCGAACACCAGAACGCCGATGTAACCCGCAGCCGCGCCGAGCGACTGCACCAGCGGCAGGTCGGCCACCGAGTAGCCACGGCCGATGGCCATCTCCTTGCCATTGGCCAGGGCCGATGCCAGTTCCGTGTAGCGCTTGAGCATGGCCAGGCTGAGGAACACGAACATCGAGAAGGCCAGCAGCCAGAACGAGAGCTCCGAGCCGATCGCAACTGCGCCACCGATGATGCGCACGGTGTACAGCGCGGCCAGCATCACCACGTCAATCATCACGATGCGCTTGAGCTTCAGTGAATAGCTCAGGGTCATCACGTAGTAGCAGAGCAGTACCAGCGCGAACTCGGCACTGCACACGAAGGCCAGCGCAAAGCCGGCCAGGGTGATCAACGGCGCGACCAGCAGGCCATGCAGCAACGGCAGCGTGCCTGCCGCGAACGGACGCCTGCGCTTGCGCGGATGCATGCGATCCGGGGTGAGGTCCAGCAGGTCGTTGAGCAGGTAGACGCCGGATGCGCACAGACCAAAGGCCAGGAAGGCAACGCCGGCATCGGCGATGGCGGCCGGATCCAGGAAGCGGTGTGCGGTCAGCAGCGGCACCAGCACCAGCAGGTTCTTCAGCCACTGGTAGACACGCAGGGCCTTGATCCAGGTCAGCAGGTTGCCATTCTGCGCGGGCAGATGGGCCAGCACCTCGCTCTGCCTGGACGCCGCGCGGACGAGCCCCGCACCGTTGTTGACCACGATCGCGCCACTGGCATGCGCCCACACCTTCAGGTCGACCTGGCCGTTGCCCATGTAGTCGAAGCCGCGCTCGCCGAAGCGTTCGGCCAGCGCGTGGCCCTTGTTGCTGCCGGACAGGTTGGTATGGCCGTCACTGGCCATGACCTCCTCGAACAGCCCCAGGTGATCGGCGATGGGTTGCACCAGCAGCCGGTCCGAGGCGGTGCACAGCACGCGGGGACGCTGCGTGGTGGTGCGCAGGATCTCCAGCACGCGCTCGTCGTAGGGCAGCG
This sequence comes from Stenotrophomonas sp. YJH_SMC_6, assembly GCF_059371335.1. Lineage (NCBI taxonomy): Bacteria > Pseudomonadati > Pseudomonadota > Gammaproteobacteria > Lysobacterales > Lysobacteraceae > Stenotrophomonas > Stenotrophomonas sp. YJH_SMC_6. Next base: position 77,664 of record NZ_JCAFUM010000005.1, on the reverse strand, counting down.
TCTCCGCCGGCAGCTGCACCCGCGAGGCCAGCTGGCGCTTCACGTAGGCCTTGCCGCGCAGCAGCCAGAACGGGATCAGAAACAGGTAAAGCGGGTTGTGGGCGAGCAGCGCCAACAACGATTCGTACAGGATGTCCGAGCGGAGCAGGGTGCCGTCGAGGTCGACGCAGAGGGCGCGGGATGTGGTCACGTTCTGCATGTTTCCGCTTCAGCGAATCCAGGGGTATGCATGGCGGCAAGCTTCAGTTCTCGTCAGATCGGCGATTATAGCGGGTAGTCCCAGCAGTCCTGCTGGGTCCGACCGCAGCTCCGTCCGAGGGGCGCCCCTCGGACGTGGAGTAGCCGTTTCCCCTGGCCCCGCTTGTCGCTTATGGAGTCACATCCGTCAGAAGACGCTTGAGATCAAGGGGGCAGCCCGGGGTTCGCCCGGGGGGCGTCGATGGGTACTCGATGATAATGCAGGGTTGGGTCGTCCCATCCGGCTTTCGCGATTCCCAGAAGCTGATACCCCCACCCTCCCTTATCTCGAAGGACAGGGGCCCCGTTGTACCCGGGGGCACCTCCATGTAGGCATAGGCGTTGTCCTCGATGCCCGGCAGGTCCAGCGTAGCCAGGACCGATGGGGTCCCGTCCGCCAGCGGGGTTGTCAGTACGGCCACGCCCGGGTTGCTGCGCGCGTAGGTTGCCAGTCGCAGGCCAATCCGTCGGGGCGTCTCGTGGGTGTTGTCCGGGGTATGGGCGATGGCAAAGCGATCCCCCTTGGAAACGGGAGGGCTCACAGAGAGGTTGTCGTCCGCCTGAGCAAGAACTCCGATGCCTGCCGCTACGTCCTTGCGGACGTAGTACTGCGTGTGGGGCAGGCGGATGTAGTCGCGTGCCATCGCGTCTATGACGCACCCGCCGTAGCTTGCCCAGTCGTACTTTTCCCACACCTTCCACTCATCCAGCATGACAAGCTTGGGCCGGGTCTTTTCGATGTCCATGCACGGATCAATGCGTACCCCGAGCACCGGATGGTCTAGGTACTGCCGCTGCCACGGAAGATAGAAATAGTAGCCGGAGGCAGGGAGCCGTCCTGCGGCCAGGTACTGGTAGTTCTGGAAGGAATAGGCCAGGATTCTGTCGCCCGGGTCGGTGAGTTTCTGCGCGAGCTGCGCAAACTCGGTTGTTTCCGGAATTCTGCGATCGACCAGCAACTGGTCTTCCTTGGCGCCGCCAACAATCAGTCGAGCCGTCAGGATGCAGCACAACACCAGCAGCAGACTGTGCTGACGGGGGAACCCCGCTGGGATCAGATGCAGGAGCAGCAGAGGCATGGTGAGCGCGACGTAGATATAACTGAGGCCATGAATATCAAGGCCACGAATGAGCATCGACCCCAGCCCCAGTGCGACCAGGATCTCACGCCAGGGAAGCGCTGGACGTTTGCACGCGACAGCCGCAAGGGCGGTCACGATGACGCCCAGCAGAAGCAATCCTCCCAGGTCCGATGTTGCTGCGTGGAAGGCGTTTCCAATCAGCATCAGCAGGCCATGCCCCTGGTTGTACTGTGGAAGGAGTACGGCATTCAGGTAGACATGGAAGGCGAGGTATCCCCTGACGGAACCAGTCCACACGAGGAACACGAGGTTGAACGCGATGGCTGCAACGGACCCGCAGAGCACCTTGCGCCAGTTGTCCTTGTGCACGGATGCGACAAGAAACGCCATCGCTGCCGGAATGTATGTGATCGCAAGAAACGGGATCGAAGCGACCAGCGCACCTCCGACAATGGTCCTGGCCGTCCCGACGCGAAGCTCTCCTGCTATCTGAGGGAGCAACCAGGTCGAGAACGCTACGCTGAGCATGATTCCACAGAGCACCTGGTAGGAATAAGTGTGCCCGAGCCCAGCCGGCAATATCCCCGCATAGATGGTGGCAATAAGCAGCGTGTAGGTCACACGCACGATTGCATGCTGGTTCCGGATCAGTGGAGAAAACAGCAATGCGGCAAGGGAGACCAGCTGCAATATGGCAATCAGCGCGCGATGTGCGGCTATGGAGTGGCCGCCCGCCAACTCGACCAACATGCCCGGCAGGAACGTAAGCGGGCCATGATGGTTGAAAATTTCCCGATAGAGACTGCTGCCTGCAACCATCATCTTTGCGGCAACGATGGTTTCGGTCTCATCGGCAAATTCGCTGAAGTTGAGCAGCCTGAGCTGGTAGGCCACCAGCGCTGCCATCGATATGGTAAAGACAACCCATGCCGCAGTGGCCGCGGGGTCGGTGAAATGGTTCCGGATTGCACGAATCATCATGGTTTGTGCCCGATCGGCGGGTTGTAGCGGCCGGAGATCGCCGCAAGCAATACACGCAGAATCTGCAGGTTGCCCCTTACGCTGCTGATCTTGGTCGGGACCTCTCCCTCCGGATAGCGGCGTGCCGTGGGTAGTTCCTGGCAACGGAAGCCAAGGCGGGGCGCGCGATAGGAAAGGTAGGCCAACAGTTCGTATCCGTTGAATACATCGCGGAAGGTGCCCACGTCCGGGTGTTCCAGCAGTGCCCGGCTGTAGGCGCGGAAGCCCTGGGTGGTATCGGTCCAGTGGAAGCCGGAAAACAGGCTCAGCAGCGGCGCATGGACAAGCCGGATCGCGGCATGGCGCAATAAGGGGGTATTCTCGGCCACACCCCCCGCTATGAAGCGCGAGGCCTGCACGAAGTCCACGCCCTGTTCGAGTGCTTCGATGAAGCGGTGGATGGGGGAGGGCTCGTCCTTGTTGTTGCCATCGATGGTGACCACTCCGCGGTAGCCCGCAGCGAGACAGAAAGCATAGGCGCAGCGCAATTGCGCGCTGAGCCGACCGGGGCCGGTCTTCACGAGCAGTCCAGTGACACCGCAGCTCCGCAGAAAGGTCTCATCCAGGGAGCCGTCGCTGCTTCCACCGTCAACGATGATGATGTCGGCGATGGAGGCAGTGCCGATCTCATGCATCCGGGACAGCAGTGCGCGGATCCGCTCGCCCTCGTTGATCACGGGAATGACAACGGCATGATCGTGGCACTTGCTTTGCAGAAGTGTCTTCGTGAAGGCAGGTACCTGCCAATCCGCGCTGTGTCCAGCCGGGCTTGGGGGCGTGATGGGAGTGGTCATTGCAGAAGTCACTGTCGGCCTATCAGGGGGCGTGAACGGTAATCAGGACAACGCCGGAGAGTATCAATGCAATGCCTGCCACGGTTGTCCATGGCATCGGCTCCCGGAACGCGATCACTGAAACGCAAGCCACCAGGGCAATGGCACCTGCCGTTGAGATCGGGTGGGCAACATTGAGCGGAAGGCGTGCCAGTGACATGGAGTAGAGCAGGAAGGCGCCGCCGTACAGGGACAGGCCCGTCCAGAAGGGCCAATTGCGCAGGGCCCCCATCGGATCGGTGAGTGAGGGGAACTGCCTCGGCGCGCTTACCGCAACCTTGATGAGGGCGCTTGCGCCCGCATTGCATAGGATGCCGACGACCAGGATCAGCCACTTGTTCATGGCGATGCTCCAATAGACTGGGGTCGATAGTGATCGAGCACGAATTGCAAGGACGCCCTGATCGCATGCTCGCCCTCGGCTGGGCGCAGCATCTCGATCGTCAGCGGTATGTCGCCCATGTGTCGGCGCAATAGAATTGCCATCTCTGCATGATTGGTGTCCCGCGTACCCAAAGGTGCAAGTCCTGGCTCGCTCAGATGGACATGGCCGATTATGTCGGCGTGCCGCTGCAGCAGCTGTGCCGGCTCTTCTCCGTTGATGAAGATTGAACCGGTGTCGAACTGCATCCTGACGTGCGAGTGCCCTGTCAGGCGCACGACTTCGGCAGTCGCTTCGGTATGCGTCATGAAGTTCGCGCCATAGCATTCGGGATTGGGCTCAAGGCACAGGGTGATGCCCTCCAGTCGGGCGGCTTCACCCACGCGATGGAAGAAAGCCGCGCCAGCTTCGTTGGCCCGCTGCAGTGGCAGGGAGCCGCGGTCGCGATTGCGCGGCGAGCCAAAGACCGCGCGTGTCGCACCCAGGCCCGATCCGATCCGGAACACATGGCGAAGATGCTCAAGCAAGCGCAGCTGGACATCGACTGAAGCAAAGACGTTCAGGCCTTCTGTGCCGAACAGCAGCGATTGCATTCCGATGATGTCGATGCCGAGCGCTTCCCAGAAGCGCCTGACCTTGGCGACAGCCGCGTCGCTGGCTTCTGCAAACACCGGGAAGTACTTGCTGGGAGCAACGTCGATATGGCGAACGCCAAGGTCGGCAAGCAGCCGCCCGACAGCGTCATCCTCATCTGGATTCCACGCGATGTTGGAGATCGAGATGCTCATGGTGCCAGCACCGCAGTCGCAGGTTCGGTCTGATGGTAGGCGCGGATGGCCGTGAGCGTGGCGCTCCGATCATAGTGGTAGCCAGGGTTTCCCTGCGCGTCCCGGGCATGTCGGCTGAGCATGTCGTAGCGGGCAGGCGGGCAGTCGGACGTGCCATCGAACTGCAGGCCGAACACCTCGCGGGCGATCTCGCCGACGCTTATCGGGGCGCTGGTCAGATGGATCAGTTCAAGGTCCTGCTGTCGCGCAGCCAGAAGATCCGCGCTGAGATTCACCATGGGATAGAACTGGAACTGGGCACGGCTGTCGATGGCGTGCACATTGTTGTCGTTGTGCAGGTCGAAGATGATGTTCTTGCGCAGGCCTGGGCCGACCAGGCCTGGGAGGCGAACGATCATCCTGGACCTGAATCGTGATTCCACGAACTCTTCCAGCCGGCGCCGATGCAGGCCATAGGGATGCAACCCGGCCGTCATGACCTGCGTCGATTCGTCAACGCCGATCGGGTTGGCGAATACGTCAACCGTGCTGATCAACGTGAGATGGTCGCAGGTGATCGCATCCAGCGCCTTGATGAGTGCCTGGATGTTCCTCCAGTCGGCTTCCGGTTCGCGGTTGGCGATCCACTTCTGCGCGGGCGCGGCCGAGCAGACCACCGTGTGGTAGGCCTGGGCCGCGACCTCCTTGATATTGCTTCTATTGAACAGATGCTCGAACCGTGTCTGACGCTTCAGGGTGGAACCCACGAAGCCGGTATGGCCGATGAGTGCGTGAGACATCGAGTGCTCCTGGTGCCCGGATGCCCGGGCGGCTGTGCGGTTCGGATGTGGGGCGGTGAGCCGGCAACGGCGCGGGCCGGTTGTGTTCACCCTCCCCGGGGAGGGGGGGGGAAGGAGATCGTATCCAGATGGCCGATCACGTCGTAGATATTGTCGATCTTCCCACCCAGTATTGTTGAGTACCCTGGCAGCTGGGGATACGACTCGAACAGAATCGGGCGGCCATCGTCGCCTTCGTTCTTCACCAAGACCGTTTTTATTTCGAACAACGATTGCTGATGCACGGCCTTCGAAACACTCGGGAGATAGCGGGCGGCATCCCGGAGCATGTAATCGAACCGGCTTGAACGGGCATGGGATTCAAGTTCGACGTAGGGATTGCGCGCCGGCGTGTCGATCCAGGCCGTATGGGGCGTGTAGCGCACGTGGGACAGCGTGCTGGACTGGCGCGCGGGGAAGGGCATGATGGAGAAAAAGGGCCCGTCCATGACCGTGATGCCCAGCCCCTCCAGCGCGGGAGGAAGCTGGATCAACGCCATTTCGGTGATTTCATGCTTGAGCGAGGCGTGGCTGTGACCCTGTGGGCCACTGATCAGGTTGAGCCCTGCGTAGGTGCAGTTGAAGACCTGCTTGGCCGCCATGGATGTGGTGACGCTGCCTTCAGTGCTACGCAGGCACACGCGTATCGCATCGTTTTCCTTCTGTACGGCAGTCGCTTCGTATCCCATGCCCAGGTGCACGCCGGCGCCTGCCAGCTTGGCTTCAAGCAACTGGCGGATGCGCTCGGAATCGAAGCTGTACTCCTGCGCGATGAACGCCCGTTCGATCAGGTGCGGGTTGAACAACGTCGCCAGTGACGCCGGTGCCGGTTCCAGAGGGGCGTCGATCGTGCGGCAGAAGCGCACGAACTGGGAGGCCGTGACCTTCGAGTTGCGGCGGGCGATGGCATAGACCTTCAGGAAGTCGGAATGCACCGCTGACTCCCATTCCCGCATGAATCGGGGCAGGTTCACCCTGCTGCGATAGGCCGTGGTGAAGCTGCGGGGATAGTGGTAGCCATTATGGACGCGTGCCTGGTTGGAAAACGAGGCGCGTTGCATCAATCGGGGTTCACGTTCTATCAGAATGACCCGGCCCACCCCCCTCTCGGTGGCGAGATAGCTGGCAACCACGGCGCCATAGAAGCCTCCACCGATGATGATCGCATCGGCGTCCAGTGGCAGGGTCTCAGGCACGCCCGGGCGGTCCAGGCATGCCCGCAGCGCGCTCTACGTTGACGCGCTCAAGGCGTTCAAGGCGTGCGCTGGTGAATTCCTGGGCGACATGGAAGGACGGCCCCTCGTTGCTGAGTGCGGCCATGTGCAGGATGTACTCGCCCAGCACCAGCAGTACAAGAGAGATCAACAGGAACATCCCGGATTGTTGCAACGAAAGGCTGACCCATCCCGGTGCAACGTCGGCCTTGAAGATTGCGATGGCCAGGACATAGACGGAATAGAGCAGGTTGGCCAGTGCGCCGAAGGTCGACAGCATGGTCACCAGTCGCATGGGGAGCCGGGTGCTCGACACCAGCAGGCGCATGCCTCTATCGATGCTCTGCCCAAGCTTCTTTTCCGGGGCCGTTCTGGGCTCGTGCCGGTACGTCACGTTGGTCCGGGTGAAGCCTGCAGTGACGGGCAACAGGCGATAGATGGCGGCTGGTCGAGGATGTTGCAGGATGTAGTTGACGACCTTCTTGCTCATCACTCTGTACTGCGGGGCCTCCGCTCCGGGGTCAACGCCGTTGAGCCAGCGGAAGGCCTGATTGAATACGGCATTGGCCAGCCGGTATGCGAGGCCCAGACGAGGGCGGGCCTGATTGTTGGCAAAGACCACATCCGTTCCCGTGACTGCAGCCTCCAACAACTGTGGGAGGATCGAAACATCATCGGTCAGGGGGTCAAGAACGGCGATGAAATCGCCGAGCGCGCTTTCGATGCCTGCCCAGGCCGCTGTTTCCCAGGCAACGCTCTGGGTCAGTGCATAGACCTGCAGGTTGGGCAGGCCGCCTTCGCGGGTGAGCTCCCGCAGGCGAGCGATGCTCCCATCGGTGGATCCATTGTCCACCACGACGAGTTCATAGTCGGTGGCCAGTGCCCCGAGGCGGGTCACGGTCTCCGAGAGCAGCGACGCCAAGTGCGCGTCGTGATTCCGTATCACGTACACGACGGAGATGAAGGCTGAAACGGATGCAGTCACGCCATCTCCTTAGGTGCGCAGAATGTGGCCAATTGCGTCGTGGTTTGACGATTATAGCCCGATCAGCACAGGTCTCAGAGCCCGATTTCCTTCAAGCGGTGGCAGGCGTGCGCGCCTCCAGCGCAACCGTCGCGGCCATCCCGACCGCCACCGCCAACCACAGGCTGGCCAGGCGTATACCGATAGCCGCAGCCAGCGCCGTATCCAGGTCCGCACCGGATGCGGCCAGCATGAGCACGATCGCTGCCTCGGTGGTGCCCACCCCGCCGGGAACGAAGGAAAGCGCGCCGATCAGCATCGCCAGCGGGTAGATGGCCAGCGCGTACTGCCAAGGCAGAACGATCCCCAGCGCGTAGCACAGCCAGGCGAAAGCCGCCGAGGTCAGTAGCCAGGCCGCCAGGCCACAGGCGGTGCTGGCTGCGGTCAGCCCGGGACGCAACAGCGGGCGCAGTGAGGTGGTACCCGCCACCAGAAAGCGCGCCAGCCTGCGCACCGGCTGGCCGGGGAGCCGGTCGATCACCGCGATGGCCGCGCGCTGCAGCGGGGAAAGGCAGGCAACCAGACACAGGGCCAGCACCAGGCACAGCACGACGGTAGCGAGCACGCCAAAGAGGGGGATCAGATGCGCTGCGCCCAGGCTCAGTGCAGTGATCACCAGTAGATCCAGCGCTCGCTCGTAGATGAAAGTGGTCAGCGTGACCTGCGCGGGAACCCCCAAGCGGGAAAAATAGCGGATGCGCAGAAGCTCCCCGGCCTTGCCGGGGGAGGCGGTGAACGCAAAGCCGGCGAGATAGGCGAGCAGGCCGGCACGCCAGCCCGTGGGCTGGCCCTGTGCCCGCAGCAGCATGTGCCACCGCAGGTGGCGGAACCCGTAACTGGCCAGCACCAGGGCCACGCAGCCACACAAGGGGAGTGCCAGCGCCTGCAGGCGGGTCAGGATCTGCTTGTCCCGGTCGACATACCACAGCCCCAGCAGATAGATGCCGGCTACCAAGGTCAGCCAGGCCAGGGCCCGTCCGCGGCGGATCGGCCTGGTTGTGGCGGAAAGCATTTCGGACACGGGAGCGGCACCTTCTTCAGCACCGGCGGGAAGGTCACGGCCGGACGGGGCGCGATCCTATCACCGTAGCTACCGGCGCCGTGCACGCCGGTAGCTGCGCCCATCTATTCGGCGGCGCCGATTACCAGATCCATGGCCTTGTAGCGGTCGATCAGTTCGGTACCCGCTTCGAAGGCGGCAACGTCCGCCTCGGGTACATTGGGCCGGGCGTAGACCAGACCATTGCGCGTGAGGTAATACTCGTCCTTGCCCATGCTGGAGATCCGATCCAGCGCGCACTCTTCGAAGAAGGTGCAGCCCAGGAACAGGGTGTTGGCGTTCCGTATGCCAAGCAGGCTCAACAAGGTCGGGGCAAAATCCAGTGAATTCTTGTAGTCGGCATTGATCTTGCGGTGCTCGACACCCTTCCAGTAGATCACCAGTGGAATCGGATCGATGAAGTAGCCGCCGACATCCGGGTCGGCCTGCTGTGCCGGCGGATCGGGGAAGGTCGAGTGGTCGGCAGTGATCACCAGCACCGTGTTCTCGTGCAGGCGGCTGGCCATGAATCGCTGCAGGAAGTCGCCGATGTTGTGGTCGTAGGTGTGGAATCGGTTCAGTACCTGATTCCCCCCGTCACCGTACTTCTGCTCGCCATCAAGGAACGCATGCGTCTGGAAGTTGTAGGCCGCGGCGAAGAACGGCCTGTCCCGGGGCTGTGCCTCCAGCTCATCGAGCATCGCGCTGAACAATTGCGGATCGGAAAGATACTTCGGCCGTTCCTCGTCCGGCGTGGTGCGCAGGTGTTTGTCGAACAGGTAGTCCCTGCCCAGTGTCGCGTCGAAGCCCAACGTTTCGATCATGTTGTTGAGGAATGCCTGCTGCGACAGGAAGAACAGGCTGTGGTACTGATGCGAGCGCAGCACGTCGGGAAGGCTGGCGCGCGATATCGCGGTAATCTCGCGGGAAACATCGCGTTGGCCGATGCCGGTGCCATCCTCGTAGAATCCATCGATTTCCTGGTGGCCAGACGTCAACTGCCCGCGCAGGCCGCGGAACGTGGCTGCTGTATGGTTGTAGTAGTTGCGCACCATCAGCGATCCACCGGCAAATCGATCCAGGTTCGGCATCAGGTCGGCATAGGCTCCGCCGTAGCTGCCCATCCAGCGTGCCGACATGCCTTCGGTAAAAAGGACAATGACGTTGGGGCGCGGCGGCAGACCGGCGATCATGTCCTCGGGAAAGCCCTGCTCGTAGACGGTGCGCCGTGAAAACTGCGTCCGGACGGCAGTGAGCTCGCTGCTGCTGAGTCGTGTCTGCGAGCTCATTCCCGCGTACATGATCATGGAGTGAACCAGTGAGGACACGGGTGATTCGCCGCGTGCGACGGTAATGCCGCGAGCCAGCGGCTGCTTGTGGATCATGCCGGCGTAGGCGATGGCCAGGATGCCGACGCAGGCGAAGATGCCGCGCCTGGAGTAGCGTGATGCTACACCGCGGTATCGATAGGCATGCGCCGCGAATGCCGCAAGATAGCTGCCCAACAAGGCGTAGATGCCGTTGAACGCGATCAGGCCCGCAACCTCTCGATTGGCAAGCGCGATGGGGGGAATCAGGCCGCCGGAAATCCAGATCGAATACATCTGGGCGATGTAGATCGAACCCATCGCGGCCGGAATCAACAGCGCAGTGGCTTTCGCCACACGGTTTCGAATATCCAGTGCAAGCTGCGTGATGAGCTCGATCAGTGCCAGTTCCATTGCGAACGTGGCCGCGACGTAGAACAGGTCCGGCAGACCGAGAAAGGGGTGCATCCGATTCAGGAGGACGCAGGAAAGCACCGCTGCAACGCAGGTTCCCCATGTGGGTGAACGTGGTTGGAAAGAAGGGAAGGTAACGCTCATCAGCTGTAAGGAAGAATTTCCGTGAATTCTTCCGCGGGGCCTCTCTTGGAAAGGAAACGGAGGCCAGGATGCGCTTCAGCGCTGATGCCCTCAGTGCTGGTCAGGTACCCATGGCGGGCCGGATCATAGGCCTTTCTTCACGTTATTTACACATTTATGACTCAGCGGCTAGATGCTGTACCAGCACCGCGCTGATACAAACGGATTCAAAGTTGCGCATGCTGCTTGCCGAATCTGGTGGAATTGGTTGGAAAATGTGATTGAGTCGATTTTCGGGCGCAAAAAAGGGCCGGAATCGACTGATTCCGACCCTCTCCAATGAAACGCTGTATTCCGGCTTAGAGCGCCTTTTCCAGCTCCGGCAGGATCGCAAACAGATCCCCCACCAGGCCGATATCGGCAATCTCAAAGATCGGCGCATCGCCGTCCTTGTTGATGGCCACGATGGTGCCGGCATCCTTGATTCCGGTCAGGTGCTGGATCGCGCCGCTGATACCCACGGCCACGTACAGTTCCGGCGCGATGATCTTGCCGGTCTGGCCGACCTGCAGGTCGCTGGGCACGTAACCGGCATCGACCGCGGCGCGCGAGGCACCGACGGCGGCACCCAGCTTGTCGGCCAGCTGGAAGATGACCTTGAAGTTCTCTTCCGAGCCGACGCCACGGCCGCCGGAGACCACGCGCTTGGCGCTCTGCAGGTCCGGGCGGTCGCTGGCACCGGCGGCGAGGCCGACGAAGCGGGTGTGGGTTGGCAGTGCGGCGTCGACGCTCGCCGCTTCAATGGCGGCGCTGCCGCCCTGGGCGGCTTCCGGCCACGACGCGGCACGCACGGTGGCAACCACGATCTGGTCGGCTGGGGCTTCCACGGTGATGATCGCGTTGCCGGCGTAGATCGGGCGCTTGAAGGTGTGGCTGCCTTCGACGGTCATCAGGTCGGAGACCTGGTTGACGCCGAGCAGCGCGGCCACGCACGGCATCAGGTCCTTGCCGAAGGTGGTCGACGGGCCGAACACGTGGGTGTAGCCCTTGGCCAGCTGTGCGATCTGCGGCGCCAGCACCTGGGCGATGGCCTGCGCGTTGGCGGCATTGGCCACGGTCAGGACCTTGGCGACGCCAGCGATCTTCGCGGCTTCAGCGGCGACAGCGGCCGGATCGGCGGCCAGCACCAGCACGTCGATGCTGGCACCGCTGATGGCGGCGGCGGCGCTGACAGTCTTGGCGGTGGCGGCATTGAGCTTGCCGTCGTGGTGTTCGGCGATGACGAGAATCTTGCTCATTACAGCAGCCCCTTCTGCTTGAGTGCGGCCACCAGTTCGGCCGCGTCCTTGACCATCACACCCTTGCTGCGCTTGGACGGCGCGACGTACTGGGTGGTCTTGAAGGTATCGGCGGCTTCAACACCGAGGTCGGCCAGCTGCAGGGTTTCCAGCGGCTTGGCCTTGGCCTTCATGATGTCCGGCAGCTTGATGAAGCGCGGCTCGTTCAGGCGCAGGTCGGTGGTGACCACGGCCGGCAGGTCCACTTCCAGCGTTTCCAGGCCGGCGTCGACTTCGCGGGTCACCGTGGCCTTGCCGTCGGCGATCTCGAGCTTGCTGGCGAAGGTCGCCTGCGGACGGCCCCACAGCGTGGCCAGCATCTGGCCGGTCTGGTTGGCGTCGTCGTCGATGGCCTGCTTGCCCAGGATCACCAGGTCCGGCTGTTCCTTCTCGATCAGCTTCAGCAGGGTGCGCGAGGCGGTCAGCGGCTGGATGGCCTGGTCGGTCACCACGTGGATGGCGCGGTTGGCGCCCATGGCCAGGCCGTTGCGCAGGTGCGCCTGGGCGTCGGCCGGGGCGATGGTGGCGACCACCACTTCCGTGGCGATGCCTTTGTCGCGCAGGCGCAGGGCTTCTTCCAGCGCGATTTCATCGAAGGGGTTGGGGGATAGCTTGACGCCGTCGGTGACCACGCCGGAACCGTCCGGCTTGACCTGAATGCGGACGTTGTAGTCCACCACGCGCTTGTACGCGACGAGGATTTTCATCTGGTACGGGGTCCTTCAATAACGGGGAGAACGTCCGGTCCTGCAACAGCAACCGGTTCGGGGGTGGGATCCCGATTCTAGCTGGCTTGGGTCGACCATGCGAATGCGTATGGTTTTGCTGCGGTGCGGCAAAAAAATGGCCGATCCAGCGCTCCGTTCACGTCACGCAGGCAGTCGTGAAGACGAACGACATGTATCCTGTGCCGCTGTGCCGGGGCGCCCACAGGCGCTCCGTGGATGAATTTCGATCAGGAGAACAAGTAGTGCCCACATGGCTTGTCACCGGCGGCGCCGGATTCATTGGCGGTAACTTCGTTCTCGAGGCCGTTGCGCGCGGCGTCAAGGTCATCAACCTCGATGCGCTGACCTACGCCGGCAACCTGAAGACCCTGTCCAGCCTGGACGGCAACCCGAATCACGTGTTCGTGCAGGGTGACATCGGCGACAGCGCCCTGGTCACCCGCCTGCTGGCTGAGCACCAGCCCGATGCGGTGCTGAACTTCGCGGCCGAGAGCCACGTCGACCGCTCCATCGATGGCCCGGGCGCCTTCATCCAGACCAACGTGGTGGGCACCCTGGGCCTGCTGGAAGCCGTGCGCGACTACTGGAAGGCGCTGCCGACCGAACAGGGCGCGGCGTTCCGCTTCCTGCATGTGTCCACCGACGAGGTGTACGGCACCCTGGGCGAGACCGGCAAGTTCAGCGAAACCACGCCGTATGCCCCGAATTCGCCGTACTCGGCGTCCAAGGCCGCCTCGGACCACCTGGTGCGCGCCTTCCACCACACCTACGGGTTGCCGGTACTGACCACCAACTGCTCCAACAACTATGGCCCGTACCATTTCCCGGAGAAGCTGATCCCGCTGGTGATCGCCAAGGCGCTGGCCGGCGAGCCGCTGCCGGTGTACGGCGATGGCAAGCAGGTGCGCGACTGGCTGTTCGTGTCCGACCACTGCGAAGCGATCCGCACCGTGCTGGCCAAGGGCCAGGTTGGCGAGACCTACAACGTCGGCGGCAATTCGGAAAAGCAGAACATCGAAGTGGTGCAGGCCATCTGCGCACTGCTGGACCAGCGCCGCCCGCGCGCGGATGGCCAGCCGCGCAGCAGCCAGATCACCTACGTCACCGACCGCCCCGGCCATGACCGCCGTTACGCGATCGATGCCTCCAAGCTGAAGAACGACCTGGGCTGGGAACCGGCCTACACCTTCGAGCAGGGCATCACCTTTACCGTTGACTGGTACCTGGACAACCAGGAATGGGTCAACGGCGTGCTCGACGGCAGCTACCGTCTGCAGCGCATCGGCACCGCGGCCTGAACCCAGGAGACACCATGACCCAGCGCAAGGGCATCATCCTCGCCGGTGGCTCCGGCACCCGGCTGTATCCGATCACCAAGGGCGTCAGCAAGCAGCTGTTGCCGGTGTATGACAAGCCAATGATCTACTATCCGCTCAGCGTGCTGATGCTGGCGGGCATCCGTGAAGTGCTCATCATCAATACCCCGCACGAACAGGCGTTGTTCCAGCAGTTGCTGGGCGATGGCTCGCAGTGGGGCATGGACATCCAGTACGCGGTGCAGCCCAGCCCCGATGGGCTGGCCCAGGCGTATCTGATCGGCAAGGAGTTCGTCGCCGGCAAGCCGAGCTGCCTGGTGCTGGGTGACAACATCTTCCATGGCCATGGCCTGCGTGAAGTCCTCAAGCGTGCCGATGAGCGCGTGGACGGTGCCACCGTGTTTGGCTATTGGGTGAATGATCCGGAACGCTATGGCGTGGCCGAGTTCGACAAGAGCGGCAAGGTCATCGACCTGGTGGAGAAGCCGGAGAATCCGCGTTCGAACTATGCAGTGACCGGCCTGTACTTCTACGACGGCAACGCCAGCGCGCATGCCGCCGAACTGAAGCCGTCGCCGCGTGGCGAACTGGAGATCACCGATCTCAACAAGCGCTATTTGGGCGAGAGCAACCTGCACCTGGAAGCGCTCGGCCGTGGCTATGCCTGGCTCGATACCGGCACCCACCAGTCGCTGCTGGAAGCCTCCAACTTCATCGAGACCATCCAGACCCGGCAGGGCCTGCAGGTCTGCTGCCCGGAAGAAATCGCGTTTGGCCAGGGCTGGATCACCGCCGAACAGCTGGAGGCACTCGCCGCGCCGCTGATCAAGAATGGCTACGGCCAGTACCTGCACAAGCTCGCCCTGCGTGGAGTTGTTCCGTGAAAGTGATTGAAACCAAGTTGCCTGGCTGCGTGGTGATCGAGCCGGCGGTGTTCGGCGATGCCCGTGGCTACTTCTTCGAAACCTGGAATGCCGAGCGCTTCGCTGCGCTGGGCCTGCCGGATCGCTTCGTGCAGAGCAACGTCTCGACGTCGGCCAAGGGTGTCCTACGCGGGCTGCATTACCAGTGGCCGCGGCCGCAGGGCAAGCTGGTCAGCGTGCTGGAAGGCGAGGTCTATGACGTGGCCGTCGACATCCGTCGCGGCTCGCCGACCTTCGGCCAGTGGGAAGCGGTGGTGCTGAGCGCGGAGAACAAGAAGCAGTTCTGGATTCCGGAAGGCTTCGCCCACGGCTTTGCCGTACTGTCCGAGCGCGCGGTGTTCAGCTATCTGTGCACCGAGGTCTACCTGAAGGACTTCGATGCCGGCGTGCGCTGGAACGATGCCGATATCGCCGTGGACTGGCCGATCAGTGCGCCGACGTTGTCGGCCAAGGACGAGAATGCCCCCTTCCTGAAGGACATCGCCGAAGACCGCCTGCCGGTCTACGTGCCATGACCGTTCTGGTCTTCGGTGGCAACGGCCAGGTCGGCCAGGAGCTGCTGCGCGCGCTGGCGCCGCTGGGCAAGGTGGTCGCGACCACCCGCAGCGGCACTCTGCCGGATGGCAGCGCCTGCGAAACCGCCGATTTCGGCCAACCTGAAAGCCTGCCGGCCCTGCTGGATCGGCTGCGGCCGTCGATCGTGGTCAACGCCGCAGCCTACACGGCTGTCGATCGTGCCGAACAGGAGGTCGACGCGGCCTTTGCGGCCAATGCGCAGGCTCCGGGGGTGATCGCGCGCTGGTGTGCGGCGCATGGCGTGCCATTCGTGCACTACTCCACCGATTATGTGTTCGATGGCCAGGGCACGGTGCCATACCATGAGGACGAACCGACCGCACCGCTGGGCGTGTATGGCACCAGCAAGCGTGATGGCGAGGATGCGGTGCGTGCGGCCGGTGGTCGCCACCTGATCTTCCGCACGGCATGGGTGTATGCCTCGCATGGTGCGAATTTCCTGCGCACGATGCTGCGCGTCGGCGCCGAGCGCGATCAGCTGCGCGTCGTCGCCGACCAGGTGGGCACGCCAACCCCGGCGGCATTGATCGCCGATGTCACCGCGCAGGCGTTGCAGCACCCGGGCCAGTTGTCCGGCACCTGGCACCTGACTGCCAGCGGCCAGACCAGCTGGCATGGTTTTGCCGAGGCGATTTTCGCCGAATCGCTGGCTGCGGGCGTGCTGGTGAAGGCACCCTCGGTCGAGGCGATTCCCAGCTCCGAGTATCCGACGCCGGCCAAGCGCCCGGCCTGGTCGGTGCTGGACAACCGCAAGCTGCAGCAGGATTTTGGCATCGTGCTGCCGGTGTGGCAGGATGGGCTGAAGCGTGTGATTGGTGAGGTTGCTGCGATCCGCGGATGAGACAGCGCAGGTAACGGGGCGCGTCTGCGAGCAGGTTTCGCGGCGCGCCCTCTTCTTTGACAGCTCCTGCAAATGGCTCCACCATCGCGCGGCGCATTCATCGTCGACGAGAAGGATTTCATGAGCAGAGTGTCCACCGCGCCGGTCGCAAGGAAGGGAGGGTCCCCACTGGCTGTGGCCGCAGGTGTGGCCGTGACCGCACTGCTGGCGCGCCTGCTCTACGTGCAGTTCTTCAGCACGCCGATGCCTTTCTGGGACCAGTGGGACGGCGAGGGTGCCACCGCGCTGCAGCCCTGGTTGAACGGGACGCTGCAGTGGAGCACGCTGCTGACGCCGCACAACGAGCATCGCATCCTGCCGACGCGCCTGGTTGCGCTGGTGTCCTATCTGGTCACCGGGCAGTGGAACAACGTCTACGAAGCGCGCATCAGCGCGCTCGTGTTCTGCTTCATTCCAGCGCTGCTGGTCTGGTACGCGCTGCGTGACGCCGCAGCGGCCAACGGACGCCGACTGCTCGTCGCCTTCGCACTGCTCATGTCGGTCCTGCCGTTTGCCTGGCAGAACTTCCTGGTCGGGTTCCAGAGCCAGTTCTACTTTCTGATCCTGTCCAGCATCGTTGCCATTGGGCTGGCCGCGCGGCACCACCAGCGCATTCCGGCGCTGCTGGCATCCACCGCGCTGAGCGTGCTGGCCGCCACCACCATGGCCTCGGGCATGCTGACCGCCGTCGCGGTCGGCATCACCTGCCTGATCGCCTGCCTGTGCCTGCCGGGCAGGCGTGCCCCGGCACTCTGCGCGACGGCGGTACTGGCCGTTCTGGCTGTCGTTGCCTATCGCGTGATTCCGGTCATCGATGGCCACGGCATGCTGCGCGCACAGTCGCTGGCCGAGCTGCTGCTGGCGGCGACGCATGCGCTGGCATGGCCGGCGCGCTCGAACTGGGCGGTCATCATCGTCTGGTTGCCCGGCGCGGTGATGATTGCGCGCATGCTGCTGCGTCGACAGGCGAGCAGAACCGATCTGGTGATGGCGGGCCTGTGCATCTGGACGGCGCTGCAGGGCGTGGCGATCGCTTACGGACGCGGCCATGAGATGCGTGTTCCTGCGTCGCGCTATACCGAACTGTTCGTACCTGGGCTGTTCGCCAACGCCTGGTTCGCACTGCGGCTCTGGAACCTGCTGCCGGCGTCGCGGATGCGTGGCGCCGCGCGTACCGCCGTGGTCCTTTTCGCGCTGCTGGTGGTGGTGGCGCCGCTGAGCCAGGTAGGCAAGGATTTCCAGAGGATCCGCGAGTTCGCTGCGGCCTGTCGGCTACAGCAGGAAAACGTCATCCGCTATCTGGTCACCGGCGATCCGGCTGCGCTGCAGGTGGGCGAGTTCGAGTTGCCGTACCCGGATGCGGGGAAGCTGAAGGCGCAGCTGGACGACCCGAAGCTGCGCGCGATCCTGCCGGTGAATCCCGCCAGGCCGGCGCCCGGCGACCGATGAGCGGGCCCGGTGGGCGGTCGATGTCCGACTGCCCGTCGAAGGCGCCGCCGCGTCAGTTGCGCCCGTACGTATCCTCGAAACGCACGATGTCATCCTCGCCCAGATAACTGCCTGACTGCACTTCGATCAGTTCCAGCGGCAGCTTGCCGGGATTGCGCAGGCGATGCGTCACGCCCAGCGGGATGTAGGTGCTCTGGTTCTCGCTGAGCAGGATCACCTCGTTGCCGCGGGTCACCTCGGCGGTACCGCTGACCACGATCCAGTGTTCGGCGCGGTGGTGATGCATCTGCAGGCTGAGCGTGCCGCCGGGCTTGACCGTGATCCGCTTGACCTGGAAGCGCTCGCCGTTGTCGATCGAATCGTAGGCGCCCCAGGGGCGATACACCTTGCGGTGCCAGGTCGCCTCGCTGCGGCCTTCGGCCTTCAGCTGTGCCACCACGGTCTTGACCTCCTGCATGCGGTCGGCCTTGCCCACCAGCACCGCATCGTCGGTCTCGACCACGATCACGTCATCGAGGCCGACCATGGCCACCAGGCGCTGGGCATAGGCATAGGTGTTGCGGCAGTCGATGGCGATCACATCGCCCTGGTGGGCGTTGCCGTCGCCGTCCTGCTGCGAGACATCGCGCAGTGCGGTCCACGAACCGACGTCGTTCCAGCCGGCATCCAGCGGGATCACCACCGCGTCGGCGGTCTTTTCCATCACCGCGTAGTCGATCGAGTCCGAGGGCACGGCGGTGAAGGCATCCTTGTCCAGGCGGGTGAAGTCGGCATCGCGGCGCGCCTGCTGCCAAGCCTGGCGGCTGCGAGCCAGCATTTCCGGCTGGAAGCGCTCCAGCTCCTGCAGGTAGCGCGACGCCTTGAACAGGAACATGCCACTGTTCCAGTAGTACTGGCCGCTGCTGACGTAACCGGTAGCGGTCTCCAGGTCGGGCTTCTCGACGAAACGCTCGACCGCGCGCACGCCCTGTCCATCAGCGGCCTTGATATAGCCATAACCGGTTTCCGGGCCGGTCGGTACGATGCCGAACGTGACCAGCTTGCCGGCTTCAGCGGCACTGGCGGCGGCCTGCACCGCGTTGCGGAAGGCCGCCTCGTCGGTGATCACATGATCGGAGGGCAGCACCAGCAGCAGCGCGTCGGCACCGTCCCGGGTGGCTTCCAGCGCAGCCACGGCGATGGCCGGTGCGGTATTGCGGCCCACCGGTTCAAGGATGATGGCGGCCGGTTCGGTGCCGACCTGCTGCAGCTGTTCGGCGGCAACGAAGCGGTGTTCCTCGTTGGCAATCACCAGCGGGCCACGCGCCGCCAGTGGAGCGACGCGTTGCCAGGTGGCCTGCAGCATCGTCAGCTCGCCGGCCAGTGGCAGGAACTGCTTCGGGTAGGCCTCGCGCGAAAGCGGCCACAGGCGGGTACCGGATCCGCCGGACAGGATGACGGGCTGGATGCTGCTCATGCGGGCCTCGGTTACTGCTGGATCAGACGGGAAATTTCGTCGGTGCGCGCCTGCATCAACGCAGCGTCACCGCGCGCTTCGACGTTCAAGCGCAGCAGCGGTTCGGTGTTGGAGCTGCGCAGGTTGAAGCGCCAGTCGCCGAAGTCGGCACTGATGCCATCGGTGTGGTCCAGCCTGGGCGATTGCGCCGCGAAGTGCTCCATCACGCGCGCCACTGCGGCCTTGGCATCGTCCACCTTGAAGTTGATCTCGCCGCTGCACGGATAGGCGGCCATCCGGTCTTCCACCCAGTCGGCCAGCGAACGGCCACTTTCGGAGACCAGCTGGGCGATCAGCAGCCACGGAATCATCCCGGAGTCGGCGTAGGCGAATTCGCGGAAGTAGTGATGGGCGCTCATCTCGCCGCCATACACGGCATCCTCGGCCCGCATCTTTTCCTTGATGAACGCATGCCCGCTCTTGCACTGCACCGCGACACCGCCGGCCTGCTCGACCATGTCCACAGTGTTCCAGACCAGGCGCGGGTCATGCACGATCCTGCCGCCGGGATGGCGCGCCAGGATCGCCTTGGCCAGCAGGCCGACCAGGTAGTAGCCCTCGATGAAGCGGCCGCTGTGGTCGAAGAAGAAGCAACGGTCGAAGTCACCGTCCCAGGCGATGCCGAAGTCGGCACCGTGTTCGCGCACCGCGTCGGCGGTGGCGGCGCGGTTCTCCGGCAGCAGCGGGTTGGGAATGCCGTTGGGGAAGCTGCCGTCCGGCTCGTGGCAGATGCGGATGAACTCGAACGGCAGGTGCGGTGCCAGCAGGTCGACGATGGCGCCGGCGCCGCCATTGCCCGCATTGACCACCAGCTTCAGCGGCTTCAGTTTGCTGGCATCGACGTAGCTCAGCAGATGCTGGATGTAGGCGTGCTTGTCATGCTGGGCGGTCTGCCCGGCACGCGGCGGCTGGGCCTCGTAGGTGTCGGCGGCGACCGCGTCGGAAATCGCGAACAGGCCGGTATCCGAACTGATCGGCCGCGCGTTCTCCTTCACCAGCTTCATGCCGTTGTAGTCCATCGGGTTGTGGCTGGCGGTCACCATCACGCCGCCGGCCGCGCCGAGGTGATCGGTCTGGAAGTAGACCTCTTCGGTGCCGCACAGGCCGATGTCGATCACCTCACGGCCGGTCCCACGCAGGCCTGCGGCCAGCGCATCCTGCAGTGCCGGACTGGTAAGGCGCACATCATGGCCGAGGACCACCGGGCCTGGAGCGAGCTGTGCGGCCAGGGCGACGCCGATGCGGCGGGCCAGGTCCTCGTTCAGTTCTTCCGGCACACGGCCGCGGATATCGTAGGCCTTGAAAGCGGGCAGGGGCATCGATCAGATCCTTTGTGAGCTCAGCCCTCGATTGTAGTCCCAGTCCCGTATGGGAATCGTTTCCATCGGGAAACGCTACCTGACTGGGTGTTCCGGTCAGTGCTGCGGCGGCCGCCGGCCCGGCCTGCGGGTGCGTTTGGCCGACAGGCCCGGCAGTGGCGCCAGCAGTGCCTGCACGTCTTCTTCGCTGAAGCGCGGCCCGGCGCTGCCACCGCCTTCGAGAATCGATTCGGCCAGCAGAGCCTTGCGCTCCTGCAGCTCGGCAATCCGCTCTTCGATGCTGCCTGCAGTGATCAACCGGTAGACGAACACCGGCTGCTGCTGGCCGATCCGGTGAGCGCGGTCACTGGCCTGGTTCTCGGCAGCGGGATTCCACCAGGGATCGAAATGGATGACGGTGTCGGCCGCGGTCAGGTTCAACCCCACGCCACCTGCCTTGAGGCTGATCAGGAACACCGGGATTTCACCCTGCATGAAACGCTGCACCGGCGTGGCCCGGTCCTGGGTATCACCGGTCAGGGTCACATAGGCCAGTCCCAGATCGTCCAGCGCCTGCGCGATCAGCGACAGCATGCCGGTGAACTGCGAGAACACCAGGATGCGACGACCTTCCTCGACCATCGGCGGCAGCATCTCGCGCAACAGATCCAGTTTGGCCGAGCCTGCAGCCCGTGCCGGTGCGTTGCCCGGCAGCAGGCGCGGATCGCAGCAGACCTGGCGCAGTTTCAGCAATGCATCCAGCACCACGATATGGCTGCGCGCCAGCCCGCTGCCGCTGATGGCCTCACGCACCTGCTTTTCCATCGCTGCACGCACGGTTTCATAGAGATCACGCTGGCCGCCCTCCATTTCGACCGCACGGGTAATGAGGGTCTTGGGCGGAAGCTCCGACGCGACCTGGTCCTTGCGTCGGCGCAGGATGAACGGGCGCAACCGCTGCGCCAGCAGCTGGGCACGGCGATGGTCGCTGCCGCGTTCGATGGGGTGGCGCCAATGCTGGTTGAACTGCTTCTCGGTGCCGAGCAGGCCAGGCAGCAGGAAATCGAACTGCGTCCACAGTTCGCCCAGGTGGTTTTCCAGCGGCGTGCCGGTCAGACACAGGCGATGGCGGGCCTGCAACGTGCGCAGGGTGACGGCAGCGCGTGATTTCGGATTCTTCACCTGCTGGGCTTCATCCAGAATCAGCAGATGGTA
Organism: Stenotrophomonas sp. YJH_SMC_6; assembly: GCF_059371335.1. NCBI lineage: Bacteria > Pseudomonadati > Pseudomonadota > Gammaproteobacteria > Lysobacterales > Lysobacteraceae > Stenotrophomonas > Stenotrophomonas sp. YJH_SMC_6. Next base: position 56,166 of record NZ_JCAFUM010000005.1, on the reverse strand, counting down.
GGCATATGCCTGCAGCGCCTGCTCGTCGCGCCACAGCAGGGGGTACGTGGTCAGTACAAGATCGTGTTCGGGGATGGCCTCGAACAGCGCTTCACGTGCCGGTCCATGCAGGGTCAGCACACGCAGGGCAGGGGTGAAGCGTGCCGCTTCGCTCTGCCAGTTGTGCAGCAGCGAGGTCGGCACCACCAGCAGCGCCGGCTGGTCCAGGCGGCCACTTTCCTTCTCGACCAGCAGATGCGCCAGGGTCTGCAGAGTCTTGCCCAGCCCCATGTCATCGGCCAGCACGCCGCCCAAGCCCTGCTGGCGCAGGTACTGCAGCCACGACAGGCCCTCGAGCTGATAGGGGCGAAGCGTTGCCTCCAGCCCTGCCGGCGGCGGTACTTCGCTCGGTGCGGGTGCCTGCATCAGCCGCTGCACGAGCGCCTGGGTATCCTTGCGGCCACGGAACTGCAGGCGCGCAGTGTCCTGCAGCGCCTGCAGGCGGCCACGGTCAAGCGCAGACAGGCGCAGCGGCGCGCCACGCTGGGTAAACAGGTCCGCCAACAGGGCCATGATCGGCTTGAGTCGTGCGGCCCGCAGTGCCAGGCGCGTGTTGTCGCCCGTCGTCAACAGGATGTTCTCGTCGTCGCCGATGTCATCCAGCTGGCCACGCATCCAGCGAGGGTCGGCCTGCAGCACCTGCTGCAGCAGCGGAACCATCGACACATCGCGGCCTTCCACCTGGATGTCCAGGCCCAGGTTGAACCAGCCCGCGTCTTCCGGGTCCGCCTGGATGTCCAGGTCGATCTCCTCCACCCGGGTGATGCGATGGCGGAAATCCTCGTCCGCCTCCACCTTCCAGCCCAAGGCTTCCAGGCGCGGCACGTCGTCCAGCAGGAACCGTGTCCAGTCATGGGTACGCAGCTGGAACTGCGGGCCGGCGCCTTCCAGTGGCGCCCGCGGAGCCGTGTCGCGATGCAAGCCCACCGTGCGCAGCTCGGCCTCGCGCCGTGATTCCTCACCCAGGTCGCGGGGCAGCAGTGCGAGTTGGCCCTCCGGATCGTGGGCGAACAGGCTCGGATCATCCAGGAACCGCACGTGCTCGTCGTACTCGAAGGCCACGGTTGCGATATCGGCCCATTGCGAAGGGTCGCGGGGGCCGAGCCACGGCGGCCGGAATTTGATCGTATGCAGGCGCAGCACGGGGGTCATGGCGCTGATCTGCAGCGTAGGCAGTGTGTCGCCTGCACCGGGGCGCGGCAGCGCGGGGTCGATCTGTTGCAGCAGTTGCGCCACGATCGGTTCCTCATCGGGGAGCAGGTGGGGAAGGGCGAGAAACGCGTCCGCGTCCTCCGGCTTGACGTCCAGCAAGAGAAGGCCGACTTCACCGGAGACCGGATCCAGGTAACCGGCACTAGATCCCAGTACGAGGCCGTCCGCATCGCCTTCCACGCTCAGTGTCGGCGCCAGCAGCAACCTGCCGTGAGTCGTCTCTGCGCTCCACCCCAACGTACCGCGACGTGGTGCGCCGGGCCTGGCCGGCACGCGATCATGCATGCCACATGACACCCAGCCATGCCCGCTGGACACGATCGACTGCAGGATCGTGCCGACGTCGAACCACTCCGGCGGTTTTACCGACTGATGCAGGGCCCACAGCTGCGCCACCGCGGCCAGGTCGGCCTGCGTCAGGTAGGCGGGCGGTTCCAGCAACAGCTGAGGGGTGATTTCCTGCCACTTGTCGAACTCGATCGTATCGTCGAGGGCGTATTTGACGCGGCGGAGCAGGATGGAAGGCCGGTGATTGAACGTGGACAGCTCGAAGATGATGCCGCTTCTACGTGACCGGGGAGGCTGGGTTCTGACGGACTGCCAGCGTGACAGCTGTTCCAGCAGTTCGCGGCGTGGCGACTGGACCGGTTCGTGCTCCGACGCTGGATCGTCATCGCCCAGGTCTGCTGCGTCCAGCATGTGGGCGACCAGCACGGCTGCCACGTGCTTGCAGTGATGGCCGACAGGGCACGAGCATTCACTTTGCAGGCGGCTGCGAGGATGGCGCAGGCTGGCTTCCAGATCGATTTCCACCCGGTAGGGATATCTGGCCGAGCCTTTCACTTCGGCGATGAGCATTCCACTGGTCAGATGCATGTTGCGGACACCGGACAGGCAACGTTCGCTCTTTTCCAGTGTCCACGCGTCCATCCAGCGGAGCAGGTCTTCTTCGGTGTAGGTCTGGGCCATCAACGAGGGTGGGCCGGGCACGGGGCCGGCCATGGCAGGGGAACCGGGCATTCTACGGAACCCAGTGCGATGCCCGTGCAATGCTGCGGCGCATCCAGGCCCTTCGCCGCCCTCCAGCTAGAATGCCGTCATCCTCAACGTGCAGGGTAGTACAGCAATGCAGCAATCGACTTCCACCGGCAAGCGCAGTAAGCGCTTCGCCAGTGCGGCGGAGGCCCTGCAAGGGGTGGTCGCCGATGGCCAGACGCTGGCCGTGGGCGGCTTCGGCCTGTGTGGCATTCCCGAGGCCCTGATCGCCGCGCTGCGCGACAGTGGTGCCAAAGGGCTCACTGTGATCTCCAACAATGCCGGGGTCGATGGCTTCGGCCTGGGCCAGCTGCTGGAAACCCGGCAGATCAAGAAGATGATTTCGTCCTACGTGGGCGAGAACAAGGAGTTCGAGCGCCAGTTCCTGGCCGGTGAGCTCGAGCTGGAATTCAATCCGCAGGGCACCCTGGCCGAGCGCTTGCGTGCCGGCGGTGCGGGTATTCCGGCGTTCTTCACCGCCACCGGCTATGGCACGGTGGTGGCCGAAGGCAAGGAAACCCGCGAGTTCGACGGCAAGCACTACGTGATGGAAACCGCGCTGCGCGCCGACGTGGCGCTGGTCAAGGCGTGGACGGCCGACGAGGCCGGCAACCTGGTGTTCCGCAAGACCGCGCGCAACTTCAACCCTGCCTGTGCGATGGCCGGCAAGATCTGCATCGTGGAGGTGGAGGAGGTGGTACCGGTCGGTGCCATCGATCCGGACCAGGTGCACCTGCCGGGCATCTACGTGCACCGCATCGTGCACAACGCGCATCCTGAAAAACGCATCGAACAGCGCACCATCCGCGCGGAGGGCAACTGACATGGCGTGGACCCGTGACGAGATGGCGGCACGCGCCGCCCGCGAACTGACCGATGGTGCGTACGTGAACCTGGGCATCGGCCTGCCGACACTGGTCGCCAACCACATCCCTGAAGGCGTGGACGTGTGGCTGCAGTCGGAGAACGGCCTGCTCGGTATCGGCCCGTTCCCGACCGACGCGGAAGTGGACGCCGACCTGATCAATGCCGGCAAGCAGACCGTGACCGCACGCGCCGGTGCCAGCTATTTCGGCAGCCACGACAGCTTCGCGATGATCCGCGGTGGCCACGTCAACCTGGCCATCCTCGGTGCCATGCAGGTCACCGACAAGGGCGACCTGGCCAACTGGATGGTGCCCGGCAAGATGGTCAAGGGCATGGGCGGCGCGATGGACCTGGTGGCCGGGGTGCAGCGCGTGGTGGTGCTGATGGAGCACACCGCCAAGAACGGCGAGCACAAGATCCTGGCCGAATGCACGCTGCCGCTGACCGGCGTCGGCGTGGTCGACCGCATCATCACCGACCTGGCCGTGTTCGACGTCACCGATGCTGGTCTGGTGCTGGTGGAAGCGGCGCCGGGTTTGGGCGACGATGAGCTGAAGGAGAAGACCGGCGTGGCGTTTGCGCGCAGCTGAGGCCGGAGCCTCAGCGCTTTCGGGCGTAAGCATATTCCGAGGAGGAAGCGCGCGGGGGAGCGCCTTCCACCTCGGAGGTGTCGGCCACGGTGAACCCGGCAGCGGACACTACGGCTCCAGTCGCACGCTCGATGGCATGCGCCAGCGTGCCATCGATCTGCCCCGCTTCAGTGTCGAACATGCTCGGCAGCAGATGGGCATCGAGCAGCGGGCGCAGCGCCGGCAGGCGTACCCAGAACATGCTGCCGGACGCGAACTGCCCGTCACCGGGCGCGCTGTCCAGGCCCAGCAATGCCCACAGCCGCTCCATGCGCTGCGCATTGCCGCCGATGTAGTCGGCTACCTTCAGCAGGTGGCCCGCCGGAGCCATCAGGCCGATGCTGGGATTTGCCAGCAGATGGGCCAGGTTCGCCGCAGCCTGCGCAGTGCCCAGCAGCGCATCGACCATCTCGCGCCGCCACTGGTCACCATTGTCGCGGTGGGTGGAGCGCTTGGTGTGCAGCTTCAGCACCAGCGATTCGTTCTGCTGCAGCAATCGGTCGGCGGCGTGCAGGAACGGCAGGACGTCCCGGCCGTGGTTGTCGTAGACCCAGATCTCAGCGGTCAGGCCCTCCGCATCGATGATCGACTGCACCTGTGCCTGACGCTCGCCTGTGGTGGTGATGACCAGGCGTGCCTGTAGCCCGCTGTCCTTCACCGCCTGCAACAGCTCCGGCAGCGCATCCAGGTACCACGCGTGGATGACGATGCAGGGACGCGATGGAGCGGCCTGCGAGGGGACCAGCGCGCGCCGGGTGGCCTGCAGCCAGGCATGGCCGAGACGGGCATCCGGTTCAAGAACAGCGCTTTCCGCCCATTCGTTCCAGGCGTTGATGAACACCATGCGCCGGGCCTGCGGTACATCGCGTAGCCGCTCGTGCACCGTGTCGTGCAACCAGTCGCCGTAGCCACGCGGTGAAGCGTGCAGCAGCACGCGTCCGCGCCCGGGCCGCCGCGCCTCGTTGTCCCAGCCCGGGTTGACGCCTGGATACAACGGATAGTCCGCCAGCGGTGCACGGCGCATCTGTGCCGCCAGCTCACGCCAGTCGCGCACGTCGCCTTCGTAATCTGGATTGAGCAGGAACTGCGTGGTGCTCAGCTGGCGCGGGGCGGCAATGTTCGGTGGGAATTCCACTGCGGCATCGAACCCGATATCGCGGGGATCCGGGCGTTCGAAACTCTGCACATAGGCCAGATGGATCTCGCCGATGCCGTTGTCACGGCACCAGCCACGCCAGCGTGCCGCCGTAGCCTTGGGATCGGGCAGCAACTGCGGCCGGTACAGCAACAGCACCGGTCGTCCCTCGACCTTCAACGCACGCCGGTCGCGCAGGTAATCGGCAACGTGGGCGATGAACGCCAGGTCATCCTCGGCACTGTGCTGTTGGCCGATCAGTACATCCTGATTGCGCCCATCCCAGCGCCGGGTCCAGTTCTCGTTGGCCCAGCACAGGCAGAACGGCAGTTCAATCGTGCTGTCGGCCAGCCATTGGCGCAGGGGCTGCTCCATCAGCGTGTGGCCACTGAACCAGTAGAAATAGAAGCAGAAGGCGCCGATGCCATGGTCCGCGGCCAGTTTCGCCTGCGCGCGCAGCGTCTCGCCAACACGAAGGTCGTAAAAGCCCAGGTCGCCGGGCAGGCGCGGCTGCACATGTCCCTCGAACTGCGGCAGGGCACGGCTGACGTTACGCCATTCGGTGAAGCCCTTGCCCCACCAGGCATCGTTCTCTTCGAACGGATGGAACTGGGGCAGATAGAAGGCCACCAGCGTAGCTGGCAGCGTGGCAGGCAATGGCGCGTCATCTTCGGCGGCGTAGCCGATCGCCCGTTCATCGGCGCGCTGCAGTGGACGGGTACCGTCGGCAGCGGCGCCGATGCGACCACGCGGCGGAGGGGGACTCCAGCTGCCAATGCGATCCAGGCCCCGGTTGCGCAGCCGATCACGCAGCGACGCAGGCATCGGCAGGGCACGGAACAGTGCGCGCAGGACCGAGAAGGTGAGCTGGCGGATGCCGGGCGCCGCGTGGCTCATGGATGGAACCTGGGAAAAGAGGGGCGGCGCATGATTCGGGACCAACGGTGGGACTGCAGCCATTTTCCGGTAATCGTCGCTGCAACGGCAAATCCATCAAATCCATCAGGTGCTACTGTGCCGCCATGCTGTTCCCCCACGACCTTCCCGATGCCGACGTCCGCCACCTCCCGGCCTGGCTGTCTCCCGCCGAGGCCGATGCCTTGCAGCGCGATCTGCAAGCCGGCGTGCCGTGGGAGGTGCATCGCATCCGCATGTTCGGCAGCTGGGTGGATTCGCCACGGTTGAGCTGCTGGATAGGTGATCCGCAGGCGCGCTATCGCTTCTCGGGGGCAGAATTCGTGCCGCACCCGTGGCCGCCGTCCCTGCAGGGCATGCGCGAGCGCCTGCAGGACGATGGCTTCGGCCGCTTCAACAGCGTACTGCTGAACCGCTATCGCGGCGGTGGCGATTACATGGGCTGGCACAGCGACGACGAGCCCGAACTGGGCCCGGCGCCGGTGATCGCCTCGCTGAGCCTGGGCGCGGCACGGCGTTTCCTGCTACGCCGGCGTGATGATACGGCGGAGAAGACCGAGTACCTGCTCGGCCATGGCGACCTGCTGGTAATGGCCGGGCAGACCCAGCGTTATTACCAGCACGCGTTGCCGAAGATGGCGCGCGTGCAGGGCGAGCGGATCAACCTGACGTTCCGCTGGATTGCGCCACGCTGATCGATCAGCGCGTGACGGTCGGCTGGTCGGCCTGCCCGCTCACCAGCGTCCAGCCCACCACATCCTGCGCCAGCTGCTGCAGGCCGCGCTCGAACGCGGCGGTCACCGCCGGCACGTCGGTACTGCCGACCGGCTGTGCCTGGCGGAAGGTACGGTCGGCGACCACGCGCTGGTCGGCGACGTGGATCAGCTTGGCGTTGACCTCGATCACCACGGTCGGCGTGGCCTGGCCCTGGTAGTCCGACTCGAAGCGGCGCACGTCGGTGGACAGCTTGTAGTCGGCGCGGATGCCGGCGGTGCTGCGGGCGACGCCGTGGATGCGTCCGGAATCCTCAAAGCCGCGCAGCAGGGTGTCCTCGATCATGTCGGTGGCCGGCTGGGCCCAGCTGGCGCCCTTGTAGATCTCCAGCTGCGACGGCGTCGGTCGCACGTTGATGCGCGGGCTGTCGACCATGCGTGCGGCGCTGGGCTTGGCCAGTACCAGCTGCCAGCTGGCCTGCGGCCACGCCGGATCGGCCTTCACCTGCACGGCGGGCGAGTACAGCGTCACTGCGGTTTTCTCGCTGCTGCCAAGGATGGAGCAGCCGCCCAGCAGGGTGACCAGCGAAGCGGCCAGCAGCAGGCGCGGAAGGGGCATCGGGCTCATTTGGGTTCGAACTCCTTCGGTGCGTCGCGGCCCAGCAGGTAGCGCGCGGGATTGTTCTCGAGGCGGTCGCTGACCCGGCGCAGGTCGCGGATCAGGCCGCGCAGTTCGGTCAGCGTCGGGCCCAGCTGGCCGAGGCCATCATTGGCGAAGCTGTTGATCGCGGCGCGGTTCTCGCCAAGGATCGAATCGGCGTTGCCGGCGGCCGAGTCGAGCTTGGCCAGCGTGCCGTCCAGCTTGTCGATGATGCCCGGAAGCTGCTGCACCAGATTTTTATCCAGGCGCTCGATGGTGCCGTTGGTGGTCTTCAGCGTGGTGTCCAGACTGCGGGCGGCATCGCGCGCGCTGAGCAGCAGCGCCTGCGTGCCCTGGTCACGGTCGGCCAGGCCGCCGCTGATCGTCTCCAGGTTGGCCAGCGTCGCGTTGATCGAGGCCACGTTGCGGTCGCTGAGGATCTGGTCCATGCGCTCGACGATGCGGTTGGCGACGTCGGTGATGTTCTGCAGCGCCGACGGCGTGGTCGGGATGATCGGGGCCGGGTCCTTGTTGACCGTGGTCAGCGCCGGCGACTGCGGCGTGCCGCCGCTGAGCTGGATGATCGACGGGCCGGTCAGGCTGGTGATCGCCAGCTTGGCACGGGTATCGGTCTTGACCGGGGTGGTCGAGTTCAGGCGGATGCGTGCGACCACCTGGCGCGGGTCGTCCGGCACGAGGTTCAGTTCGATGATCGAACCGACCGCGATGCCGTTGTACTGCACCGGGCTGCCCACCGACAGGCCGGTCACCGCCTCGCGGAACACCACGCGGTATTCCTGCCAGGTGCGGTCGGAGGAGTACTTGGCCGCCCACAGGCCGAAGGCCAGCAGGGCCAGGCCGGTGATCAGGGTGAACGCGCCGATCAGCACGTAGTTGGCTTTGGTTTCCATGGCTCAGGCACTCTCGATCTGTTCGCCGCGCGCGGCACGCGCACGCGGTCCGTGGAAGTATTCCTGGATCCACGGATGATCCAGTTTCTCGATGTCCGGCAGCGGCGCGTTGGCCACCACTTTGCGGTCGGCGATCACCGCCACCCGGTCGCAGATGGCGTACAGCGTGTCCAGGTCGTGGGTGATCAGGAACACGGTCAGCCCCAGCGCCTCCTGCAGGGTCTTGATCAGGCGGTCGAACGCGGCCGCACCGATCGGGTCGAGGCCTGCGGTCGGTTCATCCAGGAACAGCAGCGGCGGGTCCAGCGCCAGCGCGCGGGCCAGGCCGGCGCGCTTGCGCATGCCACCGGACAACTGCGATGGCAGCTTGTTGATCGCATCGGCGGGCAGGCCGGCCAGCTTCACCTTCAGCAGCGCCAGCTCGTAGTGCCAGCGCTCGGGCAATTCGCGGTGGTGTTCCTTCAAGGGCACCTGCACGTTCTCGCCCACGGTCAGCGATGAGAACAGGGCGCCGTCCTGGAACAGCACGCCGGTATTGCGTTCGATGTGCAGGCGGCTCTCGGCGTCGTCGGCACGCGCATCGCGGCCCAGCACTTCGATCTGGCCGGCGTCGGGCGTGCGCAGGCCCAGGATCGAGCGCATCAGCACCGACTTGCCGGTGCCCGAGCCACCCACCACGCCCAGGATCTCGCCACGGCGCACGTCCAGGTCCAGGTCTTCATGCACGGTCTGGCTGCCGAAGCGGTTGACCAGCCCGCGCACGCGGATGGCCAGGTCGTGGCCGTCGCCGTCCTGCATGGGTATTGCTTCGGGAGTCGGATGCGTGCTCATGTCACCAGTCCATGTGCATGAACCACAACGCCGCGAAGGCGTCGATGATGATCACCAGCGAGATCGTCTGCACCACGCTGGAGGTGGTGCGTTCGCCGACCGACTGCGCCGTGCCTTCCACCTTCAGCCCTTCCAGGCAGCCGATCAGGCCGATCACCAGCGCGAACACCGGCGCCTTCGACAGGCCGACCAGCATGTGCCGCACTTCCATCGTCTCGTGCATGCGCGCGATGTACATCTGCGGCGGGATGTCGAGGTCGAACGCGCCGACAGTGATGCCGCCGGCCAGGCCCGCGATCATCGCGATGAAGGTCAGCAGGGGCAGGGTGACCAGCAGCGCCAGCAGGCGTGGCAGCACCAGCAGGTCGATCGGATCCAGACCCAGCGTGCGCATCGCGTCGATTTCCTCGCGCGCCTTCATCGCGCCGATCTGCGCGGTGAACGCACTGGCGGTGCGGCCGGCCAGCACGATCGCGGTCAGCAGTACCGCGAACTCGCGCAGGAAGGCGATGTTGACCAGCTCGACCACGTAGATCTCGGCGCCGAAGTCGCGCAGGATCGTCGAGCCGAGGAAGGCGATCACCGCGCCGACCAGGTAGGACAGCAGCGCCACCAGCGGTACTGCGTCCAGCCCGACCTGCTCCATCTGGTGCACGGTGGCGGTCAGGCGGAAGCGACGGGGTTCCTTGACCAGGCGTGCTGCCTTGACCAGGTTCTCGCCGAGGAAACTGCACAGCGCCTTGATGTTGTGGCCAGTGGCATGGACGCTGACACCGAGCCGTTCCAGCGCGGCCAGCACGCCGAAATCGCGCTTGGGCCGGGGCCGGTCGTCGGCCACTTCCTCGATGGTGCAGACCAGCGCCTGGTGGTCCGGCCGGAACTGCAGTGCATCCTCGCCAAGGTCGGCGCGATGCGCTACGCGCAGTACCTGCAGCACGCCGGCCGAATCCATCTTCTCGATGCCGGTGGCGTCGATGCCGGTCAGCGTGTCGGGAACGCCGCGCAGGACTTCGGCCGCGGCCAGCGCGGTCTTCAAGGTCCAGGTGCCGGACAGGCGGATCAGGCCCGGGTCATGGGCATCCTGTTCGAGCTGGGGGGCGTGGTTCGGGGTCACTTGGGCCATTCGGGTCGCAGCATAACCGTTCTGTCTGGGGCATCGCGTCGAACCCGGATGAATTTATCCAGTGCGGCCCGGCAGTAGGTAATACTACGGCGCATGTCCGCAGACGCTCACACGATCCCCACGCCCCAGGCCACCTACGCGCAGCGCGTGGCCTTTGTTTCCGAGATCGCCGGACGCCTGCACAGCTACGGCACCACGGCCCAGCGCCTGGAAACGGCAGTGGTGGCACTGGCCCGCCAGCTCGATCTGGATTGTGAACCGTGGTCGAATCCCACCGGTATCATCCTCAGTTTCAGCGACCCGGCACAGGCGATCGGCTCCAGCGACATCACCCGCGTGATCCGTCTGGCACCCGGCGAGAACGACCTGCACAAGCTCAGCGTCGCCGACCATATCGCCGAGGAAGTGGCCAACGGGCGGATGAGCATTGCCCAGGGCCACACCGCGCTGCGCCAGCTGGACAAGGATCCGGGCCGGCGCGGCAAGCTGCGCACCATTCTTTCATTCACCCTCGGCGCGGCCGGCGTGGCCGGCATGTGGAAGCTGCCGTGGCTGGACATCGCCACCGCCGGTGTCATCGGGCTGATGATCGGCCTGCTCGGCATGGTCACCGACCGTCGCCCGGCCACCCGCGAAGCGGCCGAGGCGCTGGCGGCGCTGCTGGCCGGCATGGTCGCAACCCTGGTCGCGTCCTTTGTTGGCGCACTCAACCTCAACACGGTGATCATCGCCTCGCTGGTGGTGCTGCTGCCCGGCATGTCGCTGACCAATGCGGTCAATGAACTCGCCAGCCAGCATTGGGTCTCAGGTACCGCGCGCTTCGCCGGCGCGTTGACCACCATCATGAAGCTCAGCGTGGGCGCGATGATCGCGGTGACCCTGGCTGATGTACTCGGCCTGGACCCGGTGATCCGCGCCACGCGGCCGCAGGGGCCGTGGGTGGAGTGGGGTTCGCTGCTGACCGCGGCATTCGCCTTCGCGATGCTGTTCAAGGCCAACCGGCGCGATTACCCGTGGGTGATCGCGGCCTCGGTGGCGGGTTACGCGATCTCCAAGTTCGGCGGGCACGCCTGGGGCGCGCCGGCCGGCATCTTCCTGTCAGCGATGTTGCTGACCGCCGGTGGCAATCTGTTCGGCCGCCTCGTTGGCCGCCCAGGAGCGATCATCCGCCTGCCCGGCATCATCATGATGGTGCCCGGCAGCACCAGCCTGCGCGGCGTGCTGACCCTGGTCCAGCAGCAGGACGTTGGCGCGGGCCAAAGCGTGTTCCTCACCGTGCTCAACGTGGTGATGGCGCTGGTGGCCGGCCTGCTGTTCGGCAACCTGCTGATGCCGGCGCGCAAAACCCTGTAGGTGTGGACCGTTGGCCCGCACACCGAAGAATGAAAAACGCCGGCTTCCGCCGGCGTTTTTCATTGCATCCCGGTCCGGCCTCAGGCCTTCTTGATCAGGAAATCTTCCGGCTTCTTGTTGCCCTTGGCGGTCAGCTCGGCCATCCAGCGCGGCTGCTTGCCACGACCGGTCCAGGTTTCCTTGGGGTTGGCCGGGTTGCGGTACTTCGGGGCAACCTTGCCCAGCTTGCGGCCGGCGGTCTTGGACGGTGCCTTGGCTGCCGGGGCGGCTTTGCGCGCGCGCGGGGCCGGGGCGCCGCCGAACAGTTCTTCGATGGTGTAGCCCTCGGTCTTGGCCAGCTTGGTCAGCTGGGCCCGGACCTTGGTGATTGGCCGGCGCTTGGCGACGATGGTCTGCTGCTTCTTGGCGGTACGGATCAGGGCGCCCAGCTCGCGTGCCGACAGGCCGGTCAGGTCAATGCTCATTTACGGTTACTCCGGAAACTAAAATGTGGACGGGACGAGCCAGTCCATGGCGTCGCGGGACAGAATAAAGATGAATTAATCACAGCACAAATGCAGGCGGGTCATGGCCTGGCAGCATCCCGGCTGCATTGCGTCGATTTTGACCGGATTATGTCCGCTGCAATATTGCTCAACTGGGCGACAGGCAAAAAAAGACCGGGGCGTGCCCCGGTCTTCTCCTGATCAGCCCTGCAGTCGCTGCAGCAGGGTGGCCTTGTCCAGGCTTTCCGCTTCGCTGGCGCGGCGCGAGCGGTACTCGTAGGTACCGGCGCCCAGGCCGCGCTCGCTCACCACCACGCGGTGCGGAATGCCGATCAGTTCCATGTCGGCGAACATCGCGCCCGGGCGCAGGCCACGGTCGTCCAGCGCGGCATCGAGGCCGGCGTCGCGGAGTTCCTGCAGCAGGCTGGCAGCAGCATCGGCCACGGCGGCGTCGCCCTTCGGGTTGATCACGCACACCACCACCTGCCACGGCGCCATCGCGTCCGGCCAGATGATGCCGGCATCGTCATGGTTCTGTTCGATCGCGGCAGCCACCACGCGCGAGATACCGATGCCGTAGCAGCCCATCGCCATCACCGCCGCCTTGCCGTTCTCGTCCAGCACGGTGGCATCCAGCGCTTCGGCATATTTGCGGCCGAGCTGGAACACGTGGCCGACTTCGATGCCACGGGCGATCTTCAGTTCGCCACCGTCCAGCGCGCGGTCACCGGCACGCACGTTGCGGATGTCGGCCACTTCCGGTTCCGGAAGGTCGCGGCCCCAGTTGACCCCGGCCAGGTGGAAACCGACTTCGTTGGCGCCGACGACGAAGTCGGACATCGCGGCCACTTCGCGGTCGGCGACCACGCGGATGGCCTTGGCCGGGGCGACCGGGCCGAGGAAGCCCGGCACGCTGCCCAGGTACTCGGCGATTTCCGCCTCGCTGGCGAAGCGCTGCTCGTCCAGGCCGGCGACCTTGGCCAGCTTGATCTCGTTGACCTCATGGTCGCCGCGCACCAGCACCAGCACGAACTGCTGTGCTTCGCCTTCACCGGCGATCAGCGCCACCGACTTCACCGTGCGCTGCAGCTCGATGCCGAGCAGCGCCGCGACGTCCTCGCAGGTTTTCTGGGTAGGGGTGTCGACCTTGCGCATGGCTTCACTGGCAGCCGCGCGCGGTGCCGGATCGGCGGCGATCGCCGCTTCCATGTTCGCGGCGTAGTCCGAACCGGTGGAGAACACCAGCGCGTCCTCGCCGGAATCGGCGATGACGTGGAATTCCTGCGAGGCATCACCACCGATCGCACCGGAGTCGGCCTGCACCATGCGGAAGTCCAGGCCGAGGCGGGTGAAGATGCGGCTGTAGGCCGACTTCATGTTCTCGTATTCGCGCACCAGGCACTCATCGTGCAGGTGGAACGAATAGGCGTCCTTCATCAGGAACTCGCGCGAGCGCATCACGCCGAAGCGCGGGCGGATCTCGTCGCGGAACTTGGTCTGCACCTGGTAGAAGTTCACCGGCAGCTGCTTGTAGCTGGACAGCTCGCTGCGCGCGAAGTCGCAGGCGGCTTCTTCGGCGGTCGGGCTGTAGCAGAACACCTGGTCCTTGCGGTCCTTGATCTTCAGCAGCTGCGGGCCGAACTTCTGCCAGCGCCCGGTCTGCTCCCACAGTTCCTTCGGCTGGATGGTCGGGATCTGGAATTCCACGGCACCGGCGCGGTCCATTTCCTCGCGCACGATGCGTTCAACCTTGCGCAGCACGCGCAGGCCCAGCGGCGACCAGGTGTACAGGCCCGATGCCAGCTTGCGGATCATGCCCGCGCGCAGCATCAGCCGGTGGCTGGTGAGCTCGGCGTCGCTGGGGGTTTCCTTGGTGGTGTGCAGGTGGAACTGGGAGAGGCGCATCGTCGGCTTCGGATAACGGCAGAGACGCCTATTCTGCCAGCCCGGCCGGGGAGAGGGGTATCGGCAGGGCTGCGCCCTGCACCCGCAGTAGTGCCGGCCGCTGGCCGGCAACCTCAGAAGCAACTGTCGAAGCAACAGCGAGCTTCCCGTGGGATGGCGGGGTGGGTCCGGTTGCGGGAGACGCCGTAAACCCATCCCTGAAGTGACCCCCGGGGCTTGGCCGCGGCATCCATGCCGCGGACACTCCCGCAACCGGACCCACCCCGCCTTCGACAGTTTCCTGCGAGCTGTCGGAATGGCTCCTGGGGTCAGATCCGTTTTCCGTAGGAAAACGGATCTGACCCCGGATTCAATTCGAGATCTGACAGATTTCATCCACGCATGGCGTGGATCTACCACCGTCACCAGGAACCTGTCGGGGGTGGGGCGGTGTGGGTTGGCAGGACCGTTGGCGCCATGGATGGCGCCATCGAGCCCCCAGGGGTGAGGGCGCTTTGCTTGCGAAGCACTGCTTCGCAAGCGCCCGAACGCACAGCCGCCAGCGGCTGGGCCGGACCCCGGAAGGGGGGTTTACGGCGTGTCCTGCCAGCCCACACCGCCCCGCCAAACCAGTAGAAAACCAGAGCCGCTTTGGCATTTGACGTTGCCGTTGCTTGAAGCAGGTGCAGGGCTGCAAGCCCTGCCGATAACCCTCACTCTGCCGGGCAGTAAGCCTTGATGGCGGCCTCCGCCAATCCCTTCTGCGCGCTGCGCTGTTCCGCAGTCAACGCGGTATCGGCCTTCCCGTCGCCATTGGTGTCCTGCATCACCTGGCCGGAGCCTTCCAGCAGGGCCAGGTTGGCACGGGCGGTGCTGCACTGCTCCGGCACCGGCGCGGCCGGGGTTTCGGCGCTGGCCGCGGCCTGCGGGGTGCGGGCCTGCTCGCGGGTCTCGAACTTCTTGCCCGCCGGCGGGGTCTCCGAATACTGGGTCACGCCATGGGCGTCCTTCCATTTATAGACCGGGCCGGCCACGGCGTTGGCACTGGCCAACAGCAGCAGGCATCCAAGGCAGGACAGGGCACGCATGGCAAACTCCGCGGAATGGGCGTAGAACGCCGATTGCAGCATTGGCGCCGAGCACTGGCAAGTCGATTAAACTGGATTCCATGGACCCGATCACACCGCCGCCGCGTTCGCGCACGATTTACCTGCTGCCCAACCTGTTCACCACCGCCGGCCTGTTCGCCGGCTTCTACGCGATCATCGCCGCGGCCAACGGGGATTTCGTCAATGCCAGCATCGCCGTGTTCGTGGCGGCGGTGATGGATGGCCTGGACGGGCGCGTGGCGCGCCTGACCGGTACCAGTAGCGAGTTCGGCGTCCAGTACGACTCGCTGGCCGACCTGGTCAGCTTCGGCATGGCCCCGGCGCTGGTGATGTACCACTGGTCCCTGTCGTGGCTGAAGTTCGATGACCCGCTGCTCGGCCGCGTCGGCTGGGCCGTGGCCTTCCTGTATGCCGCCTGCGCGGCGCTGCGCCTGGCCCGCTTCAACACCCAGGTCGCGGTGGTCGACAAACGCTGGTTCGTCGGCCTGGCCAGCCCGGCCGCGGCCGGGCTGATGATGTCCTTCGTCTGGGCCTTCGCCGATGGCAACCTGGGCTGGGACGGCAACCAGCTGCGCTACGTGGCGCTGGCGGTGACGATCGTCGCGGCGCTGTTGATGGTCAGCCGTATCCGCTTCTGGAGCTTCAAGGGTGGCGGCGCCAAGGGCACCCGTTCCGACCGCGTGCCGTTCCTGGTGCTGGCCCTTGTGCCGGTCGCCATCGCCATCGCGGTGATCGACCTGCCGCGCGTGCTGTTCGCGGTCGGCATCCTGTACGCCTTGTCCGGCCCGGTGATGTGGGCCGTGCAGCGCCTGCGCAAGAAGCCCGAGGCCGCGTGAGCCAGGAACTGCCCGTGCTGTGGTCACCGGCCCAGCAGGCCTGGCTGCAGGCCATGGGCTATACCGTCTATCACGACGGCCAGTTGGCTGCGGAGCTGGATGCCGCGCTGCAGTTGAGCGTGGCCGAAGCCGAAGCCGATGCGACTGCCGCGCCAGCGGTGGAGCAGGTGCGGGCACCAATCGCACCCGCGCGCGAGCCTCCGGTTGAAGCCACACCGGGTTCCCGCCAGGAACGCCCGGCACCTACGCGTCGCGAGACCCCGGTCAGCGCACCGGACACCGCGCCCGCCGCTGCCCGCCCGCTGCCGGGTGTCAATGCCCGGCAACCGGTGGTGCGGCTGCCGGATCGCCTGCAGATCGCGTTGCTGCGTGCCTCCGGCTGCAATCCCAACGATCCGGCCACGCAGGCGCTGATGGACAGCTGGCCGCTGGATCAACTGCGCCAGGACCCGGCGGCCAAGCGCGCGCTGTGGCCGCAGCTGCGGGCCCTGCGCAAGCGGGGCGGCGCATGAGCGCGGTCAGCCAGCCCGGTCCGGTCAGCCTGCGCGCACTGCGCGAGAGCGACCTCAATGCGGTGATGGCGATTGAAGTGCGTGGGTATCCGTTCCCCTGGACCCGCGGCATCTTCGTTGATTGCCTGCGTGCCGGTTATCCCGGCTTGGCGATGGAGCGCGATGGCCAGCTGATCGGCTACGGCGTGCTCAGCATTGCCGCCGATGAGGCACATGTATTGAACATCTGCATCGATCCGCTGGCGCAGTCGCGTGGGCTGGGTCGTCAACTGCTGCGCGCACTGGTGCAGCTGGCGGGCAACCGGGGTGCGCACCGCGTGTTCCTGGAAGTGCGTCCGTCCAATACACCTGCGCTGGCCCTGTACCACAGCGAAGGTTTCAACGAGATCGGCCGCCGTCCACGTTACTACCCGGCCGCACAGGGCCGCGAAGACGCGGTGGTGATGGCGATCGAACTGGTCGACGGCGACCTGCAGACGATGCCGCCGCTGTAACGGAGAAGGGTTGCCGGCCAGCGGCCGGCACTACCGGTGGATCTCCGCTGTCATCGACACGTCACCTGCCGTGGTAGGTGCCAACCTTGGTTGGCACGCTTTTCTCACGCCAGCCGCAGTGCCAACACACCGCCGACGATCAGCGCCGCTGCCAGCCAGCGCGCACGCGGGATCCGCTCGCGCAGCAGGAACACCGAGATCAACAGCGCGAACAGGATCGATGATTCACGCAGCGCTGAGACCATCGCGACGGGGACCTGGGTCATCGCCCACAAGGCCATCGCATAGGACGCCGTGGTGCCGACACCACCGGCGAGGCCCAGGGGCCAGTGCTGGCGCGCATAGGCCAACACCGCGCCGCGCCGGGTGTACAGCGCCCACAGGGGCAGTGGAATGCCCGACAGCAGGAACAGCCACAGCGTGTAACTGAGCGCGCTGCCGGACTGTCGCGCGCCCTGCGCATCGACCAGGGTGTAGGTGGCGATCATTGCCGCGGTCAGCAGTGGCAGGCGCAGTTGCCCGCCACGTGCGCCCAGTGCCATGCACAGGATGCCGGTGCTCACCAGCACCACGCCCAGCCACGCGGCAGGTGGCAGTTGCTCGCCCAGCAGGGTGCCGGCCAGCGCAACCAGGATCGGCGCGCTGCCACGCATCAGCGGATAGGCCAGGCTCATGTCGACCTGCTGGTAGCAGCGTGCTACCAGGCCGTAGTAGGTCACCTGCAGCAGCACGGATGCAGCCAGCCAGGGCCAGCTGTGCGCGGCCGGGAACGGTAGGAAGGGCAGGGCGGCCGCCGACAGCAGCGCGGCGCTGCCGGTGACCAGCACGGTGCCGAGGAACTTGTCCGGCCCGCGTTTGACGATTGCATTCCAGCTGGCGTGCAGGGCCGCAGCCGCGAGGACCAGCAGGAAGATGGAAAGAGGCATCGGGCGATGATGCCATGCCGGGGAAATGTTCCGGGTCTGGTGGGTGCCAACCTTGGTTGGCACATCGCTCAGTGCGGACCAAGGTCTGCACCCACCAGAGCGAGGCAGGGTAGGTGCCAACCTTGGTTGGCACGCAGCAGAGCGCGGCGTTACAGCTTCGCGCGCTGCTCGCGCAGGCCGGCCAGCTGGGTGTTCCAGTCGGCCAGTCGCACGCGTTCCTGCTCGACCACGGCCGGCGGCACCTTGTCGGTGAACTTGGCCAGCTTGGCCTCGCTCTTTTCCTTCTCTGCTTCGACGCGGGCGATTTCCTTGTCCAGGCGCACACGCTCGGCATCGAGATCGACCAGGCCTTCCAGCGGCACCAGCAGCTTCAGTTCACCGACGATCGCGGCGGCGGCTGGCGGTGCGCTTTCGCCTTCGGCCAGCCACTGGATGCTGTCCAGCTTCAGCAGGAACGACAGCGAGGCACTGAAGCGTTCGATGCGCACGCGGTCCTGTTCCAGGCCGGCCTGCAGGCGCAGCGGCACCAGCTTGGACGGGGCGACGTTCAGTTCGCTGCGCACGCGACGCACCGCGCTGATCACCGCCTTCAGCCATTCCACGTCGGCCTCGGCCTGGGCGAAATCGCCTTCGAACTCGGCGGCGGTCGGATACGGGCGCAGCGACAGCGTGGTTTCGGCCAGGCCCAGGCGTGGGGCCAGCTGCTGCCACAGCTGTTCGGTGATGAACGGGGTCAGCGGGTGCAGCAGGCGCAGCAGCGCTTCCATCACGTACAGCAGGGTGTGGCGGGTGCTTTCGGCATCGGCGGCGTCGGCACCGTTCAGCGCCGGCTTGCTCAGTTCCAGGAACCAGTCGCAGAACGCGTTCCATGCGAACTCGTACAGGCACTGCGCCAGCAGGTCGAAGCGGTAGGCGGCGAAGTGGCCCTGCGCTTCGGCGGTGGTGGCCGCCAGCCGCGCGAGGATCCAGCGCTCGGCATCTGTGCGTGGCTTGGGCACGCCGGTGAACGCCGCGCCCTCAGTGTTCATCAGCGCGAAGCGGCTGGCGTTCCACAGCTTGTTGCAGAAGTTCTTGTAGCCCTCGGCGCGGTTCATGTCGAACTTGATGTCGCGGCCGTGGGTGGCCAGCGCGGCGATGGTGAAGCGCAGCGCATCGGCACCGTGGGCGGCGATGCCGTCCGGGAATTCCTTGCGGGTGGCCTTCTCGATCTTCTCAACCATCTTCGGCTGCATCAGACCGCCGGTGCGCTTGGCGACCAGGTCGTCGATGGTGATGCCGTCGATGATGTCCAGCGGGTCGAGCACGTTGCCCTTGCTCTTGGACATCTTCTGGCCCTGGCCGTCGCGGATCAGGCCGGTGAAGTAGACGTCCTTGAACGGGATCTTCCCGACCAGGTTGTCGGTGGCCATGATCATGCGCGCCACCCAGAAGAAGATGATGTCGAAGCCGGTGATCAGCACCGACGACGGCAGGTAGCGGTCGAAGCCGCGCTCGGCCATGGCCTGCTCGTTGGGCCAGCCCAGGGTGGAGAACGGCCACAGCTGCGAGGAGAACCAGGTCTCCAGCACGTCGCTTTCCTGGTTCAGCACCACGTCGCTGCCCAGGTTGTGCTTCGCCCGCACTTCCTCTTCGCTGCGACCGACGTAGCAGCTGCCGGTGGCTTCGTCGAACCACGCCGGAATGCGGTGGCCCCACCACAGCTGGCGACTGATGCACCAGTCCTGGATGTTGTTCATCCAGTGGCGGTAAGTGTTGATCCAGTTCGGCGGCACGAAGGAAATGCTTCCATTCTCGACCAGTTCCAGGCCGCGCTTGGCCAGGTCGTCCATCTTCACGAACCACTGGTCGGTCAGGTACGGCTCGATCACCTGGCCGGTGCGGTCACCGCGCGGCACCTGCAGCTTGTGCGCCTTGGTCTCGACAAGGATGCCCAGGTCTTCCAGTTCGGCCAGCACGGCCTTGCGCGCGGCGTAGCGGTCCAGACCCTGGAAACGCTCCGGCGCGTTTTCGTTCAGCGCTGCCACCGGGGTGAACAGGTTGATCATCGGCAGGCTGTGGCGCACGCCCACTTCGTAGTCGTTGAAATCATGCGCTGGGGTGACCTTGACCACGCCGGTGCCGAACGCGCGGTCCACGTAGTCGTCGGCGATCACCGGCACGCGGCGGCCGGTCAGCGGCAGCACCACGCTCTTGCCGATCAGGTGCGCGTAGCGCTTGTCTTCCGGGTGCACCATCACCGCGGTATCGCCCAGCAGGGTTTCCGGGCGGGTGGTGGCGACCACCAGGTAGTCGCGGGTTTCGCGCAGGGTTTCCACGCCGTCGGCATCGCGCTCGACGTGCTCGTAGCTCAGGCCCTCATCCAGCGTGTAGGCGATCGACCACAGGAAGCCGTCTTCCTCGGCGCTCTCCACTTCCAGGTCGGAAATGGCGGTCTTCAGCACCGGGTCCCAGTTGACCAGGCGCTGGCCGCGGTAGATCAGGCCCTGCTCGTACCAGCGCACGAAGGCTTCGTTGACTGCCGCCGACGGCTGCGGGTCCATGGTGAAGGTGCTGCGCGACCAGTCGGCGGAGGTGCCGA
This sequence comes from Stenotrophomonas sp. YJH_SMC_6, assembly GCF_059371335.1. Lineage (NCBI taxonomy): Bacteria > Pseudomonadati > Pseudomonadota > Gammaproteobacteria > Lysobacterales > Lysobacteraceae > Stenotrophomonas > Stenotrophomonas sp. YJH_SMC_6. The sequence continues at coordinate 35,939 of NZ_JCAFUM010000005.1, read as the reverse complement.
GGCGGCGCATCTGGCGCTCGATGGTATCGCCGGACTGCTGCTTCCACTCCCAGACCTTGCCGATGAAGCCTTCGCGGCCCAGCGAATCACGGGTCTCGCCCTTGCCTTCCAGCGCCAGGTTGCGGCTGACCACCATTTCGGTGGCGATGCCGGCGTGGTCGGTACCGACCTGCCACAGCGTGTCGTAGCCGCGCATGCGGTGGTAGCGCACCAGCGCGTCCATCAGGGTCTGCTGGAACGCATGGCCCATGTGCAGCGTGCCGGTCACGTTCGGCGGCGGCAGCAGGATGGTGTACGGCTCGCCCGTGCCGGACGGCTTGAAGTGGCCGGCCTTCTCCCAGGCCTCGTAGAGGTCGGTCTCGAAGGACTTCGGGTCGTAGCTGGAGGCGAGTTGGGTCATGCGGGGGAACCAGGAGGTAATCGTTGAAGGATCAGGGCGCGGCGGCGGCCCATCAAGGGGGCCGGGGCGCGCTTACATGTCGTGCTTGTTCAGCTCGTAACCGGCGGCCTTGTACTGGCGCCAGCGTTCGCGCAGCGGTTCGCGCGCTTCCGGATCGGCCGGGACCACTTCCAGCACGCGTTCGCACTGGCCCAGCCAGGGTTCATCGCGCAGGTTGATCACCAGCGGGCGTGCCGGCGCGTCGGTGCCGGGTACGGCGATCAGCACCAGGGCCTCTTCCTCGTCCATGTCTTCGCCGGCGATCTGGTGCGGGATGTAGGCATCGTTGTCGAACGCCCACAGCAGCTCGTCCAGCTCCTCGGCCTGGGCCTGGTCGCGGGCCAGCACCAGGGTGAACAACCCGGCGTCGTTGGCCTTGCGCGCCAGTTCGCAGACCAGGCGCAGCGGCTCGGTCAGGAAGCGGGGCTTGGCGATCAGGTAGAAGTCGGCGCGGGGCATGGCAGGATCCGGGTCAGGCAGGGGCCCGGCGGTGCCGGGCGAGGCCCTGGCCAGCGGGGGCCGGCCAGGGTCGGGTACGGCATCAGGCGCGTGCGGCCTGGTCCAGCAGCCACTGGCTCAGCAGGCCGACCGGGCGGCCGGTGGCCATGCCACGCTTGCCTTCATCGCTGGCCACGCCGGCGATGTCCAGATGGGCCCAGCGCTGGCCTTCGGTGAAGCGCGACAGGAAGCAGCCCGCGGTGATCGCGCCGGCCCAGCGGCCGCCGATGTTGTAGACGTCGGCGAAGGTCGAATCCAGCATCGGCTGGTACTCGTCCCACAACGGCAGGCGCCAGGCGCGGTCGAACACATGCTCGCCGGCGGCCAGCAGTTCATTGGCCAGGTCGTCGTGCTTGCTCATCAGGCCGGCGGTCTGGTGGCCCAGGGCGACCATGCAGGCACCGGTCAGGGTGGCGACGTCGACCAGCGCGGCCGGTTCGAAGCGCTGCGCATAGGTCAGCGCATCGCACAGGATCAGGCGGCCTTCGGCGTCGGTGTTGCCCACTTCGATGGTCTTGCCCGACATCGAGGTGATCACGTCGGACGGGCGGTAGGCGTTGCCGTCGATGGCGTTTTCCACCGCCGGCACCACCACCACCAGGTTCAGCGGCAGCTTGGCCTTGACCGCGGCGACGAAGGTGCCGATGACGTTGGCGCCACCGCACATGTCGTACTTCATCTCTTCGATGCCGCCCTGGGTCTTCAGGTTGACGCCACCGGTATCGAAGGTGATGCCCTTGCCGACCAGCACGTACGGCTTGGCGTCGCCGCCGCCGGTCCACTTCAGCACCACCAGGCGCGGGCGGTTGGCCGAACCACGGGCCACGGCCAGCAGCGAGCCCATGCCCAGCGCTTCCATCTGGTGCTCATCGAGAATCTCGGCCTCGGCACCGTCATGCTCACCGGCGAACTTCACGCCCACCTCGGCCAGGTAGGCCGGGGTGCAGTAGTTCGGCGGTAGGTTGCCCAGCTCGCGGGCGAACTCGACACCGGCGGCGATGGCCTGGCCCTGGGCCAGGGCCAAGGCGTCGTCACCGGCGATGGCCAGCTGGGCCAGGCCGGCGTCGTCGGTCTTCTTCTTGCCCAGAGTGGCGGTGTAGCGGTAGGCAGCGTGATCGGCGGCGATCACCGCCTGGCGGATCGCCCAGGCCGCGTCGCGGTCCTTGATGGCCACTTCGGACAGGGTGAACAGTGCGCTGCGGGTAGCGCCCGCTTTCAGCGCGCGCACGGCGTCGCCAACGGCCTTCAGGTACTGCGGCACACCGAAGCGGGCGGCGTCACCGAGACCGACCACCAGCACGCGCGGGGCGGACACGCCCGGCAGGTCGTGCAGCAGGGTGGTGGCGCCGGTCTTGCCGGACAGGTCGCCGCGCTGGGCCAGCGAGGTCAGGCGGCCGCCGCTGGCGGCGTCCAGGGCCTGTGCGGCGGGGGTCAGGGTATGGTCGGCATACGCGCCGACCACCAGGCAATCAACGGCGGCGGCGGCCGGAGCAACGTGGTTCAGGGTGAATTCGAGGGCCATTGAGCAGATTCCATTGGCGAGTCCGTACAATCGCAGGCCGTTTACGCCCAGACAGTAGACTGGGCGGCACCGCGAACGAACCCCAGAGTTTAAACCACCGCCCCATGCTGAAGCTCGACCGATACCTGCTGGGCGATTTCGTCCAGAGTTTCCTGGCTACCCTGATCGTCCTGCTGGTGGTCAGCGTGGGCGGCGTGCTGGTGGACATCCTCGGCAACATCGCCGACGGGCGCCTGCCGGCCAAGCTGCTGTTCTCCCAGCTGGGCCTGCAGTTCATCGCCTACCTGCCACTGATCCTGCCGCTGGCGTTGATGCTGGGCCTGCTGCTGGCGGTGGCCCGTCTCTACCGCGACTCGGAAATGGCCGTCATCACTGCCATTGGCGTTGGCCCCAGGCGCCTGCTGCGGCCGCTGCTGATGCTGGTGGTGCCGGTGGTGGCGCTGGTCGGCGCCTGCTCCTTGTGGCTGGGCCCGTGGGCCGGCCGGGTGGCCGAGCAGATGATCATCGAGGCCAATCGAAGCGTGCTGATGGCGGGCCTGGAGCCGGGCCGCTTCACCCAGCTGCCCAATGGTGGCGTGGTCTACCTGTCCTCGATCTCGCCCGATGGTACCCAGCTGGGCCGGGTCTTCCTGCAACGGCAGAAGGACGATCGCCTGGAAGTGGTGTCCGCCGCAGGGGGGCGCATGTTCTTCGAAGGCGCCCGCCAGCGCTTCCTGGAGCTGGATGATGGCCACCAGGTGGAAGGACCGGTGGCCGGGGGGCTGGATTACCGCCTGGCCACCTTCGCCCGCAACGATGTGGCCCTGCCCGACGGTGCGCAGACCCGTACCGGCGATGATCCGGAGCTGATGCCGACCACGCAGCTGTTCGGCGATGACCGGCCCGAGGCGCAGGCACAGCTGCATCGCCGCCTTGCCCCGCCGTTGATCGCACTGGCGTTTGCGCTGCTGACCGTGCCGCTGGGCCGCAGCTCGCCGCGCCAGCAGCGCTACGGGCGGATGATGCTGGCGCTGATGGCCTACATGGTGGGCACCAACCTGATGTTCATCGGCAGTGGCTGGATCGCCAACGGCAAGATTCCGCCTGCGCTTGGCCTGTGGTGGCTGACCCTGCCGCTGCTGGCGCTGGCGATCTGGATGTATGCACGTGATGGCCGCCTGGGCCGCCCGAAGGGAGCCCGCGCATGAGACTGCGTCCGATGCGTTTCGACCTGTATCTCGGCCAGTCGGTGTTCACCACGGTGCTGCTGACCTGGGCCGTACTGGTGGGCCTGGACGTGGTGATGGCGTTTTCCGGCGAGTTCAAGGACATCGGCAAGAACGGCTACACCCTGGGGCATGCGGCCGCCTGGGTGCTGTATACGGTGCCACGCCGTGCCTACACCATGTTCCCCACGGCTGCGGTGATCGGTGCACTGATGGGCCTGGGCCAGCTGGCCGCGACCTCCGAGCTGACCGCGCTGCGTGCGCTGGGCCTGTCGCGCAAGCGCCTGAGCGTATCGGTGGCCATCGCCCTGTCGTTGCTTACCGCAGTGATGGTGCTCAGCGCCGAGACGCTGGGCCCCTGGGGCCAGGACCGTGCCGATGCGCTGAAGTCCAGTGCCAAATGGGGGCGGGACATCTCCACCACCCGCTATTCCGGTTTGTGGGCGCGCGAGGGCGATACCTTCCTCAGCGCCGCCGGTGGCGAAGAGCAGCTGGTGGGCGACAAGGGCACGCGGTTGATCCTGCGTGACGTGCGCCTGTATCGCATCGCCGAGGATGGTCGGATCGCCTCGCTGACCCATGCGGACACGGCCGAGCATGACCGTGACGGCTGGGTGCTGACCGGCGTGCGCCGCGATACCTTCGGTGAACGTTCGGCCACGCGCGAGGAAGTGGCGCGCGAGCCGTGGAACTCCAAGCTGGACGCTGGCGCGCTGGCCACCGGCATCGCCAAGCCGCGCAACCTCAGCGTGGCCGAACTGCGCACCAGCATCGAATACCGCGAGCGCAACGGTCTGGATGCGCGCGACTACGAGGATGTGTACTGGAGCCGCTGGTTCTACCCGGTGAACGTGCTGGCGCTGTGCCTGGCGGCGGTGCCGTTCGCGTTCGGCTCGCTGCGCAGTGGTGGCATGGGCAAGCGCCTGTTCCTCGGCATCCTGTTCGCGCTGGGCTTCTGGCTGCTGCAGCTGTTCTTCGGCCGCATGGCCGGCGCGTTGAAGTTCGATTACCGCATTGCCTATGCGTTGCCGCCGATCGTGATGCTGGCGATATCGGGATTGCTGTTCCGACGCAAGTCGGGTTGATTCCCAGGGAGCCGGGCAAGGCCCGGCTGTTTCCGTTTCCACTTCAAGGACGAACATGAGCTTCCAACGCTTTCTGCCGTACATCGCGGCCGTGCTGCTTTCTGCCGGCTGCAGCCGGTCCACCGTCGACTTCGAGATCGACAACCCGACCGATGCACCGCTGACCTTGTCGGTCGACCAGCAAGTGCATACCCTGCCGCCGCACACCTCCATGCCCCTGGTCCTGGAGCCGGGCCAGTACCGACTGCAGAGCGAGAAGATCGGCAGCGTACGCATGGTTGTCTACGCCGATGGGATCGGTGGGTTGATCAACCCGGCCATGGCCGAGTACGTGATCGTCACCGAGCAGTACGTCACCAGCAAGACCAACTCCGGTGGCCTGGCGTCGAAGATCGAACTGAACGACGTGGAGATCGAGGGCCCCTACGTGAAGGCGACCGGTATGTTCATTCCGCGTCGTTGGGACGTTGGGCTGATGGGGGAGCTGCCCGATACGGTGGTGTCCAACAGCCCGGATACCTCGTCCGACTACCGGACCAAGCTCTACAACGTGCCCGGCTTCTTCAAGTACCTGGACGCCGGGGAAGACCTGAAGGCGGCCTTCGGGCCGGGCGGCTACCAGGTGCCGGCGGCATCGGTGGCATTCACCCCGGCCCAACTGCCGGCGCTCCCGGCGGCCTATGAGGCTCAGGGCAAACCGATGCGCGACCTCTATGCGCGCTATCTGGCGGCCACCGACGCGGGGGAGCAGAGGCGCCTGAAGAAGGCCAGCCTGAAGCTGTGGCAGGACTTCGTAAAGACCCGTGCGCAGTTGAGCGGACAGTCGCCGGTGGCCGATGATGTGCAGGCCAATGCGTTTGCGTCCGCCTTCTTCGACCTCTGGACGCAGCCGGCGGTGATCCTGCCGGACCCGGCGCCAGCCGGCTGATCGCTGCGTTGATCGTGTAGAGCCGAGCCCATGCTCGGCTATCGAGTGCATCGCGAAACTGCCGAGGATGGCTCGACGCTACTGGATGCGCATCAGCGCTTGGGCATGCGCACCACGCGGGTGCCGCTGGCGCGGTCGTGCCAGGTCAGCCGCTGGCGGTCAGCCCATGCCCACCAGAATCCCAGGCCGCCCAGCAGCAGCGACAGCGTGCCCACCACGAAGCGCAGCCAAAGCTGCGTGCGTCGCAGGGGCGCGCCATCACTCGATTCCAGCTTCAAGCGCCACGGCCGCATGCCCAGCGTCTGCCCACCACGGCGCCAGCTGGCCGTGGCATACCACCCCGTGACCAGCCAGCACACCGCCCACAGCAGCCACTGCCAGGCGCTGAACGGTGCGATGTTCTCGCGCTGGGCGTGGCCGCTGAAGGTGTAGGCAAGGGTGAACAGGGTGCCGGCCAACATCCACAGCGCCAGCACCGGAAGCGCGTCGTAGACCATCGCCAGCACGCGCCACAGCAGCAATGCACGCGGGCGGGACAGCTCGGTAGTGGCCGCAGGGGCCGTATCAATGGCGGGGCGGGACATGCGCCGAGCATACGCAATGCTGGCCGCATCCGCAGTGGCCCTCGTATCCTGCACGCATGGCCCTTGTTTCCACCCCCGCCGAACGCCGCCAGCTGGTGCAGCAACTGCCCGAGCTGCGCGCCGACGACAGCGTGCGCATCCAGCGCTTCCTCGATGCGATCTGGGCCGAGAACGGCCTGGCCCGCGCCACCCTCGACAGCTACCGGCGCGACCTGGAAGGGCTGGCGCGCTGGATGGATGGGCGCGATGGTGGCCTGGCCGGCATCGAGCGCCCGGGGTTGTTCGACTACCTGGCCTGGCGCACCCGTCATGGCTGGTCGCCGCGCAGCAATGCGCGGTTGCTGTCGGCGCTGCGGGCGTTCTTCGCCGATGGCGTGCGCCGTGGCGAACGCGGCGAGGACCCCAGCGCGCTGCTGGATCCGCCCAAGCTGCCACGATTGCTGCCCAAGGCGCTGGCCGAAAGCCAGATCGACGCGCTGTTGGCAGCGCCGGATATCGACAGCCCGCTGGGCCTGCGCGACCGCGCCATGCTGGAGTTGATGTACGCCGCCGGCCTGCGCGTGAGCGAGCTGGTGCTGCTGCCGGCCACCGCGGTCAACCTGCGCCAGGGCGTGCTGCGGGTCACCGGCAAGGGCAGCAAGGAACGGCTGGTGCCGCTGGGTGAGGAATCGCAGCACTGGCTGGAGCGCTATCTACAGGCATCGCGCCCGCTGCTGGTCGGCAAGGGCAAGGTGCAGGCGCTGGCCGATGGGCAGACCCCATTGTTTGTCGAGCCGACGCTGCATGCGCTGACCCGGCAGGCGTTCTGGCACCTGGTCAAGCGCCACGCGCAGGTGGCCGGCATCGACCCGGCGCGGATCAGCCCGCACGGCCTGCGCCACAGCTTCGCCACCCATCTGCTCAACCGCGGTGCCGACCTGCGCGCGCTGCAGATGCTGCTTGGCCACAGCTCGTTGTCGACCACCCAGATCTACACCCTGGTGGCGCGCGAGCACCTGCAGAAACTGCACGCCCGGCATCATCCGCGCGGCTGAGCCGTGTCCTGAACCCCGGCCCCGGGCGGTACGCGGCGTCGCGGCCCGGTGCCGGTGGCTGTGTCAGAATCCGGGGTCTTCTTCTGTCGCGGACTGCTCCATGCTCCGATTTGCCATCGCCGCCGTGTTCGGTGCGCTCAGCCTGACTGCCTGCGCCCAGCCGGCCCCGCCAGCCGCCAAGGCGCCTGCCGCTGCTGCCAAGCCCGGCCCGGCCGCCAACGCGCCAGCCGACCAGGCCGTGCGCGCCGCGTTGACTGCCCTGAACCCCGGTTTCAAGGTGGACTACATCGGTGCCGCGCCGTTCCCCGGCTTCCGCGAGGTGGTCGTTTCCGGCCAGCTGCTGTACGTGTCCGACGACGGTCGCTACCTGTTCCAGTCGCAGCCTTACGACACCCGTGCCAAGGGCCCGGCCAACAGCGAAGGCCTGCTCGGCTACCGCCGCGATCTGCTGGCCAAGGCCAACCATGGCGACCGCATCGTGTTCGCCGCGCCGAATGCCAAGTACACCATCAGCGTGTTCACCGACATCGAGTGCGGCTATTGCCGCAAGCTGCACCAGGACATCGCCGAGCTCAACCGCAACGGTATCTCCGTCGAGTATCTGGCATTCCCGCGCATGGGCCTCGGCAGCAAGGACTACACCGACATGATCTCGGTCTGGTGTGCGGCCGATCGCCGCCAGGCACTGACCAACGCCAAGCGCGGTGGCAACGTGCCGGCAAAGAACTGCACCAACCCGGTGGCGATGCAGTACGCACTGGGCCAGCAGCTGGGCGTGAACGGCACGCCGGCGATCTTCGCGCCGGACGGCACCCAGCTGGGGGGCTACCTGCCGCCGGCGCAGCTGCGCGCGGCGCTGGAAAAACTGTCGGCCAAGCGCTGATCGGCGCCGACCTTTTCCTGTAGAGCCGGGGATGCGTGTCGCATCCCCGGCTTTTTTCTTACTTCAGGCCATCACTGACCGCCTTGGTCAGCGTGCCCTGCGCATCATCACCACTGAACTCCCAGACGAACGCGCCGCCCAGGCCCTGGGTCTTCACGTAACCCATCTTGCGGGTGATGTTGGCCGGGGTGTCGAAGCTCCACAGCGTGCTGCCGTTGTAGATCCAGGTGGCACCGGCGGTGTTGTCGGTGTAGCCCGGCCACGCTAGGTTCTTCAGCACCTTCCAGTCCTCGATGCCGGCTTCATACGTGGCCGGGGCAGCGCCGGTCGCGGTCTGGTACAGGCCGTTGTTGGCGTTGGCCACACCGGTCCAGCCACGCCCGTAGTAGCCGATGCCCAGGTTGAGCTTGGCGGCAGGCACGCCACGGCTGATGAAGGCCTCGATGGCGTCGTTGCTGTTGTACAGCTTCTGGTCGCCGGTGGACGGATCATTCGGCGAATCGAACAGCGCCGACTGGTGATTGGTCTTCGCATCCCACGCGCCGTGGAAGTCGTAGGTCATCACGTTGATGTAGTCCAGGTACGGGTGGTACGCGGCCGGGTCGGTGACGCGGATCTTGTCGATGCCGGCACCCACCGCCACCGTCAGCAGCAGGCCCGGACGCACTGCATCGAGCTGGCGGCGGAACTCGGCCATCAGCGCGGTGAAGTTGGCGTTGTCTTCCGGCTTGCCGCATTCGATGCCGCACGCCACCGGGTATTCCCAGTCGATGTCGATGCCGTCGAACACGCCCAGCGCGGCACCGGCACCACCGGCACCGTCGGTTACCGGCAGGTTGCCCTTGATGTAGGCATCGATGCACGAGGCGACGAAGGCCTGGCGGTTTTCCGGGCGCGCCGCGCTGGAGAAGCCGCGCGACCAGGTCCAGCCACCCAGCGAGATCAGCACCTTCATGCCGGGGTACTTGGCCTTGAGCTGCTTGAGCTGGTTCCAGTTGCCGCGCAGCGGCTGGTCCCAGGTATCCGCGCTGCCACTGACACTCTCGGCGGCACTGAAAGCCTTGGTGTAGTCGGCGAAGGCATCACCACCGGCACCGCTGTTCGGATCCGACGGCTGGGTGACGCCCACTTCGCAGCGGTTGTTGCGCACGTTGCCGAAGGCGTAGTTGATGTGGGTCAGGCGCGCGGCCGAACCGCTGCTGTCGATGTTCTTGACCCGGTAGTTGCGGCCGTAGATGCCCCACTGGGTGAAGTAGCCGATGACCCGCTTGCCGGTGGTGCCGCCGTCGCCGGCCAGCGTGGTGGCGCTGATCTCGGTGCCCTGCGCGGACGCGTTGCCGGCGTTGTCGCGGGCACGCACACGGTAGCGGTAAGTGGTCGATGCAGTCAGGCCGCCATCGACGTAGCTGGCACTGGATGGTGAACCGACCAGGCTGCCATTGCGGTACACGTCATAGCCGGCCACGCCGCTGCCACCGGTGTTGTCGGTGGACGGGCTCCAGCTGAGCGCGATGCTGTTGGCGGTACGTGTGCCGACCGCCAGTCCGCCCGGCACGCTCGGTGCGGTGGTATCGCCACCGGCGGCGTTGACGGTGATGGTGATGGTCGCGGTGCTGCTGGTGGCGTTGTTGTTGTCGGTGGCTACCGCGCGCAGGGTGTGGCTGCCGGCGCTGGCATTGGTCCAGCTGGCCGCATACGGCGCACTGGTGGCCACGCCCAGCGTGCTGCCATCGCGGAAGAACTCGACCTTGGCGACGCTGCCGTCCGGATCACTGGCGGTAGCGGTCACGTTGACCGTGCTGCCGGCGCTGAAGGTGGCGCCGTTGGCCGGCGAGGTCAGGCTGACCACCGGCGGCTGGTTGGCGCCGCTGCCATCGCAGGCACCGAGGTTGGTGTAGTAGGGCGCACCGGCCGGATGGTCCGGCGGCGCGTTCCAGATGTCCTGGTTCGCCCGATAGAGGACGCCTCCTTTCTGCAGGGTATCGCCGGCCCGGTAGATCTTGGCCTGGTCCCACTGGGCCACGCCGGCACAGCTGGCGGCCTGCGCCAGGCCGGGCAGGGCAGCGGCACCGGCGGCCACGGCAAGCAGCCAGGCCAGGCGGCGGGGACGACAGATTCGGGTCGCACGTTCGGCACTGCGCACAATCGGGTCGTACATGGGTAAGTCTCCGATCAAAGGGCGCGCGGGCCCCGATGGCGCCGCGCGTGACGCAGGTCCGGGCGTCGCCCGGGAAGGCGACGGGTGGGGCCGGACGGAGGTACCTGGGAGGCCGGGGAGAGAGTCCGGCGCCAGGTGGGGACAACGTTGTCATCAATCGCGTGGTCAATCCGTGAGCAAGCGCATGGTTCCGGGATTCGGATGGAGAGCGGCGCTGCGCGCGGTCGGCGGCCATCGGCGGAGCCCCTCGTGGCTGGGGTGGGTCGCTTACAGCGGATTTCTGGGGGTTGGCCGGGCGGGTGGGCTGCGCAGGGGACGCTGCAAGTACGTCCATGTAAGCTCGGTCGCCGCATCCATGCGGCTCACGCCCCTGCGCAGCCCACCCGCCCGGCCACGGACAGGTTCCTGCGCGGTCAGCCACGAAAGACAGAACAAAAAATCAAAAGCAGAAGCCGGTCGCTGCGCTCTTAAATGCCTGACTTCCGACGTTCCCTTGTTGCCGGCCAGCGGCCGGCACTACCGGGGAGCGTCCACGCATGGCGTGGATCTACCGCAGATCGCGGAAATCTGTCGGAGGCGGGGTGGGTCCGGTGGCGGGCGGCCAGATCAGTCCGCGGCATGGATGCCGCGGCCAAGCCCCCAGGGACGGGTTTACGGCGTCCCCCGCCACCGGACCCACCCCGCCATCCCACGGGAACCCAGCTTTTGCTTTGGCAGTTGCTGTTGCCGTTGTCGTTGCCCTGGCCTCGGCGGGTGCCGGGCGCCGCCCGGCCAAAGCCCTTCCCCCGCTTCCGGTACAATGTCGGGCCCGTTTCCCAACTACGGTTCCCCGGACATGATGGTCCTCGAGGGCGCGCCCGCCCTGTCGCCGTTCCGCCGCGAACGTCTTGAATCCCGCCTGCAGTCCATCGCTCCCTCCCTGCGCATCAGCGGTGCCTGGCACGTCTACTTCGTGCAGCCCGAAGGCAGCGCCGCTCCCGACCTCGCCACCCTGTGCCGCATCCTCGAAGCTGCGCCGCAGGCAGAAGCCGTGGCCGACGGCGCGGTCAGCCGCATCGTGGTGCCGCGCCTGGGTACGCTGTCGCCGTGGTCGAGCAAGGCCACCGAACTGGTGCGCGGTGCCGGCCAGCCGGTAAGCCGGGTCGAGCGGGGCCTGCGCATCGACGTGCAGGGCTGGCCGGCCGATGCCGACGTGCAGCAGGCGCTGGTCAAGGCACTGCACGACCCGATGACGCAGTCAGTGCTGGAGACCGTGCAGCAGGGCCAGGCGCTGTTCTCGGCGCCCGCCCGCGGCGAACTGGAACGCGTGCCGGTGGACCAGCTGGAGGCCGCCAACGAGCGCCTCGGCCTGGCCATGGCCCAGGACGAGATCGATTACCTGCGCGAACGCTTCACCGCGCTGGGCCGCTCGCCGTCGGACGTCGAACTGATGATGTTCGCGCAGGCCAATTCCGAGCACTGCCGCCACAAGATCTTCAATGCCAGCTGGACCATCGACGGCCAGGAGCAGGACCGCTCGCTGTTCCGGATGATCAAGAACACCCACCAGCAGACCCCGCAGCACACGCTCAGCGCGTACAGCGACAACGCCGCGGTGATCGAAGGCCATCCGGCGTCGCGCTACCGCCCGGATCCGGCCAGCGGCGAGTACCGTCGTGAACCACAGGTGCCCAGCGCGTTCCAGATCAAGGTGGAGACCCACAACCATCCGACCGCCATCGCACCGTTCCCGGGCGCCTCGACCGGCGCCGGTGGTGAAATCCGCGACGAAGGCGCGACCGGCCGCGGCGGCAAGCCGAAGGCCGGCCTGACCGGTTTCTCGGTCTCGCACCTGCGCATTCCCGAGCTGCCGCAGCCGTGGGAAGCGCCGCGCGCGCTGAACCCGCGCATGGCGCCCGCGCTGGAAATCATGACCGATGGTCCGCTCGGCGGCGCCGCGTTCAACAACGAGTTCGGCCGCCCGAACCTGCTCGGCTACTTCCGCAGCTTCGAGCTGCCTGAAGGCGCCGACCTGGTGCGCGCCTACGACAAGCCGATCATGCTGGCCGGCGGCCTCGGCGCCATCGACCGCATCCAGGTCGACAAGATCCAGCTGCAGGCGGGTGATGCGGTCATCGTGCTCGGTGGCCCGGCGATGCTGATCGGCCTGGGTGGCGGTGCCGCCAGTTCGGTGGCCTCCGGCGAAAGCGCCGAGGACCTGGACTTCGCCAGCGTGCAGCGCGACAACCCGGAAATGGAACGCCGCTGCCAGGAGGTCATCGACCGCTGCGTGGCGATGGGCAGCAACAACCCGATCAAGTTCTTCCACGACGTCGGTGCCGGTGGCCTGTCCAATGCCATCCCCGAGCTGCTGCACGACTCCAAGGTCGGTGGCGTGATCGATCTGGGCAAGGTGCCCACCGATGATCCGTCGCTGTCGCCGATGCAGTTGTGGTGCAACGAATCGCAGGAACGCTACGTGCTCGGCGTCGCCCAGGAGCGCCTGGCCGAGTTCGCCGCGCTGTGCGCCCGCGAGCGCTGCCCGTTCGCTGCGGTCGGCGTGGCCACCGCCGAGGAACACCTGGTGGTGGCTTACGGTGCCGTGCCGGGCCACACCCCGGCCGATGCGCCGATCGACCTGCCGATGGACGTGCTGTTCGGCAAGCCGCCGAAGATGCACCGCGATACCGCGCATCCGCCGGCACCGCGCTGGCCGGCGCTGAAGACCGCGGGTCTTGATCTGCAGGAAGCGGGCCTGCGCGTGCTGGCGCACCCGACGGTGGCCTCGAAGAACTTCCTGGTCACCATCGGTGACCGCAGCGTCGGCGGCCTGACCGCACGCGAGCAGATGGTCGGCCCGTGGCAGCTGCCGGTGGCCGATGTGGCCATCACCGTGGCCGACTTCGACGGCGTGGCCGGTGAAGCGATGTCGATTGGCGAGCGCACCCCGCTGGCCCTGCTCGATGCGGCAGCTTCGGCACGCATGGCGGTGGGCGAAGCGCTGACCAACCTGTGCGCGGCCCCGGTCGATGCGCTGGATGAGATCAAGCTGTCGGCGAACTGGATGGCCGCTGCTGGCCACCCGGGCGAGGACGCGCTGCTGTACGACGCGGTGAAGGCCGTGGGCATGGAACTGTGCCCGCAGCTGGACATCAGCATTCCGGTGGGCAAGGACTCGCTGTCGATGCAGGCGCAGTGGCACGACCAGGGCCAAGCGCACAAGAGCGTGTCGCCGGTGTCGCTGGTGATCTCTGCGTTCGCACCGGTCGCCGATGTGCGCCAGCAGCTGACCCCGCTGCTCGACCGCGACGTGGAAAGCGAGCTGTGGCTGATCGGCCTTGGCGCCGGCAAGCAGCGCCTGGGCGGTTCCATCCTGGCCCAGGTGCATGCCGACCACGGTGACCTGCCGGCGTTCGCCGGCGCTGCCCCGGATCTGGACGACCCGCAGCGCCTGCGTGGCTTCTTCGAGCTGATCCGCGATGCGCGCCAGGCCGGCCTGCTGCTGGCCTACCACGACCGCAGCGACGGCGGTGCCTTCGCCGCGCTGTGCGAAATGGCCTTCACGTCGCGCCTGGGGCTGGACATCACCCTCGATGCCTGGGGCGACGATCCATTCCGCAGCCTGTTCAACGAAGAGCTGGGCGCGGTGGTGCAGATCGCACGCGAAGACCGCGCAGCGTTCGCCGACCTGGTCGAGCGCCATGCACTGACCGAGTGCGCGCAGCGCATCGCCAAGCCGACCACCGCACCGGTGGTGCGCGTGTCGCTGGCTGGCGAGAACCTGGCTGAATGGCGCTGGGAGTCGCTGTTCGACGCATGGTGGTCGGTCACCCACGCGATGCAGAAGCGCCGCGACAACCCGGCCAACGCCGACGCCGAGCGTGAGATCGCCCGTGCCTTCAACGCACCGGGCCTGAAGCCCAAGCTCAGCTTCGACATCAATGAAGACGTGGCCGCCCCGTTCATCAGCACCGGTGCGCGTCCGCGCGTGGCCGTGCTGCGCGAGCAGGGCGTCAACGGCCAGATCGAAATGGCGAACATCTTCGAACGTGCCGGCTTCCGGCCCTTCGATGTGCACATGAGCGACCTGATCGAAGGCCGCGTCGCCCTGCAGGACTTCACCGGCCTGGTCGCCTGCGGCGGCTTCAGTTACGGCGACGTGCTTGGCGCTGGCCGTGGCTGGGCCACCTCGATCCTGGAGCGCAGCGCGCTGCGTGATGCCTTCGCCGCGTTCTTCGCGCGCGAGGACAGCTTCGCCCTGGGCGTGTGCAACGGCTGCCAGATGATGAGCCAGCTGAAGGACATCATTCCCGGTGCCGAACACTGGCCGCAGTTCCGCCGCAATGCCAGCGAGCAGTTCGAAGCCCGTACCGCGCTGCTGGAAGTGGTGGAATCTCCGTCGATCCTGCTGCGTGGCATGGCCGGTTCGCGCCTGCAGGTGGCAGTGGCGCATGGCGAAGGCCAGGCGGTGTTCGACAACGCGGTCGACCAGGCCGCGGCCCGTGTTTCGCTGCGCTATATCGATGGCCACGGCAACGTGGCCAGCCAGTACCCGCTGAATCCGAACGGTTCGCCGGACGGCATCACCGGCCTGACCAGCAGCGACGGCCGCGTGACCATCATGATGCCGCACCCGGAACGCACCCCGCGCGCGCTCAACATGAGCTGGGCCCCGGCGGAGTGGCAGGGTGATTCGCCGTGGATGCGCATGTTCCGCAACGCGCGGGTGTGGTGCGGCTGATCGCACCACACCGCGCAGGCATCAATGCCGTTGCGTATGGAAAAACCCGCCGTTGATCGGCGGGTTTTTTCTTTGCGCGTGTGAAAATCCTGATGCACCCGCGAGTTACATGGATTTTCAGGCGACAGGGTTGCGTCACGCGTCGCTAACAAAATCCTTTCATAAACAGGGAAAAGAGTGAACTGCTTCACGGCACTAGGATTTGTCGTGTCAAAGTCTTGACGATCTGCAAAGTTGCCGTTAACACTTGAACCCCGTTTCAAAATCATTCATTTCGCAGTAACCGGTTGGCGCACGCGCTCGGTTTTCTGTCGCTGCGCGCCGTTCGGCAATACCCCGCAGTAAATCACGCGAATAAACGCCCCCAGGGGACGTTGGGCCGGAAAGCCCAGCGGTGGCGTTGCTTTGCCCAAAACCAGTCCAATCAGGAGCCGTACCGATGAATCGGATTTATCGCAAGGTCTGGAACAAAGCATTGGGTCAGTTGGTGGTGGCCTCGGAACTGGCTTCCTCCGACAGCAGCAGCGGTGGGGTCGTCGACCAGCGCCGCGGTGCGACACAGGCCACGCCCGCACTGCTGGCGGTGGCACTGGGCCTGGTATTGGGATTGGGCATGAGTGGCTCTGCCACCGCACAGTCGGTGCAGATCGGCGGTAGCGCCACCTGCGTGGCATTCAGCGGCAAGCTGCTCGAAAAGTGCCTGATCGAAGGCTCGGCCACGGCCAAGGGCAGCAATGCGGTGGCGATCGGCAGCAACAGCAGTGCCAGTGCGGCCAACAGCGTGGCGCTGGGCGCCGGCTCCAAAGCCACGCGTGCCAACACCGTCTCCGTCGGCGATGCAGGCAAGGAACGGCAGGTCACCAATGTCGCCGCAGGCACGCAGGCGACCGACGCCGTGAACAAGGCGCAGCTGGACGCGCAGGCGCGCGCCACGCAGGCCGCGCTGGCCGACGTGGCCGCCGACGGCAACCGGTACTTCAAGGCCGACGGCGCAGGCGATGACAGCGACGCGGCGAAGATCGAGGGCGAGGGCGCACTGGCCGCCGGTGCCGGTGCGCAGTCGCTGGCCAACGCCACCACTGCCATCGGTACCCAGGCCATTGCTGCAGGCATCGGCGCCAGCGCATTCGGGCAGGGCGCGCTGGCGATCGGCGATGCCAGCGTGGTGGTCGGGCAAAGCGCAGCAGCGTTCGGCCTTGGCGATACCGCCGTCGGTGCCAGCGCGTACGCCGCCAGCGAAAACGGTGCAGCAACGGCACTGGGTGCACTGTCCGAAGCCACCGCCGATGGCGCGACCGCCGTCGGTGGCGGTGCCGTAGCGATGGGCCCCGGCAGTACCGCATTGGGCCGCGGCGCCACGGCTGCCAGCGAAGCCTCGATTGCAGTCGGTGCGTTCAGCACGGCCGTCGGTGAATACAGCACCGCGCTGGGCTCCAATTCGGCCGCGGTCGCTACCGGCAGCGTGGCGTTGGGCGCCGGTTCGCTGGCTGACCGTGTCGATACCGTGTCCGTCGGTGCCGCCGGATATGGCCTGACCCGCCAGATCACCAGCGTTGCCGCCGGCACCGAAGATACCGATGCGGTCAACGTTGGCCAGTTGAAGGATGTTGCCGCAGTGGCCGATGCCACCGCCAAGCGCTTCCAGGCCACCGGCAGCAGCAACAGCGATGCCGGTGCGCTGGCTGAAGGTGACGACGCGCTGGCCGCAGGCGAGGCCGCCAATGCCATCGGCACTGGCACCACGGCGGTCGGTGCCGGTGCCACTGCCGTTGCGCAGAACGCGACTGCGGTGGGCAACAACGCACTGGCCTCGGGCCAGAACAGCGCAGCATTCGGCAACAACGCGCAGGCCAACGGACCGGGCAGCGTGGCCGTCGGTGGCGCTGCGGTGGATGCCAACGGCAACCCGCTGATCACCAGTGGTGGCGTGCCGGTGGTCACCGGCGCCACCAGTGCCGGTGTGGGTGGCACGGCCGTCGGCGCCAGTGCCGATGCCAGCGGTTTTGCCGCGTCGTCCTATGGCGTGGGGGCCTATGCGTCCGGCGCGCAGGCGTCGGCGTTCGGTGCGGTCTCCAATGCCATCGGTGATTACTCCACGGCATTGGGTACGCAGAGCAATGCCACGGGCACCAGCAGCGTCGCCATTGGTGGCCCGGCCGACCTGATTCCCGGCCTGGGCTTCTTCGTACAGACACAGGCCAGTGGTGAAGCCGCGACCGCGGTGGGTGCCGGCGCCATCGCCAGCGGCGACCGTGCCGTGGCCAACGGCAGCCTCAGCGAAGCCTCCGGCGCCGAAGCCACTGCGGTGGGCTACTTCGCCTATGCGCCGGGCGAGAACGCCAGCGCGCTTGGCGCGCAGACCTGGGCCAGTGGTGCGCAGAGCACCGCACTGGGCTACTACGCTACGGCACGCGGCGCCAACAGCGTCGCGCTGGGCGCGAACTCCGAAGCGGTGCGTGCCAACAGCGTGGCCGTCGGCAGTGCCGGCAACGAGCGGCAGATCACCAGCGTTGCAGCCGGCAGTGAAGCCACCGATGCGGTGAACAAGGCGCAGCTGGATGCGGTGGCCAGCACCGCCGACAGCACCGCGCGCTTCTTCCAGGCCCAGCCTGAAGCTGGCAGTGATGCCGGTGCGCTGGCGGAAGGCGAGGGTGCCATCGCGGCCGGTTCGTCGAGCAATGCGATCGGTGCCGGCGCGGTTGCACATGGCGCGGCCGCGTCGGCCATCGGCGATGACAGCGTGGCGGTGGGCCGCAACAGCACGGCCACCGGCAATGGCGGTGTCGCCATCGGTGGCCTGGGCCAGGCCTACGATGAGTTCAACCAACCCATCATCGGTGCAGATGGCAAGGCGCAGCAGGTGGGTACCACGGCCGTGGCCGATGCCACGGCAGTCGGTAGCGCTGCGCAGGCCAGCGGTGCAGCCAGCAGCGCCTTCGGCAATGCGGCCAAGGCCAGTGGTGACAACAGCTTCGCCGCCGGCGGCAAGTCGCGCGCCACCGGCGCGTATGCGGTGGCGGTGGGTGACAGTGCGTTTGCCAGCAGCGATGACAGTACCGCGGTGGGCGGCTACAGCTGGGCCACCGCCAGCGGCGCCAGCGCCTTTGGTTCCGGTGCGTGGGCGACCGCCACCAATGCCTCGGCGTTCGGCAACGCGGCGTGGGCCAGCGGCGCTGGCGCCACGTCGATCGGTTACAACAGCTGGGCCAACGGAACCAGCGCCACCGCAGTCGGCCGTGGTGCCTTCGGCTATGGCGACAACAGCGTGGCGCTGGGCTTCCAGGCACTGGGCAACAGCATCAACAGCATCGCCATCGGCACCAACACGGTGGCCGGCGGCGAAAGTGTGATCGCGCTGGGTGCGGGCAGCAATGCCAGTGCCAGCAACGCCGTCGCACTCGGCGCGGGCTCGGTCGCCAACCGCGCACGCACGGTGTCGGTGGGCAGCAGCGGCAACGAGCGCCAGGTCACCAACGTCGCCGCCGGTACCCAGGCCACCGATGCGGTGAACAAGGCACAGCTGGATGCGGTGGCAAGTACCGCAGCAACCACCAGCCGCTTCTTCCAGGCCAGCGGCAACGGCGACGATGTGGCGGGTGCGCTGGTGGAGGGCGACAACGCACTGGCCGCAGGTGATGCAGCCAACGCCATCGGCAATGGCGCCACCGCGCTTGGCAGCGGTGCCAATGCGCTGGCCGGCAACGCGCAGGCGATCGGCTTCAACGCGCTGGCGACCGCCGCCAATGCCAGTGCCGTAGGCGCCAATGCACAGGCCACCGGCGAATACGCCACCGCGCAGGGTGCGGAAAGCGAAGCCAGCGGTGAGCAGAGTGCAGCGTTCGGCTCGGCCAGCATCGCCAGCGGCGCAGGCAGCACCGCCAGCGGTGCCTTGTCCGAAGCCTCCGGCGAAGAAGCCGTAGCCGTGGGCTACTTCAGCAACGCCAGTGGTAGTGGTGCCACCGCGGTCGGCAGCGAGAGCGTGGCCAGCGGCACGGCTGCGGCAGCGTTCGGTATCGGTGCCGAAGCCACCGGTGGTTACAGCACCGCCATCGGCGGCTATGCACAGGCTTCGGCCTTCAATGCCACCGCTTTTGGCAACTTCGCCAACGCCTCGGGTTCCAACAGCGTGGCGCTGGGCGGCGATTCGCAGGCGTCCGGCGCCTACAGCACCGCCACCGGCCAGGGCAGCCTGGCCACCGGCACCAACAGCGTCGCCATTGGTGGTTCGCTGTTCGGCACGCTGGCCACCGAAGCCTCGGGCAACTACTCCACGGCGGTGGGCGGTGGCGCCTGGTCGGGAGGCATCAACAGCACCGCACTGGGCAATGCGGCGGAATCGCGCGCGGCCAACAGCGTGGCGCTCGGTGCGGATTCGATTGCGGACCGCGACAACACCGTGTCGGTGGGCGGCGGCGGCAACACCCGCCAGATCACCAACGTGGCCGATGGCACGCAGGGCAACGATGCGGTCAACAAGAACCAGCTCGATGCCGTAGCCGCCGCCGCGGAAAAGACCAGCAGGCAGTTCCAGGCCAGCGGCAATGCCGATGGTGAAACCGGAGCGCTGGTGGAGGGCGACAATGCGCTGGCCGCCGGTGATGCGGCCAACGCCATCGGCAACGGCGCTACCGCGTTGGGCAGTGGTGCCAATGCGCTGGCCGCCAACGCCACCGCAGTCGGCATCGATGCGCTGGCGACCGGCAACAACGCGGCGGCACTGGGCAGCACGGCACAGGCCACCGGCGAGGACAGCCTGGCCCTGGGCAGCGGCGCCAGCGCCAGCGAAGTGGGGACAAGCGCAGTGGGCGCGCGTGCACAGGCCAGCGGTGTCTACAGCACCGCCAACGGTACTGAATCCAACGCCAGTGGCGCACAGTCCCTTGCCAGCGGCTTCCGCAGCGCGGCCTCCGCCGATGGCACCACAGCGGTGGGTGGCTATGCCGAAGCGACCGGTCGCCTCGGCACCGCACTCGGCTACGGCTCGGCTGCCAGCGGCGCCAACACCACGGCGGTGGGCTTCGGGGCCGCGGCGGCGGGTACCGGCGCGGTTGCGGTGGGTCAGTCGAGTGAAGCCAGCGGTGCGGAAAGCGTGGCGATCGGCGGCAGCACCTTCTTCGGCCTGATTCCGTCGCGCGCCAGTGGCACCGGTGCGGCAGCATTCGGTGCCGGTGCATGGGCCACCGAGGATTACGCTACCGCCATCGGCTGGAATGCCTGGTCGGCAGGCACCAACGCCACGGCGCTCGGTGCCAATGCCACCGCCAATGGCAGCAACAGCGTTGCGCTCGGTGCCGGTTCCAAGGCTGACCGCGACAACACGGTGGCCGTTGGCAAGGCCGGCAGCGAACGCCAGGTCACCCACGTTGCAGCCGGTACCGAAGCCACCGATGCGGTGAACAAGGGCCAGCTCGACACCGTTGCCAGTGTCGCCGACAAGACCAGCCGGCAGTTCCAGGCCAGCGGCAATGCCGATGGCGAGGCCGGTGCACTGGTCGATGGCGAAAATGCGCTGGCGGCCGGCAATGCGGCCAATGCGATCGGCAACGGCGCGACCGCGCTGGGCAGCGGCGCCAACGCCATGGCCACCAACGCCACGGCGGTTGGCTTCGATGCACTGGCCACCGGCAACAACGCTGCCGCACTGGGCAATGCTGCGCAGGCCAGTGGTGTCGACAGCGTTGCGCTAGGCAGCGGCGCCAGCGCCAGTGAAACCGGCGCCAGCGCCACTGGCGCCGGGGCCCAGGCCAAGGGCCCCTACAGCACGGCCAACGGTGCGCAGGCCACGGCTACCGGCACGCAGTCGCAGGCCAGTGGTTTCCGCGCCAGTGCCTCGGCCGATGGCGCTTCGGCGCTGGGCAGCTATGCCGAAGCCAGCGGCCGCCTGGGTACCGCGGTCGGTTACGGCAGCAAGGCCACCGGTTTGAATGCCACGGCGGTGGGTGTCAGTGCCAACGCTTCGGCTGCCGGCAGTGTCGCACTGGGTGGAGGCTCGGTGGCCGATCGTGCCAATACCGTGTCCGTCGGCAGTGCCGTCAACAACCGGCAGGTCACCAATGTCGCCAACGGTACCGAAATCAATGACGCAGTGAATCGCGGGCAGCTGGACGCCGTTGCGTTCACCGCCAACACCACCAACCGATATTTCCGCGCCAATGGCACGGGAACCGCGAACGCCATCGGTACCGATTCGGTAGCGATGGGCTCGGTGGCCAATGCGGCGGGCGCACGCAGCATCGCGCTGGGTGCCAATGCCACGGTGTCTGCCTCCGGCGCACTGGCCGTTGGCGCCGGTGCGGGTGCGGTCGGCGTCAACTCGGTTGCAATCGGTGCTGGAGCGCGTGCGCTGGATGCCAATGTTGTGTCGGTGGGCAGTGGCAACCCCACCGATGGCCCGGCCACCCGCCGCATCGTCAACGTGGCTGATGGCCGCATCGCTGCCGGCAGCAGTGACGCGGTGACCGGTTCCCAGCTCAATGTCACCA
Source organism: Stenotrophomonas sp. YJH_SMC_6 (assembly GCF_059371335.1). NCBI lineage: Bacteria > Pseudomonadati > Pseudomonadota > Gammaproteobacteria > Lysobacterales > Lysobacteraceae > Stenotrophomonas > Stenotrophomonas sp. YJH_SMC_6. The sequence goes on along the minus strand of NZ_JCAFUM010000005.1, from coordinate 14,401 downwards.
ATCAGCGCGTGGGCGCAGTGGAAACCCGCGTCGGCGATTTCGATTCACGCATCGCCACGGTGGAGACCACGGCGGCCAGTGCGGTCGGCTACGACGACGCCAGTCGTGACCGCCTGACCCTGTCCGGCTTCCAGGGCACCACCATCGACAATGTCGGTGCCGGCAGCATCGCCGCCGGCAGCCGCCAGGCGATCAATGGCGGCCAGCTGTTCCAATCGCTCAGCGATGCCGCCAGCTTCCTCGGCGGCGGTGCCAGCGTCGGCATGCAGGGCGTATTCGTGGCACCGAACTATGTGATCCAGGGCGCCACCTACAGCAACGTCGGCGATGCATTGGGTGCGCTGGACCGCAAGGTCAGTGAGATTGACCGCCGTACTGCAGGTGGCACGCGTGCAGGTGCTGCCAGCCTGCGCGCAATGAGTGCCTCCCTGGATGAAAGCGCACTGGCCAGCGTTGCCGAAGCACCGGCGGCGGCCGATGCAGCACCGGCCAGCAGCGCACGCGTGCAGGGCACGCCGACCGCTGCGGCGGCGGGCGCGGGCATCCCGGTGGGCACCCCGGCATCGGGCCTCAACGCGGTCGCCATGGGCGACGGCGCAGTGGCCAGCGGCGCCTCGTCCACCGCCATCGGCCAGGGGGCCAATGCCACCGCTGCGAACGCGGTGGCGCTGGGCCAGGGCTCGGTCGCTGATCGTGCCAACACGGTCTCGGTGGGCAGCGAAGGCAACGAACGCCAGGTCACCAACGTGGCAGCCGGTACCACCGCCACCGATGCGGTCAACAAGGGCCAGCTCGATCGTGGCATGGCTACCGCCAACAGCTACACCGACAGCCGCGTCCAGGCCGTCGCCGACAGCTTCGATGTGTTCAAGGGCGAGATCGACGGACGCCTGCGCCACATGGATCGCCGCATCGACCGCCAGGGCGCGATGAGCGCGGCGATGCTCAACATGGCCACCAGTGCTGCCGGCATCCGTACCCAGAACCGGGTCGGCGTCGGCATCGGCTTCCAGGGCGGTGAATCGGCACTGTCGCTGGGTTACCAGCGTGCGATCAGCGATCGCGCCACGGTGACGTTCGGCGGCGCCTTCAGCAGCGACGACAGCTCGGTCGGCGTCGGTGCCGGCTTCGGCTGGTAAGCCACTCCATCGCGCCGGCGGCCACCCACGCCGGCGCAGCACCTGCAACGAGGGCCTGGGGGGAGGTCACGGCAATCCCGGCTGGGCCGGCCGGGAGTCGTCAAGGAATGATGGCCGCAGTGTTGGTTCGATCCATGACCCAGAAGAGGAATTCGACGTGATCAAGAAGCAGAACCTTCGCATCAATGTGTTGGCAGCCGCCGTGCTGTCGCTGACCGGTGTTGGCCTGGCACAGGCCGCCGACCTGAAAGCAAATGCGCCGTTGTCCGGCCCGAAGACGCAGCAGGTGGATGGCATCATCGTGAAATACCGCGCTGGCAGCGCCGCAGCTGCCGATGCGAACGCCAAGCTGGCCGTGGTCAACTCGGCCATCGCCCGCGCCGTGCCGGCAGGTACCAACGCGGCTGCGCGCAGTGCCGCGCTGCGCCCGCAGGTGGCCCGCAAGCTGGGCATCGGTGCCGATCTGATCCGCCTGCAGGGAGGGATCGCGCGCGCCGAACTGGACAAGGTGCTGGGCGAACTGAAGGCTGACCCGACCGTCGAGTATGCGGTGGCCGACGCCATCATGTATCCGATCGATGCTGCGTCGTCGCCGCGTGCGGACGCCGTCGCGAAGTCCGATGCGTCGCCCAACTTCGTGCCCAACGATCCTTACTACCAGAGCCACAACTGGCACTTCCACAACCCGGTCGGCGGCGTCAACGCACCGGCCGCATGGGACGTCTCGCAGGGCGAGGGCATCGTGGTGGCCGTGCTCGATACCGGCATCCTGCCCGAGCACCCGGATTTTGCCGCCGGCACCCTGCTGGAGGGCTACGACTTCATCAGCCAGGCCAGCCGCTCGCGTCGTGCCGCCGACGGCCGCGTGCCAGGTGCACTCGACTACGGTGACTGGATGCCCACCGCCAATGCCTGCTACGACGGTTCGCCGGTACGCGACAGCAGCTGGCACGGTACCCATGTGACCGGCACCATCGCCGAGGCCACCAACAACGGCCTGCATACCGCCGGCCTGGCCTACAAGGCCAAGGTGCTGCCGGTGCGCGTGCTCGGCTATTGCGGTGGCACCCTGTCGGACATCACCGACGCCATCACCTGGGCCTCGGGCGGTACCGTGGCCGGCATTCCTGCCAACCAGAATCCGGCCGAGATCATCAACATGAGCCTGGGCGGCTCCGGCAGCTGTGATCCGGCCTACCAGGCGGCCATCACCGGTGCCACCAACCGCGGTACCCTGGTGGTGGTGGCAGCCGGCAACGACTCGATGAATGTCGCCAATGCCCGCCCGGCCAACTGCGATGGCGTGGTCTCGGTCGGCGCGACCGGCATCACCGGCGCCATGGCCTACTACTCCAACTTCGGTACCCGCATCGATCTGTCCGGCCCGGGCGGTGGCGTCACCGACGGCAATCCGAACGGCTATGTCTGGCAGGCGGTGTCCAGCAGCAAGACGTCGCCGCCGGCAGCCGGTTCCACCGAGGGTTACACCCTTGGCGGCAAGGCCGGCACGTCGATGGCGGCGCCACATGTGGCTGCCGTCGCCGCGCTGGTGCAGAGCGCGCTGATCGCCGCCAACCGCGACCCGCTCGCGCCGGCGGGCATGCGTACCCTGCTGAAGGAAACGGCACGTCCGTTCCCGGTCAGCATTCCGACCGCCACCCCGATCGGTACCGGCATCGTCGATGCCAAGGCCGCGCTGGACAAGGCCCTGGAAGAGCCATGCACCGAGAACTGCGGGCCGGTGGCCAAGCCGCTGACCAACAAGGTGGCCATCGGCGGGTTGAGTGGTGCCGCCGGCAGCAGCGTGCTTTACAGCTTCGAAGCCGCGGCAGGCAAGCAGCTCAGCGTCATCACCTATGGTGGCACCGGCAACGTCTCGGTCTACCTGGCCAAGGGCCGCGAGCCGAGTGCCACCGACAACGATGCGCGCTCGACCCGTCCGGGCACCTCGGAAACGGTGCGGGTGACGGCACCGACTGCCGGCACCTACTACATCAAGGTGGTGGGCGAGGCGGCTTACAGTGGTGTGAGCATTCTCGCCACGCAGTAAGCGCGCAGTGCGGTAGTTGAATGGCCGAAGCCCGTCACCCGCATGTGACGGGCTTCGTCTTTTTACGAAAGCGGGCGGCGGGGCGACGGAAATCACGACGTAACTGCTAAAGTCGAGCCGATTGACAGGAGAGTCACGTGAACGCCCTTGCTGCAACCGCTGCCGACGACGCCGAAGGCCGCATCCTGGATGCGTTGTTGGCGTGTGGCCGCCTCAAGGAGAGCGATCTTGCACGGGCACGGCCGCTGCACGCGGAGGCCGGCGGCAGCCTGCTTGGCCTGCTGGTGCGGCTGGGGCTGGTGTCCGAACGTGACCAGGCGCAGGCCAGCGCCGAGGTGCTGGGCCTGCCGCTGCTGGATGGCAAGCAGCTGCCGGATTCACCGCCCCAGGGTCTGGCCGAGGGCCTGCCGCTGTCCCTGCGTTTCCTCAAACAGTTCCATGTATGCCCGCTGGCGCTGGATGAACAGGGTGTACGGCTGTGGCTGGCCGATGCCCACGATCCCTATCCGCAGCAGGCTGTGCAGCTGGCACTTTGCGTACCGGTGACCCCGGTGCTGGGCATGCGTGCGGAGATCGATGATCTGGTCGAGCGCTGGTTCGGCCAGGGCCGCAGCGCGATGGGCGCGATTGTTGAAACCGCAGACGGCGAGGGCGGCGCGGTCGACGATATCGAGCACCTGCGCGACCTGGCCTCGGAAGCGCCGGTGATCCGCCTGGTCAACCTGGTGATCCAGCGTGCGGTGGAACTGCGCGCTTCGGACATCCACGTCGAGCCGTTCGAAAGCCGGCTGAAGGTGCGTTACCGCGTCGACGGCGTGCTGGTGGAAGGCGAAAGCCCGCCGGCCAACCTCACCGCAGCGGTGATCAGCCGCATCAAGATCATGGCCCGCCTCAACATCGCCGAGCGCCGCCTGCCGCAGGACGGCCGCATCATGCTGCGCGTGCAGGGCAAGGAGCTGGACCTGCGCGTGAGCACGGTGCCGACCGCGCACGGCGAAAGCGTGGTGATGCGCTTGCTCGACCGCGAAACGGTGGTGTTCGATTTCCATCGTCTCGGCTTCACCGATGCGTTCCTGCCGCAGTTCCGCAAAGTGCTGGAACAACCGCACGGCATCCTGCTGGTCACAGGCCCGACCGGTTCGGGCAAGACCACCACGCTGTACACCGCGCTGAGCCAGCTCAACACCGCCGACGTCAAGATCATCACGGTGGAAGATCCGGTCGAGTACCAGATCGAGGGCATCAACCAGATCCAGGCCAAGCCGCAGATCGGCCTGGACTTCGCCAACGCACTGCGCAGCATCGTGCGTCAGGACCCGGACATCATCATGATCGGCGAAATGCGCGACCTGGAAACCGCGCGCATCGCGATCCAGTCGGCGCTGACCGGCCACCTGGTGCTGTCCACCCTGCACACCAACAATGCGGCCGGCGGCATCACCCGCCTGCTCGACATGGGCGTGGAGGACTATCTCCTCACGTCCACCATCAACGGCATCCTGGCCCAGCGCCTGGTGCGTCGGCTGGAGCCGACCCACGCCGAACGCTATGAAGCCTCGCCGGAGGAGATCGAGCGTTTCGAGCTGCGCCGCCTGCAGCCGGAAGGGCCGATCCATCTATACCGCCCGAAGCCTTCGGCACTGGCGCCGACTGGTTACCTGGGCCGCACCACCATCATGGAATTCCTGGTGATGAACGATGCGCTGCGCCGCGCGGTGATGCGCCGCGATGGCATGGGCGAGATCGAACGCATCGCCCGTGAAGCCGGCATGCGCACGATGTACGAGGATGGTCTGTCCAAGGCGCTGAGCGGGCAGACCACCATCGAGGAAGTGCTGCGCGTGACCGAGGAAAGCTGATGCGCGCAGGACGCCGGGGCTGACATGCCGAACTACCGCTACAAGGCGCTCAATCCGCACGGCGAGATCTTCGACGGGCAGATGGAAGCCGCCAGCGAGGCCGAACTGGTCGCGCGCCTGCAGGATCAGGGGCACCTGCCGATGGAGACCCAGCTGGCCGATGGCGGCGTGGTCGGCGGCAGCAGCTGGCGCACGCTGCTGCGCCAGCGCCCGTTGCAGGGCGCGGCGCTGCTGCAGTTCACCCAGCAGCTGGCGACCCTGCTTGGCGCCGGCCAGCCGCTGGACCGTGCACTGTCGATCCTGCTCGGGCTTCCGGAAGACGAACGTTCGCGCCGCGCGATCACCGACATCCGCGACGTGGTGCGCGGCGGTGCGCCGCTGTCGACCGCGCTGGAACGCCAGCACGGCCTGTTCTCGCGCCTGTACGTGAACATGGTGCGTGCTGGCGAGGCGGGTGGCAGCCTGCACGAGACCCTGCAGCGGCTGGCCGACTACCTTGAACGCAGCCGCGCGCTGCAGGGCAAGGTGATCAACGCACTGGTCTATCCGGCCATCCTGCTGGTGGTGGTGGGCGGTGCGCTGCTGTTCCTGCTCGGTTACGTGGTGCCACAGTTCGCGCAGATGTACGAAAGCCTGGACGTGGCGCTGCCGTGGTTCACCAATGCGGTGCTGCAGCTTGGCCTGTTCGTGCGCGACTGGTGGGTGCTGCTGCTGGTAGTGCCCGCAGTGCTGGCACTGTTCTTCGAACGCAAGGTACGGCAGCCGGCATTCCGGCTGGCGCTGGATGGTTGGCTGCTGCAGCGTCGCGGCATCGGCCGCCTGCTGGGCGAACTGGAAACCGCACGGCTTGCGCGCACGCTGGGCACCCTGCTGCGCAACGGCGTGCCGCTGCTCGGTGCGCTGGGCATCGCCCGCAACGTGCTGGGCAACCGTGCGCTGGCTGCCGATGTCGAAGCGGCCGCCGATGAAGTGAAGAACGGTGCCGGCCTGTCGCTGGCGCTGTCGCGCGGCAAGCGCTTCCCGCGCCTGGCGCTGCAGATGATCCAGGTCGGCGAGGAGTCCGGTGCACTCGATACCATGCTGCTGAAGGCCGCCGACACGTTTGAACAGGACAGCGCCCGTCGCATCGACCGTCTGCTGGCCGCGATGGTGCCGGCGATCACCCTGGTGCTGGCCTCGGTGGTCGGTGCGGTGATCGTGGCCGTGCTGGTGCCGTTGTACGACCTGACCAATGCCATCGGCTGATGATGGCTCCCTACGCAACCCCGACACTCCGCAACCGAAAGGACCGACCATGATTGCTTCCCGTCGACCGATCCGCCTTTCCTTCGCCGCCGCGCGCAACCAGTCGGGCATGAGCCTGCTGGAGATCATCATCGTCATCGTGCTGATCGGCGCGGTGCTGACACTGGTCGCCAGCCGCGTGCTGGGCGGTGCCGATCGTGGCAAGGCGAACATCGCCAAGGCCCAGGTGCAGACCGTTGCCTCCAAGGTCGACAACTACCAGATCGATACCGGCAAGCTGCCGGGCTCGCTCAACGATCTGGTGACCGCACCGGCCGGTGTCGGCGGCTGGCTGGGCCCGTACGCCAAGCCGGCCGACCTGAATGACCCGTGGGGCCACGCGCTGGAGTACCGCGCGCCGGGCGAAGGCCAGCCGTATGAACTGATCAGCCTGGGCAAGGACGGCAAGGCCGGTGGCAGCAGCGTCGACGCTGACATCCGCTACCAGCCGTAACCGGGCATGACGCATTTCCTGCCGCGGCGGCTGCCTCGCCCTCGCCTGCACGGCAGGCGCGCAGCGGGCCTGTCGCTGCTGGAAATGCTGCTGGTGATCGCGCTGATCGCCGCGATCGGCCTGATCACCGCCGCGGGTCTGTCGCGCGGCTTTGCCGGCATGCAGCTGCGCAGCGCCGGCAAGGACATCGCCAACCAGCTGCGCATGGTGCGCGCCCAGGCCATCGCACGCGGTGAACCGCAGCGCTTCGTGATCGAACCGGCGCGTCGCCACTGGCAAGGTGCGAACCAGCGCCAGGGCGACGTCCCGGCGCAGCTGCAGGTGCAGTTCGAAGGCGCCGCGCAGCTGGCCACCGCACCGGGGCAGGGCGTGATCGAGTTCCATCCCGATGGCGGCTCCAGTGGTGGCCGCATCCGCCTGCAGCGTGAGGGCGCCGAATGGCGCATCGATGTCGGCTGGCTGACCGGCGAGGTCCGCTCCGGCCCGTGGCAGGCGCCATGAAGCGGCGGGCGCGTGGTTTCACCCTGCTGGAAGTCATCATCGCCTTCGCCTTGCTGGGCCTGGCGCTGACGCTGCTGCTGGGCAGCCTGTCAGGTGGCGCGAAACAGGTCCGAGAGGCCGAGCTGCGCACGCGTGCGGTGCTGCATGCGCAGTCGCTGCTGGCCGAAGCCGGTGTCGCCGCGCCATTGCAGGTGGGCAGCCAGCAGGGCGACTGGGAACAGGGCCGATACCATTGGGAGCTGCAGGTACAGCCATGGGTCGAGCCGCGTGCCGCCAACGCGGTACAGGCACAGGCGCAATCGCCGGGGGCTCCCTGGCTGGCCGAGCTGCAGCTTCAGGTGCGCTGGGGCGAAGACGAACGCGAACAACTGCGCTGGCGCAGCCTGCGCCTGCTGCCGCCGGACCTGGAGAGCGCGCGATGAAGCGACGCGCCGCAGGCTTTACCTTGGTGGAAGTGATGCTGGCCACGGTGCTGTTGGCCGGTGGCCTGGCGTTGGCCTTTGCCAGCGTGCGCTCGGCGATGGCGGTGAGCCAGCGTGCCGAGCAGATTGCCGCCGAGAGCGAACGCATGCGTGCGGTCGAGGCTCTGCTGCGGCGGCAGCTGGCCGGTGCGCTGCGCACGCCGCTGGAAGTGCCCGATCCCACCCGCGAACCGATCTTCTTCCAGGGCGAAGAGCAACGCATGCTGTTCGCGGCCGATCTACCGGGCTATCTGGGCCGTGGCGGTGCCTACCTGCACGCACTGCAGGTGGATGGCCGCAGCGGCCAGCAACGCCTCCTGCTCGACCTCGTGCTGCTGCAGGAGGGCGAGCGCATCGCCGAAACTCCGCCGCGCCCACCGGAGGTGCTGGTGGAGAACCTCAAGTCGGTGCAACTGCGCTATCGCGGCATCGATGCCAGCACCGGGCAGGTGACTGATTGGATGCCGCGCTGGGATGACACCCGGCGCCTGCCGATGCTGGTGGAGATCCAGATCGTGCCCGCCAAGGGCGCTCCCTGGCCTGCACTGGTGGTCGCTCCGCGCGCGGGCGGCAGTGGAGGAGCGCGATGAGCCGGGCGCACGGCGCGGCGCTGGTACTGGTCCTGTGGCTGATCGCCCTGATGACGGCGCTGGTGGGCGCGTTCGCGTTGAGCGCGCGGGTCGAGCACCTGCAGCAGCGGGTGCTGGATGATGATGCGCGTGGCCAGGAGCGTGCACGGGCGGGACTTGAGTACGCGCTGACGCGCCTGTCCGCCGATCCGCAGCGGGCGCCCTGGCGCGCCGATGGCCGTGTCTATCGTTGGCAGTTCGATGACGCCAGCATCGAGATCAAGGTGCTGGACGAGAACGGCAAGATCAACCTGAACCTGGCCGACGTGGCCCTGCTGAGCGCCTTCCTCAAGGCGCTGGGTGAAGACGAAGCGCAGGCCCGCCAGCTGGCCGGCGCGATCGTCGACTGGCGCGACGAGGACAGCCTGCTGCAGCCCGGCGGCGGTGCCGAAGCGCCCGACTATGCCGCCGCAGGCCTGCCCTATGGCCCCCGCAACAAGCGTTTCGAGACGCTGGGCGAGCTGCAGCGGGTACTCGGCATGCGCGGCCCGCTGTACCAGGCCATGCTGCCGCACCTGACCCTGTACAGCCGCCAGGCGCGCCCGGATCCCCAGTTTGCCAGCGCGCCGGTGCTGACCGCACTGGGCCTGGATGCGGATACCGTGCTGGCGCAGCGCGCACAGCAGGAGCGTGACGCAGATACCGCTGGCGGTGCGACAACGCTTGCCAGCAGCAGCGGCACCTATAGTATCGAGTCTCGTGCAACCGACGGCAGTGGACGCCGGTCGGTGTTGCAGGCAGTGGTACGCAATGGCTCGGGCGGGGTTCCCGGGCGGTCCTACACAGTGCTTCGCTGGGAGCAGGGAATGACAGCAAGATGACGGCATGGCAGGACAGTGTGCGGCAGGTACAGGGCCGGATCGGCCCTGGCGCCGGCCGTTTCCTGCGCTGGTGGCGGCAATCGCTGCTGGCCTGGGTGCCGGCACGTTGGCAGTGGGCACTGGGCTGGGCACAGGCGCGCCTGCTGCTGCAGCGCGAAGGCGACCATCTTCAGGTCTGGCGTGAGGCGGGGGAGCGCCGCGAACCGGTCGTACGGCTGCCGTGGCCGCTGTCCCCGGCCGAACTGGATCGCGTGCTGGAAGCCCGCCTGCGCAGCTTGCCGCGGGTGTGGCTGCTGCCGGCAGGCGATGTGCTGCGCCGGCAGCTGCGCCTGCCGGCGGCGGCGGCTGACCGCCTGCGTGCGGTGGTCGGTTTCGAGATCGACCGGCAGACGCCTTTCGAATCCAGCCAGGTCAGCTATGACGTGCGTGAACGTGGCGCGGCGGGCGAGGGCCAGCTGCAGGTCGAACTGGTGGCCTGGCCGTTGCGGCAGCTCGAGGCCTGGCGCAGCAACGTGGGCCAATGGGCCGATGCATTGTCCGGTGTCGATGCCATTGACGCGCAGGGCAACATCCTGCAGGTGAACCTGCTGCCGCCCGCGCAGCGTCAGCTGCAGGCCGACCCGATGCGGCGCTGGAACCTTCTGCTGGCCGTGGCCGCGGTGGTGATGCTGGTGCTGTCTGGCCTGCAGGTGCTGGACAATCGCCGCGCGGCAGCCGACGAACTGCGTGCCCAGGTGGAGCGCAGCGCGCGCAGTGCGCGTGGCGTGGCCAGCGAACGTGCCCAGCTGCAGGCGCTGATCGACGGTGCCGCGTTCCTTGAAAAGCAGCGCGGCCAGCGCGCGGGTACGGTGGAGATCTGGAACGAACTGACCCGGCGCCTGCCGGAGGGAACGTACCTGGAAAAACTGGCCATCGAGAACAACAACCTGCAGCTGATCGGCCTGAGCCGCGAGGCCTCGCAGCTGGTGCAGCTGCTGCAGGATGCGCCGCAGTGGCGCAAGGTCAACCTGACCGGCGTACTGCAGGCCGATGGCGCCGCCAGTGGCCGCGACCGCTTCACCATGACCGCTGAACTGCAGCCGTTGCCGGCGGCAGCCCCGAACCGGGAGGCGGCCGATGCCGATGCCAAGCGCACGCCGTGACCGCTGGCTGGCACTGGCACTGTTGCTGGCAGTGCTGGGCCTGGCCTACCTGCTGCTGGTGCACCCCTGGTTCACCCGGCCGCTGCGCGAAATCGATGCTGATGTCGCCGCCCTGCGCGAGCGCGAGCAGCGCGTGCAGGCGCAGCTGCAGCAGCAGCCGCAGATCGAACAGCGCCTGCGTGCCACCCGCGAGGCACTGCAGCAGCGGCCGGGCTTCCTGCGCGAGGCCACCGCCGAGGCTGCAGCCGCTGCGCTCGGCGCGAAGCTGCAGGATGCGGTGGCGATGGCCAGCCCGGGCAACCGCAGCTGCACCATCAGCAACCGCACGCCGCTCACCGACAACCGCCGCGACGCCGAGTTCGTGCGCGTCGCCATGCAGGTGCGCCTGCGCTGTGGCGTGGCCGAACTGGCCACGGTGCTGCACAGCCTGGAGACCGGCAGCCCGCGCCTGTTCGTCGACAACCTCAACCTGATCGCGCAGCGCTTCCAGCAGTCGCCGAATGAATCCGGGCTCGGCCTGGATGTGTCATTCGAACTGGCTGGTTACCTGCTGCCGGGGGCTGCTGCCGATGGCAGTGCGCCGACGCCTGCCGCCGAACCGGTGTCCGCGCCGCAGCCGCCTTCAGCGCCACCCGCCCCCGCACCGGCGGCGCCGGTCGAGGGACAGGAGGTCGCTGATGAAACTTGAGCAGATCAGCCTGCGCACCGGTTTCCTGCTGGCCCTGGCCGGTTGGGCTGCGGCGGTCTGGCTGGCCACCGGCTTCGGTCTGGGCAGCCAGTTGCCAGGTGCGGATGGCGATGCCGATGCGGTGCCTTCGCTGCCGGTGCTGCCGCCGTTGGCCGCAGAACGGATGCCCAGCGCCGACAGCTACAGCGCGATCGGCGAGCGACCGCTGTTCGCCGAGGACCGCAGGCCGAAGCCCTACCTGCTCGGTGGCAGCGAGCCGGCCGCCAGCGCCGCGCTGCGCCTGACCGGCGTGCTGCTGACCGGCGACTTCGGCATGGCCACCTTCACCACCGAACAGAACCGTTCGCTGCGGCTGCGCCTCAACGGCGAAGCGGTGGACGGCTGGCAACTTGTGGGGCTTGCGCCGCGCCAGGCCACGGTGATCGGCCCAAGCGGCAGCCAGGTGCTGGAACTGGCCGTGTTCAATGGCCAGGGCGGCGAGCCGCCCACCGTACTGCGGGGTGCCAATGGCGCGCCGCCGGCGGGTGCGGTCGTTGTGCCACCGCCGGCGGGCGCACCGCCGATGCCATCCCCACCTCCGGCTGCTGCAACCGCAACCGCGCAGCCGCAGCCCGCCAGCAGCGTGCCATCAGCCGCCGCCGCGGCACCTCCTGCCAACACCAATGGCCCCAGCGAAGCGCAGATGCAGGCCATCCGCGAACGCATCCAGGCCCGTCGCCGCCAGCTGCAGCAACAACAGCAGCAACAACCGTCGCCGCCCCCGGGCGATGGCACCAACCGATAGAGTGAATGCATGAGCCTGCGTTTTCTTCCCTGGTCCTTTGCCCTCGCGCTGCTGGTCGGCTGCAGCACCGTGTCCGCGCCGCATGTGCAGCGCAAGGGCAATCTGTCGCCCACTGCCGAGGCCGGCCAGGCAGCTGATGTCGCAGCAGATGCTGCCCGTGACGCCCAGGGCGCTCCGCAGGCGGTGATCCGCCGTGGCACCGGCACCATGATCAACCGCGAAGCAGCACGTGCACCGGCACCGGCGCTGCATGGCGCCAGCACCGGTGAAGCAACCTTCAATTTCGAAGGCGAGTCGGTGCACGCGGTGGTCAAGGCCATCCTCGGTGACATGCTGGGCCAGAACTACGTGATCGCACCGGGCGTGCAGGGCACGGTCACCCTGGCCACGCCCAAGCCGGTGTCGCCGGCGCAGGCGTTGAACCTGCTGGAGATGGTGCTGGGCTGGAACAACGCCCGCATGGTCTACAGCGGTGGCCGCTACAACATCGTCGCTGCCGACCAGGCGCTGGCCGGTACGGTTGCGCCGAGCACGGCGCCTGCAGCCAGTGCGCGTGGCTTCGAGGTACGGGTGATCCCGCTGCAGTTCATCTCCGCCACCGAGATGAAGAAGGTGCTGGAGCCCTATGCGCGGCCCAATGCGATCGTCAACGTCGACAGCGGCCGCAACGTGATCACCCTGGGCGGTACCCGCGCCGAGCTGGAAAACTACATGCGCACCGTCGAGATCTTCGACGTCGACTGGCTGTCGGGCATGTCGGTGGGCGTGTTCCCGATCCAGTCGGGCAAGGCCGAGCAGGTCGCTGCCGATCTGGAGAAGGTGTTCGGCGAGGAGAGCAAGACCCCCAGCGCCGGCATGTTCCGTTTCCTGCCGCTGGAAAACGCCAACGCCGTGCTGGTGATCACCCCGCAGGTGCGTTACCTGGACCAGATCCAGCAGTGGCTGGACCGTATCGATACCGCCGGTGGCAGCGCCCGCCTGTTCTCCTACGAGCTGCGCTACATCAAGGCGCGCGACCTGGCCGAGCGGCTGAGTGAAGCCTTCGCCAGCAGCGGCAACCGCGGCGGCTCCAGCCCGGCATCGCTGGCACCCGGCGCGATTCCATCGCAGCTGGGCAGCGACGGCGAGCGCGGCATGGACAGCAACAACAGCAGCAGTTTCGGTTCGACCCCGGGCAGCGGTTCCAGCGGTGCCGGCAACGGCAGCATGAACCTGCCGCAGCGCCAGTCCGGCAACGTCAGCGTCAGCCTGGAAGTGGAAGGCGATCGCGTGGGCGTCTCGGCGGTGGAGGAGACCAATACCCTGCTGGTGCGTTCGAGCCCGCAGGCCTGGCGCTCGATCCGCGAGGTGATCGAGAAGCTGGACGTGATGCCGCTGCAGGTGCACATCGAAGCCCAGGTGGCCGAGGTATCGCTGGATGGTGACCTGAAGTACGGCGTGAACTGGTTCTTCGACAATGCCGTGGCCGGGCGTGCCCTGACGGGAGCATTGGGCGGCGTGACCCTGCCGGCAGCAGCGGGTGGCTCCTGGAGCAGCTTCGCCGGTGCCGCAACCGGTGGCGAAGGCCTGGGCTGGGCATTCACCGGCCACAATGGTGCGGCGGTGGTGAGCGCGCTGGACAAGGTCACCGATGTACGCCTGCTGCAGACCCCCTCGGTGTTCGTGCGTAACAACGCCGAGGCCACGCTCAACGTGGGCGACAAGGTGCCGATCAACACCACCACGGTCAACACCGGTATCGGCACCGGCACCTACAGTTCGGTGCAGTACATCGACACCGGCGTGATCCTGAAGGTGCGCCCGCGCGTAACCCGCGATGGCACGGTGTTCCTCGATATCGTGCAGGAAGTGAGCAGCGCCTCGAACGTGCCCGACAACTGCAATCCGACCGAGCGCAACTGCAACCCGCGGATTTCCACCAAGAAGCTGTCGACCGAAGCGGCGGTGCAGAGCGGCGACACCATCATGCTGGCCGGCCTGATCACCGATTCGGCCACCGATGGCAGCAGCGGCATTCCCGGCCTGAGCCGGATTCCGGTGGTCGGCGCGCTGTTCGGGCAGAAGAGCCGTACCAGCCGTCGTTCCGAAGTGATCGTGCTGCTGACCCCGAGCATCGTGCGCAACAGCCAGGAAGCGCGGAATCTGACCGACGAGTACAGCCAACGCTTCCGAGCGATGGAACCGCTGAACCAGCCGCGCGCAAAGAAGTAAGGGGTTTACGGCCGGGCTGCGCCCGGCACCCGCAGAGGCCGAAGCTGGAGCAACAGCAACAGCAACAGCAACAGCGGGTTTACTGAGGGATGGCGGGGCACTGTGGGTTTGCGGGGACGCCGTAAATACGTCCATGTAGGCTTGGTCGCCGCATCCATGCGGCTCACACCCCGCAAACCCACAGTGCCCCGCCTTCGACAGTTGCCTGCTGCTGTTGGTAGGTGTCGACCTTGGTCGACACGATCCACGCCATGCGTGGATGACTCTCCATCGAAATCGAATATTTCGAGATCTGAAACATCTGAGCCGAGCATGGCTCGGCTCTACAGAAGGCAATGCCCGACAGATCGCGGAAAACTGTCGAAGGCGGGGTGGGTC